>CAZDTD010000120.1:0-2484 GCA_964507995.1 uncultured Pirellulales bacterium | reverse complement strand
ATCGTGCCCCTGCCCGAGCCGAAGAGCCGGCTCCAGCGGATGACGAAAGTCCTCTGGCGACTCTATCGCCTGGCGGTCCGGGAGGACGCAGACGTTTACCACTTCCACGATCCGGAATTGATGATCGTAGGCCTGCTGCTGAAGCTGCGAGGCAAAAGGGTGATCTGGGACGTGCACGAGCACTACCCGAACGCCATCCTCGACAAATACTACCTCGCCAGGCCGTTGCGGCGTGCGATCAGCAACTCGTTCGATCTGTTCGAACGGGCAGTGGTGCGGTTCTTCGACTACGTGATCTATACCACGCCGTTCGTGGGGGCCCGTTATCAGAAGATGAAAGTCCGCTCGGGCCGGGTCGAGAACTACCCGATCGTCGAGTTGTCCGACGCGTTCGAGCGAAAGCCGCAGGAGAAGATCGTCTATCTCGGCGCGATGTCGCCTACCCGCGGACTCGTCCAGGTAATCGAGGCCTTCAGTCTCGTGGCGAAGGAACGCCCGAGCTGGGAGCTGTGCCTCGTCGGATCGTGCCGGCCGCAGTCGTTCGAGCAGGAGTTGAAAGACCTTGCGGCCCGTCGCGGCGTCGCAGCGAACGTGAAGTTCATCGCCTGGGTGCCCTACGAGGAAAAGGAGCGGCTCTCCTCGCAGGCGTCGATGGGCGTCATCACGTACCTGCCCTATTCGAACAACACGAGCTGCCTGCCGAACAAACTGTTCGACTACATGCTCGTGGGCCTGCCGGTGATCGCGTCGGACTTTCCGCTCTATCGTCAGATCGTCGAGCCCAATCGCTGCGGGATCCTCGTCGATCCGTCGAAGCCCGACCAGATCGCAAGGGCGATGGAGTATCTGATCGAGCGCCCGCAGGAGGCGAGGGAAATGGGAGAACGCGGTCGTAAGGCCGTCCTGGAAGAATACAACTGGGAGAAGGAAAGCGAGCGATTGCTGCAGATCTACGACGCGGTCCTGTAGGGTGCGTATCACGCACCGTTTCATCACCGGGGCGCGAAGGGAAAATGGTGCGTGATACGCACCCTACACAAGGAGCAGGCTGATATGCCTAAGATCCTGTTGGTTGTCGGCGCCAGGCCGAACTTCATGAAGATGGCCCCGCTGTACGTCGAGATGGCCAGGTCCGAGCGATTGAACCCTGTGATCGTGCACACAGGCCAGCACTACGACTACGCGATGTCCCAGGCGTTCTTCGAGGACCTGGAACTGCCCAAGCCGGACCATTTCCTCGGCGCCGGGTCGGGCTCGCACGCCGAGCAGACGGCCCGGATCATGGTCGAGTTCGAGAAGGTGGTCCTGGCGGAGAAGCCGGACCTCGTCGTCGTCTTCGGCGACGTGAATTCCACCGTCGCATGCAGTCTGACGGCCAAGAAACTGCTCGTCCCGGTCGCCCACGTGGAGGCGGGGCTTCGCAGCTTCGACGAGACCATGCCCGAGGAGATCAACCGCCGCGTGACCGACGCCATCTCCGACCTGCTGTTCACCCCGTCGCCCGACGGCGACGAGAACCTGCTCCGCGAGGGCGTCCCGCAAGAGAAGATCCACCGGGTCGGCAATATCATGATCGACTCGCTCGTGACGATCCTGGGCAAGATCGACCCGGATCACCAGGGCCGGATCGTCCGGCAATTCGGCGTCGAGACCGGGCGCTACGTCCTCGTGACGCTGCACCGGCCGTCGAACGTCGACGAACGCAGCGGCTTGGAACGAATCCTGAGATATCTCAGGCAGTTGTCCACCCAGACTCCCGTGATCTTCCCAATCCACCCGAGGACCCGCAAGAACATCGAAACGCTCGGCCTCGACGCATCATCCGATGACAAGCTGCGGATTGTCGACCCGGTGCGGTACCGCGAATTCATCACGCTCGAAAGAAACGCCCGATTCATCCTGACCGATTCCGGCGGCATCCAGGAGGAGACGACGTACCTGGGTCTGCCCTGCCTGACGCTGCGGCCGAACACCGAGCGTCCCATCACGATCACCGAGGGCACGAACGAACTGGTCGATATGGCCAGCATCGAGGAGCACACGGGAGAAATCCTCGCCGGTCGATGGAAGCAGGGCAAGATTCCCACGCTGTGGGACGGCCAGACCGCGGAGAGGATCGCCAAGATCGTGGGAGAGTACATGACCAGCCGTTGAATTCAACAAAACACACGGAACAAACTCGAAATCCGAATTTCGAAATCCGAAACAAGCACGAATGACCAAAATCCAAAATTCAAAACGGAGCCTCCGAGGGCCGACAGCGTTTCGGCCATTTGGATTTCGTTCCTTTGAATTTGTTTCGGATTTCGAATTTCGAATTTCCCGCCTGCGGGCCAAGAGAATGTCAAGCACCCGTGAGCAGGGAAATCCCGAGCGAACGCGACCCTGGGCAGCTGAGCGTTGCGCCGGTCGGTTCCCTTTCCTGCTCATGCTATTGGCCCAAGAGAAGATTGCCGCGCTTCGCTCGCAATGACATGAGCGACA
>CAZDTD010000119.1:0-11454 GCA_964507995.1 uncultured Pirellulales bacterium | reverse complement strand
AGCCGGGGGGCCGGGATATAATACGCCTCGTAGACAAGTTCGACGGGGTGTAGCTCAGTTTGGCTAGAGCGCGTGCCTTGGGCGCACGAGGTCGCTGGTTCAAGTCCAGTCACCCCGAATTGGTGGGGAGTTGCTATGCGTTTCGGCGGGCCAGGGTCCGCTCGCAACGACGGCATGGTTGCGGGAGGTCTGCGGAGGGGGTCGATTGGGCCAGGAAGAAGCTTCTCGCCGCGTGATACGCCCTGCCGTTCCAGTGGTCTGCGATGGCCCGGCCGCCCGCCTCCTGGGGCGTGACGAACAAGTCCTCGTCCCGATAACAGAAACAGCAGGGAAACAGTCCGCCGTCGTAGGTGACGATGGGGGTTTCCCACAGCTCGCAGCACATGGTGGGAGTCTGCCTCGCGATCCAACTCAGCGTCGAGAGATCGAACACCTCGTCGGTTCCCACGTGGCCGGACTTGGCCGATCCGTTTCGACAGCCCGGCAGAAACAGGATCTCGTCCGCCCCCGCCGAGATCGCCCGTTCCTGGAACCGTTCCATCTCACGCCAGTTGTGCTCGAACACGAGGAACTGGGCGGTGATCCAGGGGAACCGGGAGCCCGACGTCCTCTTGTACCGGGCGATGTCGCGCAGGTTCTCGAACACGAGTTCGACGTCCCCTCCCGCCCGATACTTCTCGTAGACCGCCTGCGTCACGCCGTCGCAGGAGACGACGAGGTTGCACAGGCGGGACTCAACGATCTTCCTCGCGAGATTCTCCGCCCGAAGGTTCAGATTACTGTGCGCAGCAGTCCACAATCCCTTTTCCACGGCGTACGCACAGGCGGCGTAGAAATCCTCGTTCAGCAGCGGCTCGCCCATGTGGTGGAAGTTGATCTGGCAACTCCTCCTGTACACCTGGTCGATGACCGATTTCAGATCGGCCAGGGCCGCCCTGCCTTTTCTGCGACTCGACGGGTTGGACATCCCCGTCGCACACTCCGGGCAGCGCAGGTTACAGCCGTTCATGGCCTCCACAGTCACCACAGGCGCCACGTAGTGAACCCGGGCGACTCGCTTCCGCTCGAGCAGAAAGACGAGGAGGTTCATCATACGGGCGGGGAAATGCCGCCGGCCGGCCAGAAACAGCAGCTTGCGGAACCTGAGCCCGGTCACATATCGCGTTCGGCCCCGTTTCCAGGAACTGCGGACACGATCCTGGGGATTCGCGATCGCGATCGCCCTCCTGTGCGCTTCGAGAGTCTCCGCGTTTTCCTGATCCGCTGTCATCATCTTGCCCACCGGCGCATCACCGTGCAGCCCTCGGATTCATCCTATTCCACAGTCGCTCGATCCAGCACGGCCTGCCAGTTCTCGTAGGCGACCTCGTAGGCCTTCTTCAATCGCTTGTTGGGCAGCACCGTGCGGACGGGCTGCAAGCCGACGAAGGCGTCGTCGGAGCTCCGGTACAGGCCGGCGCCGATCCCCGCGCCGCGGGCGGCGCCCTGCGAACCATCCGTGTTGTACAACTCGACCGTCGCGCCGGTGATCGTCGCAAAGGCCTCTGCGAACAGCGGGCTCAGGAACATGTTGGCGTTGCCCGCCTTGACGGTCTTGAGATTCGAGCCCATGCCCTTCATGATCTGCAGGCCATAGTTCAACGCGAAGACGATGCCCTCCTGGGCGGCCCGGAGGAAGTGACTCTTCTTGTGGATGTTGAAGTTCCAGCCGTGGACGGAGGCCCCGATGTTTTGATTTTCCAGCGTCCGTTCGGCGCCGTTGCCGTAAGGCAGAATGACGAGGCCCTCCGAGCCCACCGGCGCCTCGGCGGCCAGTTCGTTCATCCGGGGATAGTCGATCCCGTCGCCGGCGAAGTTGTGCTTAAGCCAGCTATTGAGGATGCCGGTGCCGTTGACGCACAGCAGAACGCCGTAGCGGGGCTTCTTCGCAGCGTGGTTGACGTGGACGAAGACGTTCACGCGGGATTTCGGATCGAAGTTCTTCTTGTCGGTGACGCCGTAGACGACGCCGGAGGTGCCCGCAGTGACAGCGACCTCGCCGGGCTTCAAGACGCCCAGCGACAAGGCGTTGTTGGGCTGATCGCCCGCGCGATAACTGATCTTGGTGCCGGCTTTGAAACCCAGTTCTTGGGCCGCAGCGACGGTCAACTCGCCTTGGATGGAGAACGTCGGGACCGTCTCGGCGATCCGATCGCTCGATATGCCGTAGTTGGCGAGGACGAAATCCGCCAAAGCGTCCTTCTCGAAGTCCCACAAGATCCCTTCGGACAGGCCGGAGGGTGTGGTCTGGATCTCGCCCGTCATCTTCATCGCGATGAAGTCGCCGGGCAGCATGATCTTGGCGATCTTCGCGTAGACCTTCGGCTCATTGGCCTTGACCCAGGCGAGCTTCGAGGCGGTGAAGTTGCCGGGCAGGTTGAGCAGACGCTTGAGACATTTCTTCGGGCCGATGGCCTTCGCGGCCGCCTGGCCGATCTGAACGGCACGGCTGTCGCACCAGATGATGGACGGGCGCAGGACCTGCTGCTTGTTGTCGACCGCGACCAGGCCGTGCATCTGGTACGAGATGCCGATGGCCTTGACGTCCCACGGATCGAACTGACTCCTTTCGCGGATGCTGGCGGTCGCGCGTTTGACGTGCTCCCACCATGTGTCGGGGTGCTGCTCAGCCCAACCAGGTTTCTTCGCGATCATCTCCAGTTCGCGGTCCGGCGAGGTCGCCGACGCGAGGACCCTGCCGGTCCCAGCGTCAAGCAGCGTTGCCTTGACCGACGAACTCCCGACATCATATCCCATCAGCAATGCCATCTCTGCGCCCCTTCACAGACCCTGTTTCATTTGTGTTTGCCACAGAGGGCACAGAGACCACAGAGTTGTGGGGAAGGCATGAAAGACGCAGACACCCGACGTCGACGGTTGTGTCCCCGTTTTTCTTCAATCTTCTCTGTGTTCTCTGTGCCGTGCCCTCTGTGGCTGCATCTTACTTGTTCTCGATCAGTTCCACGATCCCCACATCGATGTACTGGCCGCCGCCGGTCTGGCGGCAGTGGACGGCCAGGACGTTCTTGCCTGCCTTGAGGGCGGCCTTCGCGGCCGGATTCACCGGCAGCGGCTCGTAGTCGCTCGTGTAGCCATTGGCGGTCGCGGCCTGGACGCCATTGATGTAGACCTCGACATCCTCGTCGTGATGGACGTTCAGGCCGATGTTGTCCCACTTGCCCTCGGGCAGCGTGAACTCCCGCCGCAGCCAGATGTCGCGGCTGTCCCAGACGGTGTTGACGATCGAGCCGGGCGTTTCTCGCGTGCCAAAACCGCTCTTGCCCTCTTTCCACGCACTCGCGTCGAAATCGGTGTGGAACCAGCCTTCGGCGGGCTTCTGTGTCGTGTACCGCCAGATCACAGGCTCATCCTGCGCCGTCGGGACAACCGTCACCAGCACGGGCGGCTTGGGCATCGCGGCCCAACCCCTGGCTTTGGTCTTGTCCCGGCGGGCGTACTTCTGCCAGACGGCCTTGTCGTAGAGCATCTGAATGAAGACGCCGCCGACGACCGGGCGGGCGGTGAAGCCCCGCTTGCGGGCATCGTTCGTGAAGTACCAGTCCGTCATGGGGGAGCGGTCCGGCGTCTCGTTGAGGAACAGGAACACCGGGTCCACGAGCGCCTCGAAATCCTCGCGGTTCTGCGTCAGCGTCGCGGTCCAGAGAATCCAGTCGAGCTTCGTGTAGAGCGAGCGGTTGTCGAGCGGCAGGCCGTACTTGTTCTGAATTCGCTTGTAGTAGGCCATCTCCTTCTGCTTGACTTCATCCGGGAAGAGGCCCAGCCCGAGGATGCGGTCCCAGACGAGATTGTATTTCTGGCTCCACGTGTCAGGCTTGTCGAACGCCAGGCGGAAGTGATCGCCTGCGTCGGCCTCTTTCACCCAGCGAGCGGCAAACTCCTTCGCGATCTTCGAGTACTCCTCGGCCTTGGCCTTGTCGCCCCGCATTTCGCAGAGCTTGCCGAAGGCGCCCAAGCCGCAGATGGCCTTGGCGGAGAGGTTGACGTTGTGAGCTAAGTGGCCGGCGAAGTCGTCGGTGCAGAGCTGGTTCTCGGGATCGAAACCCTTGTCCTTGAGGTACTCGGCCCACTTCTCGAGCTGCGGCCAGTAGAGGCCGGCGAACTTGGCGTTGCCTTCCATCTGCGCCACTGCGGTGATCAGCAGCATCAGGTTGCCGGTCTCCTCGACGGGCATCTGGTTCTGCTCGGTGCGTTCGCCGCCGCCGTAGACCTGGCCGTTGGCGTGCGGGTACTGGCCCAGGTCGTGCGGCGCGAAGGGGAACTTCCACCGCTCGCTGGCCACGTAGTTCATGAAGGGCACGAGGAAGGACTTCGCCACCGAAGGCCCGAACAGCAGGAATTGCGGGGCCATCGGGTAGAACACGTCGGAGGTCCCGATGCAGCCGTTCGAGTGGTTCTCTTTGCAGAATTGCAGGGGCTGGCCGTTCGTATCGGCGACGAACTTGCCCGCCGCAAAGCACTGGCGATAGGCGAGCGCAGCCAGCTTGGCATACTTCTCGCCGCCGGCCTTGGTCAGGTCGGCCATCAACTCTTCGTCGAAGGCGGCGCAGCGTTTGGTCAGCGACTTGTAGTCTTTTGCCGCCGCTTTGAGCAGGTCTGCGGCCTCCCAGCCGTTGCGACGCCAGTACGGACGAAGGTTCTTCTTCATGTACTGGATCGAATAGAGATCGTCATAGGCGACCATCAGCCAGCGGACGACGGGTTTCTTCGAAACCGTGTCGGCCTTCAATGTCACGGCGGCACAGATGCTGTCGGCGGTCGCCGGCATCCCGGCGACGCTTTCGACAGAGGTCAGGCCGTCGGCAACGAAACCATCCTGAACCGCTCGTCGGCTCGCGAACACGCGGGAGGACACCGCTGTCTTCGGCGCCGCCACGTAGAGATAACCCCAGTCGATGCGGATGTCGTCGCCCCTCTTGGCGAGGATGGGCTGGTCCTTCGAGCCCACCTTGCTGGCGACGAGGCCGCCCATCTCTTCGTCGGCCCAGACCACCTGCTGATTCGACGTGTTGACGGTCAGCTCGGCGGAGGCATCGAAATAGACCTGCACCTCGTGCTTCTGACCATCCGTGGACCGCGATTCATACGTCAGGTACGTCACCGGCCGGGACAGGATGTCCATGTCCTGGGGCAGCGCGGCCGTCATGAAGGTCAACGTCAGTGCGATGCCTGCCTCTTCGAACGTGTAGATCGTCCGCGTGGGCAGAACGGTCAGACCGGTCTGCTTCATCGGCGGGACCTTGCCGGGCGTCGTGCCCATAATGCGATAGGGCTTGCCGTCGATGCGGACCATGCTGGTCAGGCGATGGGGTTTGCCCGTCCAGTGGGTGGTGTCTTCATCGGTCAGATTGTCCGCCGGCGACCAGATGCTGAAGTACGGGTCGCACGCGACCAGCGGCGTGGCGGGCGGGATGAGCTTGTCGTCCTGCATCCGTCGAGGCTCGGGCGGCGTGTAGAGCGTCTTATTCGCGGCGGCCACCCGCTCGGCATCCATCTTGATCATCTCGCGGTCGTAGGTCATCAGGCCGTTGACCTCGATTTCGACGTCTGTCGTCTGCGTGTAGACCGCAGCGGACAAGCCTGCATCGCCGGTCAGCGGATGGAGCTTCTTGATCAGGGCCAGGTACGCATCGGTCAACTCATCGGCGTTCGTGTAGCTGCGATAGCCCCAGTTTTTCTCCGCCTGCCAGGTGTGGCCGGGCAGGGGCAGGCCCAGACCGCCGAACTCGCCGAGGACGCCGGCACGCCTGGCTTCCAGGCGAGGCGCATCCGGGCCGGGGTAACTGTGAATGTCCATCACGTCGCCGACGCCGCGATCCGTCCAGCCGCTGGCGTTGTTCACGAGGCGGGTCGGGTCGAGCTTGCGGACCATCTCCACCACTCGCGGCGTGTCGAACTGGCCCCAGCCCTCGTTGAACGGAACCCACATCACGATGCTCGGGTGGTTGCGGAAGGCATCGATCACGCGGGTCAGCTCCAGGTCGAACTGCTTCGCGGATTCCTCGCTCCGACGGATGTCGGGGTCGTTGCCGCCGATGTAGCGGTCGCCGCTGGGCATGTCCTGCCAGACGAGCAGGCCCAGCTTGTCGCACCAGTAGTACCAGCGGTCGGGCTCGACCTTGACGTGCTTGCGGGCCATGTTCATGCCCAGCTTCTTCGTGACCTCAATATCGTACTTGAGGGCCTCGTCGGTCGGCGCGGTGTACAGACCATCCGGCCACCAGCCCTGATCGAGCGGGCCAAACTGGAACAGAGGTTTGTTGTTCAGGAACAGGCGATTGACGCCGGCCTCGTCCTTCTGCAGGGCGATCTTCCGCATGGCGAAGTAGCTCTCGACACTGTCGCCGCCACGGAATCCCGCCGGCGGTTGTCCCTCCTGTCCCGCGGCATCCGTTTGCGGCACGAGCCAAACCAAAATCTCGTAGAGGTGAGGCGAATCCGGCGACCAGAGTTTCGGATCGGACACGGGGATCTTCAGCTCGTCCCCGATCTCGCCGCTTGCGACAGGCGTCAGGGGCCGAGTGGGTCGCGTCCCACGGGCCGGCCGGCGGCCGAAATTGACCAAGATGCGGTACTTGCTCGGGTCGGGGATGTTGCCCCCGACGCGCACTTTGAGTCGGAGGACTTCCGCGTCAATGTCGGGCGTCATCTCCAGCGATCCGATGTACGCGGAAGGCACCGGTTCGAGCCAGACAGTCTGCCAGATGCCGGTGACAGCGGTGTACCAGATGCCGTGCGGATTGCGAATCTGCTTGCCGCGAGGCTGCGTGCCGGCGTCGGTCGGGTCCCAGACGGACAGGAGGATCTCCTGTGGGCCGCCATCCTTGAGAGCGTCGGTGATGTCGAACGTGAAGGGATCGTACCCGCCCTTGTGATTGCCCACTTCCTTGCCGTTGATCCAGACGGTGGCGTCCCAATCGACGGCCCCGAAGTTCAGCAGGATGCGCCGTCCCTCCTGGCTCCACCGTCGGCCTTCCGGAATCTCGAAGGTCCTGCGGTACCAGAGGCGATTGTCCGGCCCGACGGGCTTCATCACGCCGGAAAGGGCCGACTCGATCGGGTACGGAACGAGGATCTGGCCGTCGAAGGCGTCGGGCTTCGCCGCATCCCTGGGCTGGATCGCGTAATCCCAAAGTCCATTGAGGTTGAGCCAGTTCCGACGGGCCATCTGCGGCCTGGGGTATTCCGGCAAGGCATTCTCGGGCGAGACCTCTCTGGCCCATTTCGTCATCAAGGGGCCGGCCGCCGGCTTCCACTGGCCCTGCGCCAGGGACGAAAACAGCACGACGGCAATCGAAGCGACGTGAATGATGTTGACTCTACGCATGGTACGACCTCCCACGTTACGGTACCTCCGACATCCGGCAACACGTTGCCCAGGCGGGTTTGCAACAGTAACGGTGTGCACGGCACATCCCTGCCCCAACCCGGGCGCCGGTCAATCGGCCCTAAGGTATCCGGCGGGATGCCCGTTTTCAATCAGAAACAGGACGTCTCTGAAGAATGCTTGATTGGGTCGGCGCGATCAGTATCGTGAGACGTTCATCTCGCCGGGGACGCCGGTGACCAGGTAGACGACGCTCTCGCAGATGTTCGTCGCGCGGTCGGCGATCCGTTCGAGGTTGTGGGCGGCCCACATCAGGTACGTGGCCCGCGTGATGACGGACGGATTCTCGACCATCCGATTGATGAGGTCGCGACAGGCCTGGTCGTGCAGGCGGTCCACCTCGTCGTCCTCCAGGCAGATCTGCCGGGCCTTGTCCGCGTCGCGATTGACGAAGGCTTCGAGGCTCCGTCGGAGCATGCTGACGGCCTTCTCGGCCATGGGCGGCAGGAAAACCAGCGACTTGACCAGCGGCTGATCACCGTGCATCAGGACGATCTTGCCAATTCCCTCGGCGTAGTCGCCGATCCGCTCCAAGTCGCGAACGATGCTCAGCGTCGCGATGATCTCCCGCAGGTCGGAGGCCACCGGCTGCTGCAACGCAATCAGATCGACGCACTTGTCCTCCAGCATCCATCGGAACTGGTTGACCTTGGCGTCGTTGTCCACCACCTTCTGGGCCATCCTGGCGTCCAGACTCCCGAGCGCCCCGACGGAATTGTTGATCGCCTCGATGACCATCTCGCCCATGTGCAGGACATCGCGTTCGAGTTCTTTGATCCGATTGTGAAACCCTTCTCTGGCCATGAAAGACTCCCAGATTGACGATTTATGATTTGTGATTTACGATTTGGGCCTTGAGGCCGCTTCGCGGCGGGACAGCCCAAGTGGAGCGTCAACAAATCGTAAATCGCAATTCGTAAATCATACATTACCCAAACGCTCCGCGGATATAGTCTTCGGTCAATTTCTCCCTCGGGTTCGTAAAGACCCGGTGCGTCTCGCCGAACTCGACGAGCCGGCCCAGGTACATCAGGGCCGTGTAGTCGGAACAGCGGGCCGCCTGCTGCATGTTGTGCGTCACGATCACCAGGGCGTACTCCTCACGGAGCACGCGGAGCAGCTCCTCGACCCGCAGCGTCGCGCCGGGGTCCAGGGTCGAGCAGGGCTCGTCCAGCAAAATGATCTCGGGTTTGAGCATCAGGACGCGGGCGATGCACAGCCGCTGCTGCTGTTCGAGCGTCAAAGACAGGGCGTTACGCTTGAGCTTGTCCTTGAGGTCGTCCCAGAGCCCAACGTGTTCGAGACTCTCCTGGATGGTCCGCATAATGTCGGCCTTCCTGCTCATCAAATTGTGGATGCGCAGGCCGAACTTGAGGTTGTTGTAGATGGACAGCGAAAAGACGTTCGGCCGCTGGAAGACCATGCCCACCTTGCGGCGAAGAGCGATCAGATCGGTCTCGTGGTCGAGGATGTTCTGGCCGTCGATCACGATCCGGCCGCGAACGTCGACGTGCTCGGTCAGGTCGTTCATCCGATTGAAGCAGCGAAGGAGCGTGGACTTGCCACAGCCGGAGGGACCGATAATCGCAGTTACGTTGCGGGCGGGAATCTCGATATTGACGTCCGTCAGCGCGTGGAACGGGCCGTAGTAGAGATTCAGATCGATCGTCTTGACCTTGGCGTCAGGCTGCATATCCATATTGATGATGGATAATGGATGAGGGATGATTGGAAGAGGACTCCCAGCCGCTTCTTCAATCATCAATTATCAATCATCCATAATCAATTCTCCATAATTCTATCCAAACCGTCCGGTAATGTAGTCGTCCGTTCGCTTGTCCTTGGGTTTCGTGAAGAGCTGCTGGGTTGGACCAAGTTCCACCAGCTCGCCCATCAGGAAGAACGCGCACCGCTCGCTGACGCGCGATGCCTGCTTCGTGTTGTTGGTCACGAGGATCTGCGTGTAGTCGAGTTTCAACTGCTGCATGGCGTCCTCGACCTTGGCGGTCGAGATGGGATCGAGGCCGGAGCAGGGCTCGTCATAGAGGATGACCTCGGGCCCCACCGCCAGCGTCCGAGCGATGCAGAGCCGCTGCTGCTGGCCGCCGGAAAGACGCACCGCCGGCTGATCCAGGCGGTCTTTCACCTCGTCCCAGAGGTAGGACTTCTTCAGGGCCTCCTCCACGATCCACTCGACGTTCTCCCGATTCGTGATGCCGTGAACCTTCGGGCCGTAGGCGACGTTCTCGAAGATTGTCACCGGCAGCACCTGGGGCAACGCGAAGATGATCCCGATCCGTTTGCGGAGGATATTGTCGCGGATTCCCTTGAGATCCTGGCCACCCAGGAGGATCTCGCCCGTCTGCGAGTAGTTCCGAACGAGGTAGTTCAGGCGGTTCAGAGCCCGCAGAAAGGTGGTCTTGCCGCTGTTGGAGGGACCGATAATGCCGAGGATCTCATTCCTATGAACCTCAATGTTGATGTCCTTGAGGACCTGCAGCGCCCCGAAGTAAGCATTCAGACTAGTGGTCTTGATGATCGCTTCGTCTACCATAGCCTCTTCTTCCGGTAGTGGGCGCGAAGGATGATGCTCACGAGGTTCATCAGGAACACCAGACCCACCAGCACCAGCGCCGTGGCGAAGCTCAGTTCGAGCGGGATGTTGGGTACCTGGGTCGAAATCACATATAGATGATACGGCAGCGCCATCACCTGGTCGAACACCGAGTGCGGCAGCCTGGGCAGGTAGAACGCGGCGACGGTGAAGAGGATGGGCGCCGTTTCGCCCGCCGCACGGCTCAGGCTCAGGACCGTCCCAGTGAGGATGCCCGGGATCGCATAGGGCAGCACGCAATATCGCACAGTCTGCCATTTCGTCGCGCCCAGCGACAGGCTGATCTCGCGATACGTGTTGGGCACTGATTCGAGGGCCTCCTTCGACGCCGTGATGATGACGGGCAGGCTCATGATGCCCAGCGTCAGCGAGCCGGCCAAGATCGACGTGCCCAGGTGCAGCAGCATCACAAACATCGTGAAGCCGAACAGGCCGTAGACGATGGATGGGATGCCCGAGAGATTCACGACCGACAGCTTGATCATCCGCGTGAACAGGTTGTCGTGGGCGTATTCAACCAGATACACCGCCGAGAGCACGCCAAGCGGCAGCGAGAACAGCATCGTGCCGACGACCAGCAGGATGGTGCCGACGATGGCGGGGAAGATGCCGCCGGCCTTCATGCCCTGCCTCGGCGCCGCGGTGAGGAACTCCCACGTGACGGCCCCTGCCCCATTGACGACGATGTAGACGATCACGAGCAGGATAGGCACGACGATGGCCAGCGTCAGCAACCCCAGGACGGAGAACGCGATGCGCTGGCGGATCATGGCTCCGTTCATTTCCGGGCCCTCCTGAGGAACAGGTCCGCGATGAAGTTGATCGTGAACGTGATGGCGAACAGGACCAGTCCGACCGCAAACAGAGCGAAGTAATGCTCCGATCCGCCGACCGTCTCGCCCATCTCGCCTGCGATGGTGGCGGTCAAAGTCCGCAGGGGTTGCAGAATCGACTTGGGCATGACCGGCGCGTTGCCTGTGACCATGAGCACGACCATCGTCTCGCCCACAACCCGGCCGATCCCGAGCATGACCGCCGCGACAATGCCCGAAGAGGCGGAAGGCAGGATCACCCGCCAGAGGGTTTGCCAGCGGGTCGCGCCCAGGCCGAAGGCGGCCTCGCGATATGATTTCGGCACGCCCACTAAGGCGTCTTCGGAGATGCTGATGATCGTCGGCAGCGCCATGAAGGCCAGCAGCAGGCTGCCCGTCAGGCCGCACATCCCGGTCGACAGGCCGAACGTGTTCCGCAGGAATGGGCCCAGCCAGATGATGCCCAGAAAACCGAGCACGACGCTCGGGATCGCCGCCAGGATTTCGACAAGCGACTTGAGCACGTGCTTGAGCGGTTTCGGCGCCACCTCCGCGATGAACATGGCCGCCCCCACGCCCAGCGG
>CAZDTD010000118.1:4748-11757 GCA_964507995.1 uncultured Pirellulales bacterium | reverse complement strand
TACAGCACCTTCGTCGTTCCCGGCATGGCGACGGGGTAGTTGCCTTTGTCGTCCGGCGTCACCGGTGCAGGGGAGTCGAGGGTCCAAGTGTCCAAACCCGGCGCGAGGACGAGCTTGGAGGCCATTGCTTCGTCCCAGGTGACCATCTGGCCGGACTCGGCGGCCATGCGGCCGAGGATGCCCACCATCGCGGCGCAGGCGGATCGCTGAGTCTCGTTGTAGGGCTTGTTCTTGCGGATCGCGTCGAACAGCAGGTCGTGCTCGACCTGGTATTGATTCTTCGCTTGGCCCTTGTACTGCCAGATCACATTTTCCGGCGTCTGGTTGTAGCCTTTGAAGATTCGCGGATTGCTCACGCCTTCGCCGAGGACGGCGGAGCCTTTGGAGCCGTGGATGACGTCGCCGAAGAAGCCCCAGCAGTTCTCGATGTGCCGGCCCTGGGCGAAAAGACGTGTGCCGTCGGGGAAGTGGTACTCGACCGCGTAGTGGTCGAAGAGCTGGTCGGGATTGGTGCGGGTCTGCCGGCCGCCCTGGCCCTGCGCACAGACCGGCCAGGCGTCCTTGCACCAGCAGCAGACGTCGAGGTTGTGGATCAGCCAGTCGAGGAGGAAGCTGCCGTTGCACCAGGTGAAGCAGTGGTAGTTGCGGATCTGGTGGGCCAGCTCGCTCTCGCCGGGACGCTTGTTGGAGAAGGACACGATGCCGTGCTCGCGGTAGGCCCAGCAGGTGATCAGGTCGCCGATCAGTCCCTTGTGGAGCTGATCGATGGCCTCCTCCAGCGGCTTGGAGTGCCGGCTCATCAGGCCGCTGGCGATTTTGAGGTTCTTCTTCTCGGCCTCCTTGCCCGCCTTGAGGACGCGATGGATGCCCGGCGCATCCACGGCGAACGCCTTCTCCATGAAGATGTTGCAGCCCCTGGCCACTGCGTATTCGACATGCAGCGGCCGGAACGCCGGCGGGGTCGCCAGCAGGACGACGCCTCCGGCTCCCATGCAGTCGATGGCCTTCTTATAGGCGTCCATCCCGAGGAACTGGCGGTCCTGCGGGACGTCCACCTTGTCGGCGAACTGGGTCTTCAGGCTTTGGAGACTCGCCTGCATCCGGTCGCTGAACACGTCGGCCATGGCGATCAGCTTCGTTGGGCCTTCGGTCGAGAGGGCGTTGACCGCGGCTCCGGTCCCTCGCCCGCCGCAACCGACGAGAGCGACCTGGATCGTATTGTCCTCGCCGGCGTGGGCTCTGGCGTTGATCGCAGTGGCCAGCGCCGCCCCGGCCAGAACGCCGGATGATTGTTGCAGGAACTCCCGACGGGAAGTGGAACGCTCTCGATTGCTGTTTTCCAGGTTCATCCGGCACCCCTTTCGTAGTCTCCACTGAATGATGGCCACGCAGCCGACTCACGGCCGCACTTCGAGTATCGCCTATTATCGTGGTGACATCGACGCAAAGCAAGCGGAACTCGATCGAGTACGCGGTTCCCGAAGGCCGGCAGGTGATGGGCGTGAAGATCTACATGGCGGCGATCCGGTTCGTCGTGACGCCGCAAGGCGTTATCTTCACCTCATCTGGCGATCAGATGTACTCGACCGTGGCGGGCGGCTTGGGCGTCAGGTCGTAGAGACACCGGCTGACGTCCGGGACCTCCGTCGTGATCCGCTCGCAGATGCGGTTGAGCTGGGTCCAGGACAGCTCGGTGGCCGTCGCCTGGCGGGCGTCGGTGCTCTCGATGCAGCGGACGACGATGATCTGTCCGAATTCGCGCTTGTTGTTGCGGATGCCGGTGGCCCGGTCGTTCAGCAACACGGCCAGGTACTGGAACGCTCCGGTGTCGGCCAGTTCCTCCTCGACGATGGCGGTCGCCTTGCGGATGGTGGCGAGCCGCTCGTGCGTGACTTCGCCCACGATGCGGGTCGCCAGGGCCGGACCGGGGAAGGGGATGCGGTTCGTGACCTGGTCCGGGAGCTCCAGGTGTTTGCACACCGCGCGGACGTCGTCCTTGCGGAGCGTCTTGAGCGGCTCGACGACCGCGTAGCCGTAGGCTTCCTTCGTGTCAATGCCGAGCTGGGAGAGGATGTTGTGCTGCCTCTTGATGCCTGCGACGGTCTCCTCGATGTCGGTCAGGATGGTGCCGTGCATCAGGAACTTGGCGCCGGAGTCCTTCACGATCTTGCCGAAGACCTTCGAATAGAACGTGTCGGTGATCGCCTGGCGTTTCTCTTCGGGATCGGTCAGGCCCGCCAGGGCGCCGAGGAATTCCTTCTTGGCGTCCACCAGTTCAACGGGGATCCCCATCTCGGCGAACATGGCGACGACCCGCTTCGGCTCGCCCTCGCGCATGAGGTCATTGTCGATGAAGACGGTCTTGAGCCGGTCGCCCAGAGCGCGATGCCCGAGAACGGTCACGAGAGAACTGTCCACGCCGCCGCTGAGGGCGTTGATGGCCGTGGCGTTGCCCACAGTTTGGCGGATTTGAGAAATTTGCTCATCCACGAATGCTTTGCAGTTCATCGTATGTCCCTTCTTAACTGCCTGTGTACCGTTCGAGCGTCGCCCGCTCGGAAGCGAAACAGTGTATGGGGCGGGATCGTGGCTGTCAAGCGACGAACGACTACGGAACGAAGTTGACAGGATCGGTCTGCCGGCAAACATGATCCCCGCGAACTGCCGCCTTCCGAAAGGGGGCGGAGAAAGCGGGTTCCAAGAGCGGCAAGGGAACGTCGCCGGCGACGGTCTGTGTCATTTGGGTCTCAGGCCTTGTGCTCGGGCATGCGCGTCAGGAGCGCGCCCGCGAGGGCCTCGACCGCGGCTTTGCGATCCGCTTCCTTGACGCCGAACATGATGCTGATCTCCGAGGAACCCTGGTTCATCATCTCGATGTTAATGCCTGCGAAAGACAGGGCGGAACAGGCCTTGGCCGCCATGCCAACCGCATACCGCATGCCCTCGCCCACGATCATGATGAGGGCCAGGCCGTGCTCGACGGTCACATCGTCGGTCCGCAGTTCCTGTCGGATTCGATCCAGGATCTGCGTTTCCTTTTTGGGAGTCAGGGCGGCGCGGTGGAGGATGACCGACATGTTGTCGATCCCGGTGGGGACGTGCTCGAAGGAAAGATGCTCCTGTTCGAGGATCTGGAGCAGGTGCCGGCCAAAGCCCACCTCGCGGTTCATCATATACTTGCTCAGGATGATCGTGCTGAATCCGCCGGCGCTGGCGATGCCGGTGACTTCGCCCTGGCGATACTTGCGCTGGGGGACGACGAGCGTGCCGGGGGCCTCCGGGTGGTTGGTGTTCTTGATGCAGATGGGGACCTTGGCCTGCACGGCGGGCACGACGGCCTCGTCGTGGAAGACCCCGAACCCGGCGTACGACAGCTCCCTCAGCTCACGATACGTCAGGATCGCGATGGCAGGGGAGTCCGGGATGATCCGCGGATCGATGGCGTACACGGCATCGACGTCCGTGAAGTTCTCGTAGACGGTGGCCTTCACCGCTGCGGCCAGGATGGACCCGGTGATGTCCGAGCCGCCGCGGGGGAACGTGGCCACCTGGCCCTTCAGCGTGTACCCGAAGAAACCTGGGAAGATCGCGATGTCTTTGGTGTCCTTGAGCGATGCCAGGCGTTCATAGGATTCGGGCAGGACCTGGGCGTTGCCGAAATCCTCGCTCAGGAGCATGCCGGCCTCTCGCGGATCGATGTAGCGGGCAGGATGCCCCTGGCTGGTGAAGACCTGGGCGACCAGCTTGGCGCAGTTGTCCTCGCCAGCAGCCTTCATCGTATCCATGAATTGGGCGTCATTGTCGGAGCGGCTCTGGATGCGCCGGCGCAGATCGTTCTCGATCTCGGTTACGATGGCTGCGTCCAGGTTCAGTTCCCGCTGGATGGCGGCGTACCGCTCGACCACGGCGGCGAGTTCGTTCTCGAACGGTTTTCCCGCCGTCACGGCGTGCGTCAGCGCGATCAACAGGTCGGTCACCTTGATATCCTGGCTGTGGCGTTTGCCAGGGGCCGAGACGACCACGATCCGTCGGGCGCTGTCCGAGGTGACGATCCCGACGACCTTGAGGATCTGTTTGGCATCGGCGACCGAACTGCCGCCGAACTTGACGACCTTCATTTTGGCTCCTTGTTCATGCCCGTGCACCTTTAGACCTGCCGCTGTTCACTCTTGCGGCTGATGGCCTCACCATTCGAGCCTCGCCGACATTGGGAGGCATTGTAGCAAGTGCTGGGCGGCAATACAAGGGGAAACGAGTGGCTGAAGCGTGAAGCGGGACTTGTGAAACCTGAAGCGAGCTGAGGGACCTGCTCGCTCATTGCGCTGCCGTACTCCCTGGTCCGAGCCCAGTCGATCCCAGTGGTTCCTTCTCTGGTCGAAGCCCAGCCAGAAGGCTCTCCAGCCGGTGCTGGAATTGCTCCGATGTAATCCCCGACGCTTCGGATACGAACAGGTCTTGTTTCGATCGGCTGACGGCTGTCACCATGTGGCCGAGTTCATAGAGGTCTTTCGCGAGGTCTGCGATGTTGGATTGGGCAGCAGGGAGGTTGACCGTGACCAACGGCCTAAACGATCCGATGCAATCCAGTCCATCTCGCTCGCGCAACTGGCGAACGTCAAGCCCAGGACTTCTGTGCTCGCAATGGCGTTCTCCAGGCCATAGCGGGTATTCAGGACCTGTGTGGGCTCGACGATCCGGATGCCGCGTCGTTCGAACGTCCGGACTGGCGTCTCGAACTCGAACGACTCATCGTAGCCGATCTCGATCAGTTCCACCTGTTGCCTTTGACCTTCGACCTGCCGATATTCCTCATATCGCCTGAACCGCATGGCCTCGTCGATCCACATGAGGGATTGATGGTTGGAGTCCCCTCTCGCATAGCATAGACACAGGGTCCCGTTGATCGTCCTGTCTCGCGTTTCATCGCGGCGGGCATCCTGGAGGTATCGCAGAGGTTCGACGAGTTCACGAGGCAACAATTCTCCCCGGCCGGGTTTTTTGACAGCGTAATCGTTGCCTTCGACATATTCGTATTGATCCTGCCCGTCATCGTACAGGTCGATGGTCTGCTCGCCGTGCTGCCACTGGGTCCGCGTTCCGACGACTCGAACGTGCCAGATCTCCGATTGTTTGATGGGACTGCCATCCTGAAAGCCATATCCGATGGCATGGATGCTCCTCGCCTGCCTGAGACTATCGAACGCGCGGGTGTAGACTGTCCCGCCCTGGAAGAATGAGAGGATTGTCGCGATGGCCAGCAAGGCCAGCAGGCAGGTCACCGACGCAACCTGCACTCTGCGGGGGATTCCGAAGGTGAGAATCGCCGGAGCCACAATCCAGAATAGACGATTAGGATGCTCCAGCTCCCTGAGATCGCAGTGCGGCCCCGTCAGGCCCCGGCGGATCATCGCGGCCACGAAGAGAAACGTGAACGCGAGTTGCCAGACCGTGACGAACCCGGAGAGCTTGCCGGTGAGCATCAGCCAGATCACATTGCCGGCGACCACCGCGATCAGACTCGCGATGACCGCGAAAAGCAGTACGCCCGGCCAGAAGACCAGTCGTCTTTGTCCCTGCCTTGCGACGAGGGGGATGCCGCTCGGTCCGGTGTTGGCATGTTCAGGAAGACGATCCTTGAGGCTGCGAATTTGAGAACGGCTCTCCTCCAGCCGGCGCATGAGCCCTCTCGTGGGCCCGAGGTAGATCAGCCACATTGCGATCACCGCCAGACTACTTGCGGCCAGGAACGGTATGTCCAGGCGGTCCCAAAGGTCCTCGCCGACGCACACTCCCAACAGGAGCAGGGCCGCCCCCCACAGGGGGATCTGGGCCATCCAGCTCAGCCGTTTCGCTCGCTTCTGTTCGGTCCCCAGCAGCGTTCGGAATCGGGCCAATTCCCCTTCGGAGACGTCGGTCGGATTGATGCCATCTTCCAGCAGCAGTCTGTTCCGCAGATCATTCATGGCTCTTCTCCATCTGATTTCGCAGAGCCTGTTTGGCGTAATAGATTCGGGTTCTGACGGTATTGGCTCGAATGCCGAGGATCTCGGCAATCTGGCCCTGGGGCACTCCCTCCAGGAAACAGAGCGTCAGGACTTCGCGATGGTCCGGCGAGAGGCGGCCCAGCCCTCGATGCAATCGGCCGATGTCTTCGTCGGTGAACGTCGGTTCTGCTTCGTCGGCCGGTAGTTCCATGTGCTCGTCGCGAAGCTCGACGAACGGGTCCCGAGCCCGGCCTCGGCCGTAGATCTCGTTGCGGGCGATACGATACAGCCAGGCGATGAATGCCTTGGGGTCTCGCAGCGAGCGGATTCCGCGAACGACCTTGACCCACACGTCCTGGAGCGTGTCGTCGATGTGATCGCCGCTGCAATCCAGACGCCGCAAGTAGTAGCGAAGGCGCGGCTGGAACTGCCTGAACACTTCTTCGAAAGCCGCGTATTCGCCGCTCTGGCAGCGCCGGACTAATCTTCCCAGTTGGTCCTCGGGACTCATCCTGTACCCTCGACATCGACGAAACTTGTCATCCGTCAAGTAGGATGCCGGTTTTCCCGCGATGTTCAAGAAAAACTGGGAATCGCACCTACTTTGGAGTATCCTCTGACGCGAAACAGGACGGTATGTGTGTGTGAATGAGTATAAAGGGAGATCCTATGTGCCGCACCGTGCAACGAGTTGGGTTGGCGTGTCTGTTTCTGTCTGTTTGGTCGTCCGTTCTCCTTGGAGGCTCGCAGGCGAACAAGGCAACGATCACGACCGGCTCGCTGTTCGAGGAGATGGTGGATATGACGGGCCTGGCGAGGTTCCCCGAGCCGACGTTCCGAACGGTGCAGTTCTCCTCGTACGATCATCGGAGCAAGCTGCCGGGCGGACCCGACTGGTTCGCCAATTCCGACGGGTTCGGCGGCGAGCCCATCCCCAATTTCGAGGCGGTCCTCAAGGCCCCGGACGCCAACGGCGTCGGCGAGTATCTCATTGCGGACGTCAACGGGCCGGGAGCCATCGTGCG
>CAZDTD010000118.1:2585-4648 GCA_964507995.1 uncultured Pirellulales bacterium | reverse complement strand
CCGAGGACATCCGCAAGTACCGCGAGACGATCGACAAGGTGAGCCTGATTCTCTCCGATCCGGATAAGAACCTGCCGGTCGATACGCAGTCGGCAAACCCCTTCGACCTGAATCTCCAGGCGTCGCAAAGCGGCGCCATGGCCCGTCTGAACGGTCCGGCGGCCATTGGGCAACTGAGCCTGAAACTGACTGCCGACGACTTGGACAAAGCCCTCCGCCAGACGCTGCTGACGATCACCTGCGACGATTACCCGTGGGGTCAGGTGCAGTCGCCCGTGGGAGATTTCTTCGGGGCCGCCCCCGGCGTCAATCCCTACCAGTCGCTGCCGTTCACGGTGCAGCCCGATGGCACGATGGTCTGCCGGTTCGTGATGCCTTTCGAGCGGTCCTGCCGGGTCGAGTTGCACAATCTGGGCGATCAGGCGGTCGTCGCGAAGGGCACAGTCCATGCGATCCCGTTCGCCTGGGATGAGCGGACCATGCACTTTCGAGCCCGCTGGCGGGTGGATCATGACCTGATCGCGTCGAACCGGGCCGTGCAGGATTTGCCGTTCCTGCTGGCCTCCGGAAAAGGCGTCTACGTGGGGACCGGGGTCTACCTGATGAATCCGTGTCCGGTGCCGACGCCCGGCGGGAACTGGTGGGGCGAAGGCGATGAGAAGGTGTTCGTGGACCGAGAGAGCACGCCTTCGACCTTTGGAACCGGGTCCGAGGACTACTTCAATTACTCGTGGTCCTCGCCGGACATCTTTACGTACCCCTATTGCGGCCAACCCCGCAACGATGGGCCGGGCAACCGGGGATTCGTCACGAACTATCGCTGGCATATCCTCGATCCGCTTCCCTTCCAGGAGAGCATCCGTTTCTACATGGAACTGTACAGCCACGAGCGAACGCCGGGCATGTCGTATGCCCGCATCGGATACCATTACGCCCGTCCCGGCGTGACCGACGATCATATGACCCTCATGCCAGAGGAACTTCGACTCCCGCTCTTGCCGGAGAATTGGCAACCGGCAGCCCGCGGCGGCGCTGCGCGGTCCGTGTTCTTCGAGGCGGAGGATTGCCTGCTCGATGCCAAGGCCACTTCCCTGGAGGAGGCCCGGCTCTGGGCCGGCGGCAAACTGCTGGTTTGGACCCCTGGGGACAAGGGCGAGCGAAAGAGCTTCAAGATTCCCATCCGTACCGCCGGCAAAAAACAGATCCACGTCGCATTCGCCATGACGTCGCAGTCGGGGCAGGTGGCGTTTGGCCTGGACGACCGGCCGCTGCAGTTGGCGAATCGGGCCGATACGCTGGATTTGTACTGCCCATACCGGACGCTGCTGCGCAGCATGGACCTCATGCCGATGGAATTGGCCGCGGGGGATCACACCCTCACGCTCGAATTCGCAGGCGCATCGGAGGGCGTCGCCAATCCGGAAATCGGCGTCGATTTCATCTGGGTGCAGGACAGGTGAGATCCCGCGGAAATCCAGGGCATTGGGACCGCCCGTCCTTGCAGGCAGCGTGATAGAACCGAGGATCGGCTGCGGTCGTACTGTCCGTTGACGTTCGACGGAGATTTCGGTACAGTTGCCGCGATTATGAAACCTGGGCAGAATCACAAGCCGCGATTGCTTGCGCTGGAGGTGACCCGCCGATGCCGATTTAACTGTCGGCATTGTCGCGCGAACGCCGGCCGCGTGGCGCATGCGGACGAATTGAGCACGGAACAGTGGAAGGGCATCCTCGACGGTATCGCGGCCTACGAGAAGTGCGTCATCATCCTCACCGGCGGCGAGCCGATGGAACGCCCGGACATTTACGATCTCATCCGGCATGGCCGGGCTTTGGGCCTGCGAATGGTGATGGCCACCTGTGGCTACGCCATCGACGATGCGTCGCTCCCGCTCCTGCGCGAAGCGGGCGTGATGGCGCTGTCCTTTTCCCTCGACGGAGCGAAGGCCGAGACCCACGACGCGTTCCGCCGGACGCCGGGGGCGTTCGATACCGTCGTAAAGGCTGCCGAAACCGCCCGGCGGGCGGACATGCGATTCCAGATCAATACGACGATCACCCGC
>CAZDTD010000118.1:0-2485 GCA_964507995.1 uncultured Pirellulales bacterium | reverse complement strand
CGAAACCGCCCGGCGGGCGGACATGCGATTCCAGATCAATACGACGATCACCCGCTGCAACTTGGCCGAAATCCCTGCGATTGCCGAGCTGGCCCGCAGGCTGGGGGCGTATTGCTGGAACCCGTTCATCCTCGTGCCGACCGGGCGAGGCGAGGAAATCGCCGACGAGCTTCTCGAACCCAAGCAATACGCCGAGTTGCTTGCCGATCTGCTGACGATCAAGTCCGAGTTGCCGATTGAGTTGCGCGTGACATGTGGGCCGCAGTATGCCAGACTGTATCGAGAGGCCGGAGGGATCCCTCCAGCCTCCAGCCTCCAGCCTCCAGCCTCAATGATGCCCAGTGGCTGCATGGGTGGCCGGGGGTTCGGATTCATCAGCTATCGCGGCGACGTCCAGACCTGCGGTTTCCTCGATATCTCCGCAGGCAATCTTGTGGACAGTGGATACGACTTCGCCAGGGTCTGGGACGGATCGAAGTTCCTCAACGAGATTCGCGACTTGTCTCTGTACAAGGGCAACTGCGGCCGATGTGCGTACCTGAAGGTCTGCGGCGGATGCCGGGCCCGCGCCTACGCCGTGACGGGCGACTATCTGGCGTCGGATCCCATCTGCTGGTACGAACCGAGGGCCAAGCCGTGATCGCCTCGCTGACTGCCTTTCAAAAGCGACTGTGCAATCGGTTGCAGGACGGGTTGCCCCTGTGCGAGGAGCCTTTCGCCCAGATCGCGGCGCTTCTGGACAGCACTGAGGCCGAGGTCTTGCAGCAGATCCGCGAGTTGAAAGAGTCCGGCGTGATCCGCCGGCTCTCGGCCTTTCTCAACCACCGGGCGCTGGGCATCGCGAGCACGCTTGCTGCCGCCCACGTGCCGGCCGACCTGCTCGACAGGGTCGCCGCGGCGGTCAACGCACTGCCCGGCGTCTCGCACAACTATCTTCGCGAACACCACTACAACCTCTGGTTCACGCTTCAGGGACAGTCGCCCGACCAGATCGACGCGATCCTTCAGGGCCTCCGCACGCAGTTCGGCGTCCCGTTCCACAGTCTGCCGGTCACGCAGGTCTTCAAGCTCGACGTCCGCTTCGACCTGGAAGACGAAGATGTCCTCACGCACGAGGTCTACGACGTCCCCGGCATGGACCCTGTCCCGCTGCGGCTCGAGCACAGACAGGTTCTCGACGCATTGCAGGACGGCGTCGAGGTGACCTCGCGTCCCTTCGACAGGCTGCTGCGTGACACTGCTGCCAGTTCGGACAGCGTGCTGCTCCTGGTCGAGTTGAAGGCCCTCGGCGTACTCCGGCGCATCGCGGCGGTCCTGAACTACCGCAAACTCGGCTACACGACCAATGTTCTGCTCGCGGCGGAAGTGCCGCCCGAATCCGTCACCCAAGCCGGACCGCGTCTCGCGAGATTCCGGGCGGTCAGCCACTGCTATGGTCGGAGCGTCTTCGAGGGCTGGTCGTACAATCTCTTCGCCATGCTGCACGCCCGCTCCCAGGCGGCAATCGAGCGAACGATCCGCGAGTTCGAAGCGGTCGCCGAAGTCCGTTCCTACTGCCTGCTGCCCACCACAGCCGAACTGAAAAAACAGCCGGTCCATCACAAATTCCTCTGATTTTAGAGTAGAATCGTCCCGGCATTCGTCTATAGGCAGTTGAACGTTCAACCTCAGTCGGCAGGACGGACATGCTCGCACTCGAAGATCGGCTTCTGCTCGGACAGCTCAGGCACGGCAACAGGGACGCCCTGCGAAACTTGTTCTGGAATCTCGGCGGCGGTTTGTCCGAGACGGCCTACCCATACATCTATGCGGCCCGGCTGCTCGACGAACTGGCTCACGAGAGGGAACCTGAGAATTCCGCCGTCATCGACCAGCTTGTCGAATCGATCATGGCCTATGAAGTGCATGTCCTATGGCAGGACCCGGCTGGGGAACGCCGGACGAGAAATCCCGTCTACACCGGGCTTCTGACCGACTTGCGCGCTGGGCAATTCGGCCTGTTGAAGGCGAAGATCAGCCAAGGCTACGTGCCCACCTGGAAGGATTTGGTGCGAGCCTGCGATCTTTTGTGGTTGTGTGTCCTGCGGAAGACGAACGAGACCACGGATTGGGAGGTGACGCATCTGCTCATCGAGCAGGCGTCGAGGGCCGGCTGGACCTGTTATCTCGACAGGCTGCAACGTCACGAGCAGGGACAGGCGGCGCCCTTGGTCGCTTTCGACGAGGTCCTGTCGGATATCCACACCGAGCAGTACGGCCGGCGATTGGGGTCCTTCCAGGGACCCGAGGAATACAGGCGAATCCGATTGCCCGCGCACCTGCGGCATCTCAAGGGGTGGCAGAAGGTCACTCCGGAAGAGTCTGCGTGAGCACAAAAGAAACGGGGCGGTCCGTGATGGGCCGCCCCGTGTGGTTTTGACGCGATGAGAAGACTTCGATCAGTCCTTCAGCTCGCGGACCCAGACGTTCCGGAAGCGGACGGGGT
>CAZDTD010000117.1:0-11763 GCA_964507995.1 uncultured Pirellulales bacterium | reverse complement strand
GGCGGGTCGATCTTGGGACGCATTTTGGCTGCTGCTGTGCCTTTTCGCGACGAGAAGGCGAAGACATGCATCTTGGCGAAACCGACCTCCCTGGCAAGGGCGACCGTCTCCTCAAACTCGGCATCGGTCTCGCCGGGGAAGCCCACGATAATATCGGTCGTGATGGCAGGTCGGTCCATGCGGGCCTTGATAAGGACGACTTTGTCTCGGAACTCGTCGGCGCTGTACGGTCTGGCCATCCGGCGAAGGACCGCGTTCGAGCCGGACTGGAGCGACAGGTGCAGGTGCGGCATCATATTAGGATGGGCGCAGAAGACGTCGAGCAGTCGGGGTGTGACATCTGCCGGGTCCAGGGAACTCAGCCGGATGCGGGCCAGGTTGGACACCTGGGCAATCTGGGCCAGCAGGGCGGGCAGGTGCGGGTTCTCCTCGGTCTCCCACCGGCGACGGCGGGCGGTGGTCTGGCCGTAAGAGCCGATGTGGACGCCGGTTAGGACGATTTCTTTGTGGCCGGCGGCGACGAGGGCTGTGACCTCCGCGAGGATTTCCTGGACATTCCTGAATCGAACAACGGGTCGGGCCGTCGGTATAATACAGTAGGAACATGAGCAATCACAACCATCCTGGACCTTCAGAAACGCGCGGGTTTGACCGTGAAACGAGGTGAGCGGCGGCAGAGTGTCAGGCTGTCGTAAGTCGTTTTTAGACTTGACTTTGGCATCGTTTTTTGGTGTAATGAGGGTGGTTGAAGGGTGATTGTGAATATCCGAATTTGGGGTGGTTGATTCGATGTGCGCCAAACGCCGAAGGGTGGCCGGAAGGTCGCATCGATCCTTGACGACATGGATGTTTTCCCCGATGGCGGTGAACTCGTCCGTGTGGACGGCGGGCAGGCAGCCGCAGAACACGATGGCTTGTGGGTTTCGTTTCCCGGCTTGGTGGAGCAGGTGTCGGCTCTTGGCCGAGGCGGTGTGAGTGACACAGCAGCTATTGACGACGACGAGTTCCGGCGAGTCCGCAAGGTCCACGAGCCGCAGTCCGGAGCTTTCGAGAAGCTGGCGAATTTGCTGACTTTCGTACTGATTCACTTTGCAGCCGAGTGTTAAGATGGCAAAACTATTCATCATGTGGTACAATGATATATCTGTAGAAGGCTGTTAACAAGACCAAGGCATTAGTATACGCGTACCGATTAGCGGGAGGTTTGGCATGGCAGCAGCATCGGATGCGATTTGGGCGATCGATCTGGGGAACAACTCCCTCAAAGCGCTGCATTTGATGGCGGTGGGGGACGTGGTCCAGGTGATCGGCTTCGATCACGTTCCGCACGGCAAGATCCTATCGAGCAGCGGGATCAGCGCCGCCGAGCGGGAGGAGCTGGTCGCGGTCAGCCTGCGACAATTCGTCCAGCGCAACGACGTGGGCTACGACCCGATCATCATCTCGGTGCCCAGCCAGAACAGCTTCGCCCGATTTGTCACCTTGCCGCCTGTGGAAGCCAAGCGGCTCCCGGAGATCGTGCGGTTCGAGGCGGCCCAGCAGATCCCCTTCGACATGAGTGAAGTCCAATGGGATTATCAGTTGCTCAGCGATCCGGAAAGCCCGGAAAAGAAGGTCGGGCTGTTCGCCATCAAGAACGACATCGTGAACGCGGCGATGGAGCCGTTCGAACGCGAGGAACTGTCGATCAGCTATGTTCAGATGGCGTCCATGGCTCTGTACAACTACCTGCTGTTTGACCGGCCGGACATGGTGAATTCCGACAAGCGGGCGACGGTGATCGTCAACATCGGCGCCGATGGAACGGACCTGGTCGTGTGCACCGCCTCCACGGTTTGGCAGCGATGTATCATGATGGGCGGCAACGCCTTCACCAGCGCCATCGCCTCGACGTTCAAGCTCAGCTTCGAGAAGGCCGAGAAGCTCAAACGGACGGCCCCTGTGAGCAAGTACGCCCGCCAGATCTTCCAGGCGATGCGCCCGGTGTTCACCGACTGGGCGTCCGAAGTGCAGCGATCCATCGGCTTTTACACGAGTTCCAACCCGGATGTGAAACTGGCCCGCGTGGTCGCCATGGGCGGCGGCACAAAACTCCGCGGGCTCACGAAGTACCTCCAGCAGACGTTGCAGATCCCGGTGGAAAAGCCGGACGCCTTCAAGCGGCTGGCGGTCATGCCCGGCGTCTCGGCGGCGAAGTTCCACGAAAGCGTCGCGGACTTCGGCGTCGTCTACGGCCTGGGCCTCCAAGGCCTGGGCATGGCCCGGATTGAGAGCAACCTGCTGCCCAGCAGCGTCGCGAGGTCGATGGCCTGGGCGGGCAAGATGAAGTACTTCATCGGCGCCGCGATCCTGCTGTTCCTGGTCTCCTTCGCCTGCCTGGCGAGGGTTGGTCTCGATCACGCCAGCTACGCCCGCGCCGGGGACGTGCGATCCCGAACCAACAGCATCGTCGCCAGCGCATCGAGCGTGGTCGCCAAGACCAGCGGTGCGCAGGAGGAAATCGACGGATACGATCAACGCATGAAGAAGCAGTTCCAGCTCTTCCAGTATCGCGAGATGATCCCCGAACTCTATGGGCTCATTCTGTCCGCGCTGCCGAACGCCCAGACCAATTCGAAGGACCGGGCCTTCTATGAGGCCTTCAACCAGGGCGATTTCGACACGGTCATGAAGGTCCCACGTGCCGAGCGTAAGCAGGTGTTCCTTACGACCCTGTCGATGTACTACTCCGACGATCTGGCCACGGCCGAGTTCCGGGTGGCCGCGACCATGCGGAAGGACGCCCTCGTGCAGAGCAGTGAGATGGAAGGCGTCTCCGGATACGGCGAGATGGATATGGAGGCGATCTATGGGCCTGGCTATGCGGCGATGGGCCTCGGCCCCGCCGCGGGTACGGAGAAGACCTCCGGGTTCGTCGTTGTGGTCGAGGGCTACAGCCCGTACAAGGAGATCGGGTCGCTGCTCGACCCGCCGAATGTGAAGGACGATCCGAGTCGCTGGGGGCTCGTCACCCGACTGGAGTTTCTCAAGGAGTTCCAGCACCTGGATGTCAACGCGCCATTCAGCATCTTCGAGAAGAACAACTCTGGTCATTTCAAGCTGGAAACCGGGCCGGTGGACGTGGATTCGGAGACCCTGCCGCAGGGTGTGGGGACTTGGCTGTTCACGCCGACGGCTGCCGCCCTCGAGGAGGCCAGAGCCAACCCGATGAGTGGGATGATGTTGGAGAGCATGGACGGGACCTGGACCCTGATCGATCCTGTCACCAAGGAGACGATGAGCGCCGAGCCTGTTCTCGATGCGTCGGGCAAGCCCGTGCTGGATGCGTTCTCCAATCCCAAGAAGGAGAACCGGGACTACTGGTTCAAGCTCCAGTTCAAGCTCAAATGGGCGGGGGCGCCGCCCACCCCCGAGGGCAAGGGGGACACGAAGAGGGGCCGCAGGTGACAGAACGGCGCGCAGCGATGATGAATCAGGCGGGTAATTAGGCAGGTATGCAGATGAAAACACCGCAAATCAATCTCAATACGGTCAAAGAACTTCTGAAGAAGCTCAGCTTCCTGAAGAACAACCTTGCGCTGCTGGTGCCGGTCATCATCGTCCTCGTGGCGGCGCTGTTGTTCATTCCCACCAAGCTGCTCAGCGCCAGGCTCAAGAGAACCGTCACGGAGCAGAGCGTCAAGACTGCCGAGGAGATCGTTCGTCTGAAGAAGGTCGTCACCGAGGCGGGCCAGGCCGGGGCAATGTTGGAGTACACCAAGGCCTGCGGCGAGGACGCCAACAATATCGAAACATTGATGAAGCAGATGACGATGCGAGAGCACTTCGGCTACAAGATCTTTCCGGACACGACCGAGACCTCGCCCCTGTTGTTTGATCCCGTTCAACGGAGTTACATCGCCGGCGTGGATGCCATGGTCCGGCGCATCGGCGGCGGGACTCCGCCTACCGACGCGGAGATCCGATCCGCTCTGGAGAAATCCCCCGTGCGTACGTCGGCCAGCCGCATGGGACTCGGGGGAGGCGCGTACACGGCCATGGGGGGCGGCGGGATAAGAGGAACGGGCATCAACTATCGCATGCTGCCTGCGGTGGATCGCAAGATCGTCGACAAGCTCTGCGAGGACAAGGCCAAAGGGGTTCGCGTCTATCTGAGCCCGATCGATCTCGACGGGTATTCGTTCTGGAGCGACTGGAAATACGAGGACTGGGACAAGGCAGTTCGCCAGTCCTGGACCTGGCAGATGGGATACTGGATTCTCCAAGACGTGATCGACACGATCGAGCAGATGAACGAGAACAGCACGTGTGTTCTGGACGCGCCTGTGAAGCGGATCGTGAACGTCAGTTTCACCCTGACGTCGCAATCCAGCCGGCGGATCGGACAGCGACGTCTCCGGGGCGTCGGCCGACGGGACGCAGACCGGGAGATGCCGACGTACGTCATCAACTTCAAGACAGCCATCGCGGCCCCGCCGTGCACCGCCCGATTCTGCAACGACGACATTGACGTCATACATTTCAACGTCGGCGTGATCGTCGGCTCCGGGCAGGCGATGCCATTCATCCAGGAATTGTGCAGCGCCAAGACCCACAAATTTCGCGGCTGGCACGGCGAGGAGTCTGAACAGACCTTCAAACACAACCAGATCACGGTGCTCGAAAGCAACATCACTCCGCTCGATCTGGAAGGTCCGGATCACGCCGTCTATCGGTACGGGACGGAGTCGGTGGTCAGCCTGGACCTGATCTGCGAGTACATCTTCCCCAGGGGGGCGGGGACATACGATGAGATCAAGCCCCAGGTGATCAAGGACGACATTGCCGGCACCGAGGAGGAGATGTAACGGAATGGTTTTCGAAGATGCGATCCGGCCCGTTGCGTGCGGCATTCGGCCGGAAGTTGAAAGGCAAGAGCAAGAAACGGAATTCCGCGGATCGGCCTGTTCCTTTTCGTGATTCGTTTCAACAGCGGGATCAGCTATGAAAGACCTGATGAGAAAGATCGGACGTTTCTGCGAGAACCACGTCGAGAAGATCGTACTGGTGATCGCGGGCGCTATTAGTGTCTGGCTGTTCTTCACCCAGGTGATCTTCAGTCCCAACGTCGTGATGCTCGATGGAAAGGGCGTCTCGCCGGGGCGGATCGACCAGCAGGTGGCGGACAAGGCGCAGGAACTCTCCGCGGAGCTCCGCAGCGCGAAGACGGGAAACAGCAAGGTGTATCGGCCGAAGCTGACCGGAGCGGTCGATCCGTGCGACGCCGTGATTGACGGCGTAATCAACCGGCCCTTGTCCAAGGGGTTCGTCGGCTTGTTTGAGTCGCCTCTGAGCTTCATCGATACGACGGTGGCGCCCAAGTTGGCGGCTCAGGCGTCGGCAAAGTACGCGGCGGCGACCCGGAAGTACAGACTGCCCGTGATTCCCGACGTGACGGATGCGTCGGCCTGTCACATCCGGGCTGCGGCTTACCTTCCCACTCGGCCGGTGACCCCGCAGGCGACCTATGCGACAGTTGCCACCGAGCCCAATGACATTGACCTGGTGACGGTCGAGGCCCGCTTCGACACGGCAGAGGCGTTCCGCCGGTTCCAGGCCTGTTTCAACGGGGTGGATGTGGAGAAAGAGGAATGGCGTGATCCCTGCCTGGCCGATCCGACTGTTGCCGCGGTCCAGTTGGAGCGGCAGGAACGGCTCGACGACGGGTCCTGGAGCGACTGGCAGCCGCTGCCTCGCAGCCGGGTCGAGGCCAACCGGGAGCTGTTTACCGTGATCGAGCGAGTTGAGGATCTGCCGCCAGGCGGAATGGGCGTTCGGCTCATGCAATACGACCGCAAGGATATCGCACTGAGTCTTCTTCAGCCGGAAAGCTATCAGATCGCCTCCGCGGAGGAGGACTGGTTGCCGCCGAGTTTCTACGGCAAGTTCAAAGACCTGCAGAAGAAGGTTGAAGCCGAGGAACGCCGCGAGCAGAGAGAGCAGGAACGCGGCAAGGAGGATCGTACGACCGACACCCGACGGGGCGACCTGCGGGGCGGCGCCACAGCGATGGGTGGCACACAGGGTACAGGGACCCGCGGGCTGAGAGGCCGCAACCAGACCGGCGTCGGCGGCGACACGGGTCTGCGAGGCTCCCGCGGGCGGGGGAGCACCCAGGATCCCATGATGCCCGGCGGCACACGCCGCACATCGAAGCGGGGCGGCCCCGGCGACGAGATGTATGGGGACGCATACGGAATGGCTGGGATGGGTCCCGATGGGCGGAGGAAAGCCACGACTGACGAGGCCTATCTCGATTTCCGCGACGAGATGCTGACTTGGCGGACTGATCTGTCCAAACAGAGCAAGCCCACACTGATCTGGGTGTTCGACGACACGCTGGAACCCGGCGCTACGTATCAGTATCGGCTTCGCGTGGGCTTCTTCAACCCCGTGGCCGGGACCGGACAACTCGTCGAACGCGACATGGACAAGGACAATCAGGTGATTCTCTGGAGCCACTACTCCCAGATCGTGGGTCCGATCTCGATTCCCAAGAGGGTCTACCTCTTCGCCAAGAGCGTTCAGGACAAGACCAAAACGGCGACTGTGGAGGTAGCCCGCTACACGCTGGGGTACTGGCGGACGGAGGATTTCCAGGTGAAGCCCGGCGAATCGATCGGCAAGCCGGTCGAACCGAAGGAGAAGGATTCGGCGCGGGACAGGAATCGGGAACGGGAAAGACGGCTCGCCATGATGGGCAACCAGGGTGGTGGCCGGCTCACGGACCCCCGAGGTGGCGATCCGATGATGGACCCCATGTACAGCATGATGGAAGACCCGAGCAAGGCCAACCAGCCGGAAATCGTGGACTATACGACCGGCCAGGTGCTTGTTGATTTGGTCGAGGTCAGCGATTGGGGCGGCGTCCCCAACCTGAAGCCTCGCATGTATCATGACATGCTCTACACGAGCGATGGAACGTACATCGAGCATATGCCGGTGAATATGACCAACTGGCCGCAGGATTTGGCCCAGGCGTATCAGACTATTCAGGGCGAGAAACGTCGGGAGCCCAAGCCGTTCCGCGCGTTCAGCAAGGGCACTATGTCCGGTCGCGGCATGGACCCCTACGGCGGCATGGGCGGCATGCCGGGAATGAACCCGGGCGGCGTCTATCGGTAATCGCCGAATCAAAAAAACGTCAAACAAAGGGGACATTGCACTTTTCCCCCGTCCGAATGCTTGGGCGGGCGTCGAAGAGCGAAATGTCCTCTTTGCCTTTTCATCCATGGACGCAGAGGGTACACTGACAGACGCGAATCGAAACGCTGTTGGGAGGTGACGGATGGAACGTCGTGATGTATGCACGCTGTCGTTGGCGGCCCTGCTGATCCTGGCGGGGGTTGTCTGGGCCGATGAGCCGTCAAAGGGACCATACGAGCAGTGGAGCCGGGGACCGGGAGGCGGGACGGACTTCTTTCCCATCGCTGTCTGGCTGCAAAGTCCGCACAATGCCCGACGCTACCAGGCGGCGGGAATCAACCTGTATATCGGGTTGTGGAAGGGACCCACCGAAGAACAGTTGTCGCAGCTCAAGGCGGCGGGCATGCGCGTGATCTGTGCCCAGAACGATGTGGCGCTGCGTCACCTGGACGATCCGATCCTCGTCGGCTGGATGCACGGGGACGAGCCGGACAACGCGCAATCTCTCGGCGCTGGCAAGGGGTATGGCCCGCCCATCGCCCCGTCGAAAATCGTCGCGGACTACGAGCGGATCAAGGCGGCCGACCCGAGCCGGCCGATCCTGCTGAACTTGAGCCAAGGCGTGGCCTGGGACGGCTGGCACGGGCGGGGCGTCCGCACGAACCACCCGGAGGACTACCTCGAATATGTCCAAGGCTGTGACATCGCGTCCTTCGACATCTACCCGGCGGTGCATGACAAGCCGGCGGTGGCCGGGAACCTGTGGTACGTCGCCCGGGGCGTCGAGCGGCTCAAACAGTGGGCCGAGGGCCGGCCTGTCTGGAATTGCATCGAGTGTACCCGCATCGGCAGCAAGAATCGCAAAGCCACGCCCGAGCAGGTGCGTTGCGAGGTCTGGATGTCGATCGTCCACGGCTCGATGGGATTGATCTACTTCGTCCACGAATGGGAGCCGAAGTTCAACGAGGCGGCTTTGTTGAGCGATGCCCGGCTGTGCGATGCCGTGACGCGGATCAACCATCGGATTGCGGCGCTGTCGCCGGTTTTGAACAGTCCGACGATTGCCCAGGGGGCAACGGTCCGGCCGGAGAACGCGGATGTCCCGATCGCCACGATGGTCAAAAAACACGGCGGTGCGGTATACCTCTTCGCGGTCGCGATGCGAGGAACGCCGACCCGGGCGTCTCTCTCTCTTGCGGGTCTCTCGGGTCGCCAGGCGGTCGAGGTCCTCGACGAGGACCGCACGCTCGAATCGACCGACGGCGCGTTCCAGGACGATTTCAAACCCTGGGATGTCCACCTGTACCGAATATCGGCCGCGAACTGACCTTGTGGTGATGATGGAAGGTGTGCGCGGCACACCCTATGTCTCGCGACAGCCAATCATCCATTATCCATTATCCATCATCAATTGTGCAGGTGCAGGATCTTTGCGCCCTCGAAGCCGTTGAACTTCGTCGAGGAGGCGGTGCTGTAGGCCCCGATGTTCTCGGTGTAGAGGCAGTCGCCGATCTGGAGGTCCGCCGGCAGTTGCTCGGAGAGGCTGACCTTGTCGAAACTGTCGCAGGTGGGCCCGACGACGGCGCAGACCTCCATTGGGCCGGAGCGGAACGCCTGGAAGTTGGGGATCCAGTGGTCGTAGACGACGCCGGAGAAGGTGTGATAGACGCCGTCGTTGATGTGGTAGAAGATCTTGCCGTCCCGGCGGGCCTTGCCGATGATCTCCGAGACGAGCACCGCGGCGGTGGCCACCATGAACCGTCCCGGTTCGGCGATGATCTCGACATCGTCGGGGAAGAGCCTCGAACACTCGCTCTCGATCAGCTCGCCAAGCCTGGCGAAGTCCGGCACGCGCGCATCGTAGGGGACGGGGAAACCGCCGCCGATGTCGACGATCTTAAGCGGGTAACCCTTCTTGCGGGCGTCGTGGAAGATCTGCGAGGCGATATCCAAGGCGGCCGTGTAGTTGTCGAAGGTGGTGCACTGGCTGCCGACGTGGAAGCTCAGGCCCTCGACCGTCAGGCCCAGGTCGGCCGCGCGCGCGATCAGGGCGCGGGCGTCGCCCGGCTCGGCGCCGAACTTGGAACTCATCTCGACCTGCGAGCCGATGTCCGGGACCTTCAGTCGCAGGACCACGCCGGCGGTGTCGCAATACTGCTTGATCTTCGTCAGCTCGTCGGCGTTGTCGAAGGTCACGAGCGGTTTGTACCGCCGGATCTTGCTCAGCGTGTCCCGGTCCTTGATCGTGTTCGAGAAGATGATCTTGTCCCAGATGTAGAAGTCCTGGTCCTTCTCCTCGAAATGGCGGATGTACTCGTAGACCTGCATGAACTCGTTGTAGGAGGCCACGTCGAAGCTGGCGCCCTCGTCGAACAGCGTCTTGACGATCTCCGGGTTGGAGTTGGCCTTGACCGCGTAATACGCCTGCACCCGGGGCAGGTGCCGCTTGAACGCGCGGTAGTTCTCGCGGATGCGGTCGTGGTCGATGAGGAGCAGGGGAGTGCCGTGTTCCTTCGCCAGGTTGAGGGCTTGTTCTTTCATTCTCGTCATTTCCGTAGGGTGCGTACTACGCACCGTTCGATCATCGCATGAGACAGAAGATGGTGCGTGATACGCACCCTACAACTTTTCTTCCTGTGAGAAGTTTGAAGTGTGATGTGTGAAGTTGGAAGTAAGAGGACGGGCTCTTCAAATCCAACCTCACACATCGAAAATCAAACTTGTACTTACGTGCGGAGCTTTCCCATGAGCATCTTGAGCTTCTCGATCTCCTTGTTGTTTTCGAGATAGGACTTCATGAGCTTCTCGTGGAGTTCCTGACCGCGGTCGTAGAGCCGCTTGAGTTTCTTGGCCTTCGTGGTCTGGATCGCGTAGGCGGCCATGATCGGCAGGGCCACGGTGACGTCGAGATAGGCCGTGACGGTCTCTTCGACATGCGTCGGGTCGATCTTGCCCCAGCTCACGGCCTCGGTCGGCGGGGCGCCGGAAAGGCCGCCGGTGTCGGGCCGGGCGTCTGTGACGTTGATGTCGTAGTCCTGGCCGACCTCCGGAATCATCAGCACTTCCTGAATTTGCGGCTCGGTCTGGAGCATGAAGTTCTTCGGGCTGCCGCCGCCGATGAGGAGGACACCGGTTTTGCCCTTCTCGTAGTTCTTGGCGTTCAGGATGATGGCGGTCGTGTCGTTGACGTCGATGCTCGGATTGATCTTGAGCTTGAACTTGTCCTGCAGGCTCGCTGCTTCGGCCAGCAGTTCCAGGCCGGCCACGTTCATGCCGTGGGTCGAGTCGCCCGGCGACGAGGTGAAGACGGGAATTCCGTTGCGGTAGGCCGCCGCGAGGATGCTCACCTGGCCGATGTCGTTCTTCTGCTCCCACTCGTCGAGGACCTTGCCGAGATGGTGGTAGAATTCCCGCGTGCCCATCTCTTTCTGGAACTCCGGCCGGACCAGGATTTCCCGCAGCCGCCGGTCCGTCTCCATGAGCACGTCTTCATAGTCGAACAGAATGTCGTAGATTCGCGTGACGCCCTTGGCCCGCAGGTCCGTGTCGTCCACGTTGTGGCTGCCGCGGAACAGGGGCAGGTTGAACGCGAAGTGCAGGTCGTGGTACATGTTCGCGCCGGTGGCGACGATCCAGTCCACGAAGCCGTGATTCATCAGCGGGACGATCGCCGCCGGTCCGAGTCCGGCGGGCGTCAGGGCCCCGGCCAGGCTCATCCCGATCGTGACGTCCTCCTGCGAGTAGCGATCCCGCAGCAGGTGGCAGGCCGCCCGCAGCCGGCCGCCGTTGTAGGCGTCCATGCAGTCGACCAACTGCACGATGCTCGTCGTTGCGGAAATCGGCGTCGGGAGCACCCGTTTGCCGCTCAAGTACCGCATTTTTCCCGGACACTGTGACTTGTCTTTTGCCATGATCTCATCGATCCTTTCAATCATCCATCTGTGCCGCGTCGGCGCATACAAAAACCCCCGACGGCTGCACGAAGCGGCATTGTAAACGACTGCGTGCAATGCTGCAACCGCGATTTTCGCGTTGGCGTCAATGCTAGGAGGAGAAACGAGATGATGCCTGTTTCTGGCCACAGACACCATCGATGTCTGTGAGCATATTCCCTTTGCCTTTCCCATGGGGAGGTTCTACAATCGATCCATGGAGAATCCCCAATGAGGGGGACATTGGGATGGCGCAAGAGCGGTTGTTGCAGGGGGATTGGAATCTGATGAAGAAGCCGAATGCAAGACCTCGCTGGGCCGAAGCGGTTTTCCTCTTTGTCCTTCTGACGTTGGTCGTCTCGTGTGTCTATGCGATTGTCGGCGTTCTGTCCGCGTCCGCCGGTCCCATTCCCGAGGTGGAATACGAGAAGACGAAGAGCGACTACGCCCTGATGCTTGTGCAGTGCCTGCTTGGCATCATCGTCATGTTCCTGCCCTCCGCGTTCGAAAGACGGCTCCGGATCGCCATTCCGGGTCCCATGTACATCGTCTTCATCGTATTCCTCTATGCGGCCATCTACCTCGGAGAGATCCGGAATTTCTACTACCGCATCCCCCATTGGGACCTGATCCTCCACGGCCTGAG
>CAZDTD010000116.1:0-11780 GCA_964507995.1 uncultured Pirellulales bacterium | reverse complement strand
GAATGCTGACCGTCAAGATCGCGATGGACCATGTGCAGGTGCCCATGGGGGCCAACACGCTGGAGGGATCGAGCACGGACGCCTTCACCGGCCTCGTCTCGCAGAACATGGACACCTGGCAGGCCGACTGGACCGCGTTCACCGACTACAAGGCCCGCACGAAAGAGGGCAAGTCCGTCGATCTGGGCACCGACGACACGCACGGCCAGACCCAACGACTGGTCTTCACGAAAACGTCGGTCCGCACGCGATAATCCGTCGGATGCCCTGCCTCGTCGGGCCGGCCCTGTCGACTTTTCGCCTCTTTTTGTCGGTTTTTGAGGTTTTTGTATTGACAAATAGGGGGGAATCTCCTCATCATAAATGAGGCTTTGGCGAGTCGAGGAAAAGACTCCTTGGCGAGGCGAAGCGATTTCGACCTTGCAGCGGCGAGCAGCGGGTCGTTCGGGCGAGTGCAGAGGCGCTCTTTCGGGAGAAAGGAGCGAAGGCGGTGGACTGCGACGGGAGAAAAAGAGACGTTCGACAGGCAGGCGGGCCTCCGCAGCGCCGGACTCCGTCCTCAATCATCAATCCTCCATTATCCATCATCAATTCCCGCGGTTTCACGCTAATCGAGTTGCTGGTCGTGATCGCAGTGATTGCCGTGCTAATGGCAGTTCTGCTTCCAGTCTTGGGTCGCGTGCGCAAGCAGACGCGCGCGGTGGTCTGCCGGTCCAACCTGCGCCAATGGGGGCAAATCCTGGCGACCTACACAGCGGAGAATGACGGTCGGCTCGGATGTAAGAGCGACAGCATGGTTACGGCGGCATGGCTCTTTCGCGGGGCCGCACCCTTCGATGAATCCGATGTGACCTCGCGTCCATTGTCGTTGTCCGCCGATACGCAGGGCATCCGGTGTTGCCCCACGGCCGCACGTCATGTGTTTGACGGCATTGGCGGGGTCGGTACCGCCAACCTCTATGTGCGGTTTATCGACGCATACGCTACCTTTCAGGCCTGGCAGGTCTTGTCCCCATCTCCGGGTTTTCGTGGCAGTTACGGGTTCAACGAGTGGCTGGTCACCGGCCGATTCAACCTGACAAATCCAACGAACATTCCACGTTATGTGAATCTGAGCAATATCCGAAGCCACACCAACAACATTCCGCTGCTCCTCGATGCCACACGCCTAACCGCCTCCCCCCGCAGTGGGGACAGCCCGCCAGGTGAGGAGGATACAAACCCACGCAGCGAGATGGCACGTTTCTGCATGAACCGCCACGATGGATATGTCAACGGATTGTTCCTGGACTGGTCCGTCAGGCGAGTCGGTCTGAAGGAGTTGTGGACTTTGAGGTGGTATGAGCGTTTCGACACCGCCGGTCGGTGGACCAAGGCCGGCAACGTCCAACCCGAGGATTGGCCCGAGTGGATGCGAGGATTCAAAGACTATTGACCAAACTGCTTGGTCGCCGCAGGAGCGTTCATGGAGTCCGCCCTCTTCATGGAGGGAACATGCGATGAGGTGGCGCAAATCCTCCGGAAGAGATTGCGATGAAAACGTGGCAGAAGACATGCGTGCGAGAGCGGTTCCAGGGGACAACGAGGCAACACAGCAACAGAATTGCACGCATGATCCATCGCCCTTCGAGCGGCAGCGAGTGAAAGGAGGTAGAAAACCATGATACGAGGGCCATAAGACAGAAAGCACGTCAAGGACAGAAGAGTTGAGACCATTCGAGGGAACCCAGAAGAAGGAGATCAAGGATGAAGGTTCAAATCTTATGGTTTTTCATGGTATTTCTGGTGGCCGTGATCGTGACCACGGGACTCGCGCAGGCGGCGTACGTCCAATCAACCCCATCCGTTTGGGTGGACGAAGATGACCCTGCAGATACGAAGACATCCCTCATAGAAAAGTACAGCGACGTTGATACCGATGCAGAGGATTGGGGCTACGCCTACTGCCGGGTATATACGCGTGTTTGGGCGGCAGCATGGAGCCGCGTGGGGGTGACTGCACATGGCACTGCATATTGGGATACCACTTGGGAGTGGGAAGGGCCTCCAAGCGAACCGCCGGGAGGCACCCTTACCTGGGGTATAGATGCGGACGGGCGTGCTGACGCCTGGGGAACGAGCGATCCAGGAAACGGCGGTACCGCGTCGAGCAACGCAGACGCAAGTGCCTCTGCATATCTGGTACGCGATTACGGTACCTGTTATGGCCGCGCTTTTGCGGAAGGATCTGTTGTGAACAGCAACACAGGCTCTGGCGACGGTGGTGTAAGTGGTAGCGCCACTGAAGATGGCCCACACTACGAAGGATATGGAAGCGGTTTTTATGAGGTGTACGTTGACTGGGTACTCGCTGGCAATGGCAACGACCCTGTCGCTAGCGGAACATCGTACGTTCACGTCACAGGTAGTGTGTACTGCTATGGTAGTACTTGGGCTGATGCAAACTACACCGGCTCGCAGGCTGAAGCCCTTGCACAAACGTATTCAGTTACAGATGCCTGGTTCGAAGCTACGCTTACGTCTAACTGATGCACGACGATGGAACACATCGCGTTCTGTTCGAGGTACATTCGAATGCAATTGGTCCCCATGGCGCGGCAACACACGCCCGCCGACGTGGGGGCAGCGATGTCGGGAGCGCCGTGTCGGGCGCTCCCGACATCCACATAGAAGACCGCCCGCCCATGCAGAACGTTGTATAGAGATATCGCCTGCAAACGGTGCGGCCCATGACTGTTAGGATGAGGTATCACGATGACAAAGTCAACCGTAAAGGAGGCAACACCCTACCACCTCGGGGGCCCCATTCTTCTGATAACACCGGTGATGATTGGCCTGTTTATCAGCGTGCACAATGCGGTGTCGGCAACGGGAGACGCGGATACAAAGCGGGCCCAGGAAAACGCGAAGGCCAAGGCCCTGAAAGCTGCGACCGCAGCAGCGACCATGGGGTTTGCCCCCTCGCTGGAAATGATGGAAAATACGGATTTTCTGCTCACGCCTGTGTTGGTCGTGCAAGCGGCACTCTCAGACGATTCGATCCGAACAGACAAGAAGTCCAGTACGCTGCATCTGGACGCTATCATGGAACTCCACGCACCTGTGTGCCGTACGCACGTGGTTTTGTTCGTTCGCTTTTGGGTAACGACCGATTCCTATCGCGCCAGCGTGGTGTGGGGCGAACCCCATGCGAGTGCGGTCAATTTCCCCATCTATCCACCGACTTTGAATGTCGCCAGCGATCCCAACCGCTTTGTAATCAGCCATCAACTGCTGCACATGTACGACGGCGTTTTTCGCAAACCATTGGGTCTCCGCGGTCCCTTTCGGCACCGATTCAACAGCTACTCGCTGTCGGATGTCCGATTTGCTGAGAGAGAAATTCTCGACCAGTTCAAGAGTATAGAATACGACCGTGCGGACAGCAACGACAACCTGCGACGCAGGCAGCATGTTCTTCTGCCCGAACGTCCGATCACGGTGGGTTTCGCTGGAGAGGCTCCAACGATTACTGTGAACGGTGAGAGTCGCAAATACCCCGAGCTTGAAACCGTACAGTATGCAGGCGGTCGGCGATACACAATTGATTACCAGACTGTGAAGATCGGCGGACAAGATGTGCCCATGCCCGCCTGTATCGTTGTCCGTTCCGGCGACGGCACGCGCGTTCTGCGGTCCGCGCGTTTGTACAACTATATTTCATGCGAGATGACTCCGGATCAGATTGAGACCGATGCGACGCGGTTCAGCGTTTTCGACCCGCATGACATGGCCTGCCGCGAGCTTCTGTTGAGGTACTGGATGAAACCTCCAGGCGACGTCTCGCCAGCCGATGAAAACTCGCTGCAGGATCTGTGCACGCATTTCAGAGATATGCCCGTCGCAGGCGCCACCGTGGGCGAACAATTGAAGCGGGTCAATCTCCTTATGCAACTGGACTGGATGCAGGAAGATATGGCGAAACTGGAGACAGACTTCCGGAAGTACCTCTCGCTATTGTCGACGAACGGTCTGGACCGGATGATTCTGTTCGGCGGGCAGAACGCAATCGAGATAACCATCCGATGGGCCCAATTCCGTGCCGCAGAGAGACTCCTGCCGTTGTGGCTGGATGCGGCCCTTTTGCGAAACGATCCCAACGCGATCCTGGATTTCGCCTCCGCCAACCTCGCGACCAGCCGTTTCTGGACTACAGCGAAGCTCATGGAGAAAGCCATGTCCCGTCCCACACTGTCCGTGGAACAACGATTCCTCGCACAGGCGTACCACGCCATCACACTATCGGGGATTTCCCGAATGGCAAGCGACCCCGACCACATGGTTCGCAGGGAGTTGGATATCGCACAGGTCCGATGGTCGCTGATCGGCAGCGACGAAGGGCCTCTCCTCGCCCAGGCCAGAACAAGTCTGGACGCGGCCCGTCGAGCCTATGCGTCGGTGACCGAGCCATCGCAAGAATGTCGGACACTCAGGAAAGAATTGGATACAATCGGAAGAAGCGTATTGGGAAATGGGAGGTCAGAGAATGAGGATTCCGATCCACAGGGCAACGGACAAATCCGATAGTGGACCAGAAAAAGAGCGAGCTTCGCGAGCTGCTGGGCAACAAGGACGCTGCGCCGGAGCAGATCAAAGCGGGCCTGACCGCGTTGCGGCTGGCCAACGAAAAGGCCCGACAGGAACTCGCCAAGGCCCGCCAGGAACTGCGACAGCTCATGACCGTGCGTCAGGAGGCGACCTTAGTCCTGAACGGGTTGCTGGATTGAGGAAGATGGTGCGTGGTGCGCACCCTGCTTATGGGAAGAGCTTCTTGGTCAGTTCGGCGATTCGCCGGCCGCGGCGCTCGCACTGCTGTTTGACCCGGTCGTCGGGCTTGCCGACGGAGAGCGGGCCGTAGTGGGAACCCTGGGGGTCGCCCTGGATGACCATGCCTGCGATGAGCAGGGCCTGGAGGATTCCGACGACGGTGGTTTCGCTGCCGCCGCCGAGGTTGGCGGAACTGGCGAACGCGCCGCCGACTTTGCCATTGAGCTGGCCGTGCCGGCCCACCAACTCGTCGATGAGGTGCTTGACGGGAGCGGCCATCTGGCCGTAGTAGCAGGGCGAGCCGATCACGATGGCGTCGTATTCGGGCAGATCGTCCGGATGTGCCTTCTCGACGGATTTACACTCGGTGGCCAGGCCCGCTGCGTTCATCGCCTCGGCGATGGCCTCGGCCATTTCCTTCGTGTTGCCGCTCCGCGAATAGTACAGAACAATCCCTTTTGCCATGTTTGTCCTTTCCGGCGGGTCGCCGCGATTCATGCACGCAGGTAGGCGAGTTGCCTGGGCAGGGGGACGTTGTTGCCGAAGTTGTCCTCGCCGTACCCGTGTTCCGCGAGGATCTTGATGTCGGCCAGGACGCGTTTGTCGCCCACGAACTGCGCGGTCATGTCCATGCTGATGTCGATCTTGCCGATGGCCAGCAGCCGGCCGGTCGCGCTGGTGACCTGTTCGAGCAGGGTTCCCTCGCTGCCGCAGATCCGCTCGGGCAGTTCGAGCGGCTGTTCGTACATGACCAGCTTGCTCTTTTCGGCCAGGGCCAGAACGACCGCGCGAACCAGCGCGATGGCGTCCGCGGACTCGCCGTTGTCCGGGATGAGGCCCAGCCGGACGATCTCCTTCGCGAGCCATCGCCTCTTCTGCGCGTTGATCTTCTCGTTGGCGCGGAACAGATCCAGGGACGAGCTGGCGTCGTAGACCTCGTCGCCGAGCAGCATCTGGACCTTGCTGCCGTAGTGGAGGACGAGCTTGGAGATCAGGGTGGAGGGCCGAACGTGGAACCCGCGGTATTTCGGGATCGACACGTCGATCCGGCCGACCTCGGCGTATCGTTTGAGCATTTCCTGGCACAGGCTCACGGCCCGGCCGATGTACAGGTCGATGAACGTGACGGAGTAGTTCATCAGGACCGACAGCAGCGGGCTGGGCTCCACCATGCTCGTCGTGTGCGGCGGGTGTACGCAGTACTGCTTGTTCATGTGGCGTTCGTAGTAGTGCGCGAACAGCGTGCCGATCCGCAGCAGATGGAAGACCACGCTGACGTGTCCCCGCAGGGTAGGCAGGTCCTCGTCCATCGACTCGACCTTCGTGCCGGAGACGAAGGTGTCGTACTGCGACTGAAGATTGTGGAACTGGAATTCGAGGCTCCGAAGCCGCTCCTCGCTGAGTGCGACACAGGCCCGCGTCGCGTACTCCTCGGGTCGGGCCCGACTGGCGGCCCGGACATCCTCGCTCTCGGAGGCCAGGTTCAAAAAGGCGGTGGCTAGCAGGGCCACGGTCCCTGCGACCGTGTCGGCCTGGCGAGCGCCGCAGTCATGGGCCATTCGTCCGGGCAACTGGTATTCCTCGTAGGCATCGGCGATCTCCGGCTTCTGCGGGATTCTGAGTTCCCGCTCGCGGGCGCGGTTCAGGATCTCCCGCGAGGTCTGGGCCAGGATGCCGCTGGTGTAGGCCAGGGCCTCCTCCGTCGCAGCCACGAAGTCCCGCTCGACCGGCATGAGCCGGTAGCTCGGCGCGCGATGCAGAATGTGCATCAGCTCGTAGCAGGCATCCGAGAACAGCTTAATTGTGGCCGTCAGCGATCGGATATTGCACCACAGGCAGTTCTTCCCGGCGTCGTAGGTGTCCAGAAATTCCTCGAACTGCATCGACTGGGACAGGAACTCGCCCAGCAGCGGCCGACTCAGAATCGCTCGCGGGTTCTCGCAGCCGGTCAGATAGTTTGCCACGGCCAGCAGCATGTCCGCCCGTTTCTCGGCCACCCGGTGAAAATCCTGTTCGTTGACAAGGTTTCCATTCATTATCGCTGACCCCTGTTGCTGAGTCGCTGTCATGCGGTCGGCCCCCTGCGTGTCTTATTGTTGTCGCGGCTTTCGTTCGAGACGAATCTCCTCGACGGTGAATCCCCTGGGGACCTCGCCCTGGAAGATCCTTGGATCGACGCCCTCGTTGACCTTGGGATCGATGAGCCGGATCTCGTGGATGTCCCCTTCCGTCGTGACGGCGACGATTTTCGCGGGCAGGCCGATCTTGCGGTTCACCCAGAAGTCGATCTGGGTGTAGTCTTCCTTGTAGACGGAGTCGGGCCGGACGTTCAGATGGAGGTGTTGAAGGCCCGCCGGAGCGTTGGGTTCGGAGACGAGGGTGACATCGAACTGCTTTCGCAGGTCGTCCATCTTCGAAAAGCCCAGCACGGGCATGTGCTTGCTGGCCAGGGAGAACGCGTCGATCGGCGCGTTCGGCTCGGCCAGTTGGCGTCGCTCCACGTGTTCGGTCTGGTGATTGACGATGACGAGCCAGACGCCGTCGAACAGGAACTGCTCGACGTACCGTTGCTCGGGTTCCTCGTCCTGCTGCAGCGTCTGAAACTCGATTCGCAGGTTGGACTCGCTCTCCGACTTGGCGTAGTGCAGAACGCCCCACCGGCGGGCCTGTGATTCGAGCAGGGGCTGTTTCGTGATATAATCGACCCGGGCCTGGTAGGATTTCAGACCGGCCGCCTTGTCCTGCAGGTTCTGGATCGCCAGATCGACTTCATTGACATCGTCCGCTCGGACCTGGCAGGCGGGCGTGTTCGGGTCGCCGACCTGGGCATAGCCCAGGGGGACCGCCATGACGCTCACGAGAAATCCCGCGATGGCTGCTCGACGCATTCGTGCTCCTGACTGATCTCCGGATACGGAGATCCGACTCAATTCTCAATCGACGGGTCAATCGACCCCATTCTGATTATCGACAATCGGCAACAACTCATGGAGAGTCTGGACGGTGAAATCTGCGTGGAGAGCGAATTCGGGGGCGCGGTCATGAGTGGCGATCAGCACCGGGATCGCGCCGGCCGCACGGGCGCAGAGCAGATCGAAGAGGTAGTCGCCCACCAGCATGGTCTCCATTGGCTGGACGGAGAATTGCCCGCACAGGTGCAGCACGCCGAAGGCATGAGGTTTTACCGGCCCGTCCTCCCGCCCCACGATGGCGTCGAAGCACAGACGGTGTTTCAGGGCGACCGCCAGCGCGTTGCTCTTGCGATTGCGGGTCAAAATGCCGATCCGGATGCCCCTGTGCCGGAGGCCCTCCAGCGTATCCTTGGCGCCCGGACTCAATGAGGACTCCAGCACGGCCTGTTCCTCGTGATGGTGAAGAATCTGCTCGGCCCGCTGGCGTTGCTCAGGTGTCATGGCCTCCATGGCCTCAAGTATCGGACCCCCGTTGCGGCTGATCCCGATCTCCTCGCGGATCGCGTCGAAGTCGAAATACGGTTCGGTGATGGTCCCATCCAAGTCGAAAATTACTGCTTTGATCGGCATACTCTGGCCGGCCTCTTTCATCCAACGGACTCGATGATCTCAACACGCTCCATGTGCTGTCTTCCATTATCCATACGTTGGTCGCGGGGCGTGGTTTTGTCAAGCTCTTTGCGTTGTTGCTTTGGTTATCGGCCCTTGTGTGGGGGGCATGACTCGCGTTTCCTGGGGCGCGGGCCAATCCGAGATGCGGGCTCACCTGTGGCGCTCCTTCAGCAGGTTCAGGAGGAAACGGGTAGTCGGACTGAACGCCCGGCCTTTGCGGACCAGGATGCCGGTGGGGCGGATGAACCGTTCGTTCGAGAAGGGGATGGCCTTCAAGGTCTCGCCTGCGACCTCCTGAACGATCGTCGCCTGCGGCAGGATGCTCACGCCGGCATTGATTTCCACGGCCCGCTTGATCGTTTCGACGTTGTCGAACTCCATGACCGGACGCACCACCGTGTTGTAGCGAGTGAGGATTCCGTCGATCCAGGATCGGGTGGGCACGTCCTTGTCGAACGCGATGAACGGCTCATACTGAAGTTTCTGAATGTCCACCTTCTTCTCCGTGGCCAGCGGGTGCTTCGGGCTGCACGCCAGGACCAGCAGCTCCTCCTCGAATTCGTACACGTCGAGGCGTTTGTCCTTCTTGGGAATCGCCACGATGCCGATGTCCACGTCGCCGTTGAGGACGAGTTCGTAGATCTGCTCGGCGCTGGGGTATTCGATGTGTACGTTCACATTCGGGTAGCGGAGCATGAACTTCTTGGTGTACTCGCGGAGGCTGTGCATCCCGATGCTGAAGATGGCGGCGACGTTGATTCGGAGGTCGACGCCCGACGCGAGGTTGTGCAGCTCGTTTTTGAGCTGGTCATAGCGGTCGAGGATATCCCGTGCCGCCCGGTAGAAGATCTGGCCGGCCACAGTCAGTTCGATAGGCCGCTTTCTGCGGGTGATGAGCTGGCATTTGTGCATCAGCTCCAGTTGGGCCAGTTGCTGTGAAACCGCCGACTGGCTCACGAGATGCTTCTCGGCCGTCTTCGAGAAACTGTGCGAATCCGCCAGATCGCAGAATACCTTCAGCGTTTCCAGATGCATTATTAACGTTCCTAATGATTTGTATCACGACAACGGAGTTCCCCTATTAGTCGCCGCCAGTCATAATATCAGTTCCGCTAATGCAGCACAAGTCCAAACAACGTTTGAGGAGTCGCAAAATGAATCCGCAACGGCCGTTCGGCCACTCGGACAACGCGTTGTTTTCGATGGTGAATACGGAGACCCAGTACGGCGCTAAGAACAAGGTCAAGATGAAGCTTCCGATTTTCACAGGAGCCCTGGGCTCCACGGAGATTGCCCGCAAGAACTGGGAGCATTTCGCCGTCGGGGCCGCGATCTCGGGCATCACCATCGTCTGCGGCGGGAATGTGTGCGGCATCGATCCCGACCTCGAGATGGACGCCCAGGGCAAAGTGAAGAAGGCCCCGAACATGGCCGAGCGCGTCGAGCAGTACCGTCGTTACCACGAAGGCTACGGCGACATGATCGTCCAGATGAACGTCGAGGACACGCGTCTGGGTGTGGCCGAGTACGTGATCGGTCAGCTTGGCGTCGAAAGCGTCGAACTCAAATGGGGCCAGGACGCCAAGTGCATCGGCGGCCAGATCCAGATCGATTCGCTCGAACGCGCCCAGGAACTGAAGAGGCGAGGCTACCTCGTGACTCCGGACCCCTCGAATCCGGTCAACCAGGCCGCGTTCCGAGACGGCGCCCTGAAGCACTTCGAACGCCATTCCCGGTTCGGGTTCGTCGACCAGGAAGGCTTCATGAAGGAAGTCGAACGGATCCGCGGCCTCGGCGCCAAGCGCGTCACGCTCAAGACCGATGCCTGCCTGATGCGCGAGCTGGCCATGGCGGTCAAGTGGGCCTCCGATGCGAAGCTCGACCTGCTGACCATCGACGGCGCTCCCGGTGGGACCGGCATGAGCTCTTGGCGGATGATGGAAGAGTGGGGCGTCCCGACGTTCGACCTGCAATCCATGACCCACGACTTGTGCTGCAAGCTGGCGTCGCGTGGCAAGTTCGTCCCGGATATTGCCATCGCCGGCGGCTTCAGCACGGAAGACCACATCTTCAAGGTCCTGGCGATGGGCGCGCCGTATACCAAGGCGGTCTGCATGGGCCGCGTGCTGATGATCCCGGACATGGTCGGCAAGAACATCGGCCTGTGGCTCCAGCAGGGCCCTGACGCATTGCCCAAGACCGTCAGCCAGTTCGGCACGACGCTCGAAGAGGTCTTCGTCTGTTACGAAGAGCTTGTGGCCAAGTATGGCAAGGACACTGCCAGGAAACTTCCCGCTGGGGCTATCGGCCTCTACACATTCTGTGGCAAGATGAAGGTCGGCCTCCAGCGGCTCATGGCCGGCAGTCGGAACTTCAAGGTCTCCACGATCAGCCGGGACGACCTGATGGCGCTGCCCCCCGAGGCGTCCCAGGTCTCCGGCATCGCCTACATGATGGACGCCTACAAGGAAGAAGCGGAGAAAATCATCAACAGTTGAGATTGTCCACTTTCAATGTCATCGATGCCGAAGACGTCTTCAAGCTGGAGGTGGATGCTCGCAATACCTATCTCGCTACCACGCTGCGGATGCGCCGGATGCCGTCGGCAAGAAGATCGGCGTCGAGTTCGACAACGTCATGACCAACGGCAATAGCTGGCTCGGCCTGGACAACGTTCGTTTGTCCGATCTCGAAGGTCGGTGACGTCGGGACGGGTGACTTGGGTAGTGGGTAGAAGGAGGCAACTGAATGAAACAGGGCTCCTCCTGTGGGAGGGGGAGCTCTGTTGTTTCTGTTTCGGCGTTGTCCGACGAGAGTTTTGTGTTGTCGCAGGGTTTGTCCCCGGCTACAATATCCGCATGACTCAGGAAGTGGATCTGAACAAAGTGGTTCGCCAGCACCTCGAGATGGAAGGTTTCTTTACGGGGTTTGCAGTGAAAGGTAAGACCAAAAGCGAAGTGGATTCGCCTTCAATCCGTGGGCAAAAGCCGGCTTGCGATCGCGAGGCCTCGCATCCGGAAGCGGTTGTCGAAGACCGACGATCACTGAAGCAGGCCCAGGCCGTCGATCCGGTGACGGAACTGGAGGCGATTGCCGCCGAGGTCCGCCAGTGCCGCAAGTGCGACCTGGGCTCGCTGCGGACAAACGCCGTGCCCGGCGAGGGCAGTTCGAGGCCGCGGATCATGTTCGTGGGCGAGGCGCCGGGGGCCGATGAAGATGCTCAGGGCCGGCCGTTCGTCGGCCGGGCAGGCCAGCTCCTCGACAAGATCATCGAAGCCTGCGGGCTGAAACGCGAAGACGTGTTCATCGGGAACATCCTCAAGTGCCGCCCGCCGGACAACCGCGAACCTCGACCCGATGAGATCGTCCACTGTCTGCCCTACCTCCAGA
>CAZDTD010000115.1:5970-11801 GCA_964507995.1 uncultured Pirellulales bacterium | reverse complement strand
GGTTTTCAGTTGTTGCGAGTTCGTAGCACGGATAAACGTCATCTATGCTGCTGATGGTTTCGGGGGTATTGGATTTCGCTTGCGTAACGCTTGTACAGAGCGAGGACTTCGTCGTCCGAAAGGACGTTGGCGATGACCAGCCTTGCGTGCGTCGTTGTGGTTTCGCCTGTCTTGATGTCCCGACCGAAGAGGGACAGGTAGAGCGAATCGTGCGAGTCGCCTTCGCTGGGCATGGCGACCGCGAAACAGTCCTGAGGAGGGGCCATCACGATGGCGGTTAACCCGTTGGTCTGACTCCGGCGCAGGCACAGCGGCGTCGCCAGGTTGGGCATGACCGCCCACTTCACAGGGTTGGGCTCCAGCAGCCACCGGCCGTCCTGGATGACGCGCGTCCGTTCATCGGTCTGCTGGATGAACATCAGCCAGTTGCCGAGGTCTTTCGTTCCGAGGAGAAACGTTGCTTCCACGACGCTCATTCGACCAGTGACACAAGCGTATGGTGACGGGAACGCCTTGTCGAAATACGATGCGAAGAAGGACTCGAAACCGCTCAGGTCCGCGCGGGCGGTGACGGTCGTCTCGACGTCGAGTGTTTGGGCGTCCGCCCATCGGTATAGGGCCGTCATCTCGAAGGGACGGTCCTGGGCGGCGGGCCAGGTGGTTCGCACGCTTCCATCGGGTTGCAGTTCAGCCGTGCTGGGCCAATCCCAGGCCGCGGTTCCATAGCGTTTGTCTGTCGTGAAAACGCGATAATGGCCTGCGATCCCGACGCTGCCGTCGAGTTGGGTCCCGGAGGGAATGTGCATGACGGAAGACAGGCCGCGTGATGCGCCGTTTTGACGCAGCGTTCCGCGGAGGACGCCGGTGTCGAACGTGTATTCGCCCTGGCTGCCGGGCGTGAAAGCGAGTTGGCGAGGCGTCTCGTCGCCGGCGGCGACGCCGGCGACGAGAGACAACGCGGTAATGAAACAAATACCCCAGTGCTTTGCAGAACTGCCAAACATGGGCAATTGATCCGGTTACTTATCCTTGGGGGCCTCGCACGCGACGCGGAACCCGATGGAGTCGATCTGGGGCAGCCACCACTTGCTCTTCGGGATCTGCGGGTCGTTCATCCGCCACCAGTCCTCCTCGAAGGCGCGAGCGGCGCACCGCAGCTCGCCGGCGGGGCTGTCGTAGAAACCGCCCCGGGCGACGTGTACCTTGCCGTCCTTCGGGCCGGCGGGGTATTCCTTGATGTCCAGACCATAGCCGGTCGGGCTGTAGAAATCCTGGACCCACTCGCGAACGTTGCCCTGCATGTCGTAGAGTCCCCAGGCGTTGGGCTTCCTGGTCGCGACGGCGTGCGGCTCCATGTCCGCGTTGTCGGCAAACCAGGCGTAATCCTTCAATCCCTCTTCTGAGTCGGTCACGCCGAAGGGGCTGGTCGTGCCGGCCCGGGCCGCGTACTCCCACTCGGCCTCCGTCGGCAGACGGTACTGTTTGCCCGTCCGCAGCGAGAGCCAGCGGCAGAACGTCATGGCGGTGTGCCAGGTCCCGCCGATGGACGGATGCTTCTTGCTGTAACCCATGGTCATGTCGCCGTAGACGGGGGTCGGGCCCGTGATGGCGTTGACGCCGTCCTTGGCCTGCTCGTCCTTCTGAGCGGTCTCGGTTTCGACGAAATCCTTTTTCGCGGTCCCGGTCTCCTGGTAGAACGCCAGGAACAGGTCCATCGTGTTCTCCGTCGTGCACAGGTAGAAGGAGTTTACCTGCGCCTGTCGCTGCGGCCCCTCGTTCTCCGCGCGGTCGGCCTCGCCGGCGGGACTACCCATCGTGAACGTTCCGCCGGGGATCAGGACCATGTCGAAGGACAGTTTCGATCCGTCCTTGGCGGTGAGTGTTTCGGTGAATTTCTTCGGCGTCTGGTTGTCGGCGGCCGGCGCGACGCTGACGGCGACAATCCCCACCGAGCAAACCAACAGTGCGATACATGCCACTACAGTGCTTCTCTTCACGTGCGAATCTCCTCAAAACAGCGTTTTCAGGCGTGTTGTACACGCCATCCTATATCATCTGCGTCCGGCCGGGCAGGGGCACCGGATAGCTCCCATTGGGTCCCGGCAGGACCGGCGGAATCATTTCATCATAACAGTCCTCGGGCCTGGGCGAATAGAAAAACTCCGAGTTGTTGATCTGTTCCCAGGTCACTTCCTTGCCTGTGTAGCAGGAGATCTGGCCCATCAGGGCGATGGTCGTGCTGGCGACCATGTAGTCGCCGTTGTTGACGGGCTTTCCCTCGCGGATTGCCTTGAACAGGACATCGTGCTCGGTCTGGTAGGGATCGGACCGGCCGGACCATCGCCAGTTCGTCTCGCCCGTGATCCGGCAACCCGTGACATCCGCTCTGCCCTTGCTGCCGAGCACGACGCTGGACGACTCGTCGTAGCAGTCGGTCGTGGTCCGGCAGAAGGCGTAGATCGGGACGCCGTTGGCGAATTCGTAGACGACGGCGTGGTGGTCGAAGACGTCGCCGTAGATCGGGTCGGTCATGGAGGACCGACCGCCTAAGCCGTGACACTTCACGGGAACCTGGTTGTGCATCACCCAACTGGCGCGGTCCAGGTTGTGGACGAGCGACTGAACGACGTCGTCGCCCGAGAGCCAGCGGAAGTGATACTGCGTGCTGCATTGCCACTGGACCTCGGACAGGCCGGGCTTGCGGTCGATTATGCCGTAGGGGCCGCGCAGGAAGTTCTCCTCGATGGCGACCACGTCGCCGATTTGGCCGTCGTGAATTCGCTGCACGGTTTCCACGTATCCCGCATGGTGGCGGCTGTGCAGGCCGGAAGCCAGGCACAGGCCTTTTTCTTTGGCGGTGTCGGCCGCCTTCTTCATGGTCTTCATCCCGAGCGGGTCGATGCCGTGGGGCTTTTCGACGAACACGTGTTTGCCCGCCTGGATGGCCGTCAGGGCGTGGAGCGGATGGAACTTGGCTGCGTTGGCGATGACGACGACGTCCGAGGCCTCGATCACCCGCTTGTAGCCGTCAAAGCCGGCGAAGCAGTGGTCGTCGTCGACTGCGACCTGGTCGGCCTTGCGGCCCTTGAGCATCTCGCGAACCGCCTTGACCCGGTCCATGAAGATATCGCACATGGCGACCAGGCGAACGCCTTTATCCGCGGTGAGAGCCTGGTCGGTGGCGCCGCTGTTGCGACCACCACAGCCGATCATGCCCAGACGGATGGCGTCGCCTGCTCCGGCGTAGACGCTGACGTTGAGCGCGCCGAGGACGGTAGCCGAGGCCACGGTTGTGGAAGCCTTCAGGAAATCACGCCGCGTGGCGCCCTCTTTGGCGCCGGATGCGTTGGATCGTGCCATATTGCTCCCTTTCGGTAAGCCCTTGTCCATTCCAAACGTCGGTTGGGCGAGCGCTGTCGCTCACCGGGCACTATAGTACCCGCCGGGCCGGTCGAATTCAAGTCGCACCTGAGGAATCAGACGCCCGCCGAATCGTTGAAATTGCACGAAACCGTGGCGTTGAACCCGTGTGCCCAGGAAGCATTTGCGTTCTCGCGTCTGCTCTGGTAGCCTGCCTGTGTCGTACGAACTGGAATACTGTAGGGTGTGCCGTGCACGCCATTCATCCAAGGGGATGACATGAAACGCAGTTGTCGCTCGTGGTCGTCGTGGTTGTGTGCCGTTGTGTCTGTGCTCGGTTTGGGCGCATGTCTCCAGGCGGCTGAAACCGAAACACGCAAGGTGGTGATCGTCACGGGGATCGACTACCCGGGGCACAAATGGCAGGAGACGGCGCCGGTTCTGGCGTCGGAACTGCGAAAGGACGCTCGGCTGAAGGTCGATGTGGTCGAGACGCCGGAGTTCCTGGCGTCCGAGGAGCTGGCGGGCTACGATGTGGCCGTGCTGCACTTCATGAACTGGGAGACCCCCGATCCGGGAGACAAGGCCCGGCAGAACCTCGTGGACTTCACGAGCAAAGGCGGCGGACTCGTCGCCGTCCACTTTTCCTGCGGCGCGTTCCAGGGCTGGCCCGAGTTCGAGAAGCTCGTCGGCCAGGTCTACGACCCGAAGCTGCGAGGTCACGATCCGCACGGGGCCTTCGAGGTCCGGATCGTGGATGCGAATCATCCGATTACTCAGGGACTCAAGTCGTTTGAGACGGTCGACGAACTGTATACGTGCCTGGCCGGGACGACCCCGATCCATGTGCTGGCGGCTTCGAAATCGAAAGTTGACGGCAGGGATTACCCGATGGCCTTCGTCCTGCAGTATGGCAAGGGCCGGGTGTTCCATTCGCCTCTGGGACATGATGTGCAGGCCTTCGGGCCCGCGGTGGGGGAGTTGTTCCGCCGCGGCACGGCCTGGGCGGCGGGTCTGACGCCGACGGCGGGGGCAAAGCCGAAGAAGATCGCATTCCTGGCCGGCAAGCCCAGCCACGGCGAGGGTTGCCACGATTGGTACAAGGATACGGAGTTCGTCAAACAATGCTTGCAGCAGGCGACGAACATCGAGTCGCCGCAGATCGACATCTATCACAACGGCTGGCCGCAGGATGCCTCGGTCCTGGACGACGTGGACGCTGTGGTGTTCTTCACCGATGGACGCGAGCATCACCCGCTTGCGGTCCCCGGCCGGATCGAAAAGATGCGGGAGCTTGCCAGGAAGGGCAAGGGAATCGCTTTTCTGCACTATTCCATCGATCCGCCCGAAGGGGCGATGCCGGATTTCCTCGACTGGATGGGCGGCTCTTACGAGGTGGGCGTCTCGCAGAACCCGATCAACGTTGTGAAAGTGGCGCCTGTCGCGAACGGCCATCCGATCACGCGAGGCTGCGGCGGGTACGTCGCGGAGGACGAGTGGTACTTCGACATTCGCCTGCGAGACAACGATGCCAACGTGGTCCCGATCCTGACGGGCAAGCTGCCGCCGCGAGATCCGCAGGACAAGGTCCTTTCCTGGGCGTACACCCGGCCCAATGGTGGTCGCGGTTTCGGTTTCGCGGGCGGGCATTTCCACAAGAACTGGACCATGGAGCCGTTCCGCAGGCTGGTCCTCAACGGTATCCTCTGGACCGCAGGGATGGAGGTCCCGGAAGGCGGCGTCGCGTCGATGCGGCCCTGGCGGTTCGTGAGCATTCCCGACTTTGTGAACGCGGATCTCGCCTATCCGCAACCCGGCTGGGAGGACACGCTGGACTATGTCCTCAAAGCGATCAAGGCTGAGAACCCCGAGTTTGTCCTGGTTCTGGGCGATCTGGTCATGGGCCACTGGCCGGACAAGGACTCCATCGAGAAGTTTGCGGAGGTCTACTACGGCGCCTGGGCCAGGCGGATGCAGGACCACGGGTTGACGTTCTACGCGACGGTGGGCGACCACGAGATCGGCGGAGCCCCCTGGCCCGAGGAGAAGGCCAAACTCGCCAACACCCTCCGCCGCCAGTTCCAGAAGAATCTTGGAATGCCGCTGAACGGTCCGCTTCGCATGAGGGGCACCGCCTTCTGGTTCATTCACGAGAACACGCTGTTCACGGCGCTGGATGTGTTCGAGAAAGGCGCCGGGCCACAGGGGAGTATCGTCCCCCAGGTCACGGGCGAGCAACTCGCCTGGCTGGAAGGCGTCATCGCCGACAATCCCGGCGTCGAGCACATCGTCGCGATGGGGCACACGCCGGTCCTCGGCCCGATCACATCGGAAAGCTCGACGTACCTGTCCCTCGATGGAGGCAAGGATTCGCCCCTCTGGCAGAGCCTTAGGAAGCATGGGGCCGATCTGTACTTGTGCGGTGAGGTCCATGCGATTTCCTGTACGCAGGCCGATGGAATCCTCCAGGT
>CAZDTD010000115.1:4162-5870 GCA_964507995.1 uncultured Pirellulales bacterium | reverse complement strand
TGTGCGGTGAGGTCCATGCGATTTCCTGTACGCAGGCCGATGGAATCCTCCAGGTGGCTCACGGCGGTTCGTGGCGAGGGCGTCCCGCCCTTGCATCTTCGCCGCGCCGACAAGATGCCGGCCAGACACAAGGCCAGGATGGCCTCGCCACGGTGAACTACCTCGTTGCGACCGTCCACCCGGACCGGATCGACCTGGAACTCAAAGAAATCGAGATCGTGAACGAAGGAAGCAGCCTCTGGCAGATGGGGGACGAACGTCCCTGCAAGCGGGTCCGAATCGCCGATGGCGTGAAGCAAAAGGGCTTCGTCACAGTCGGCACAGCCACCCTCGTCTGCGGCCAAACCGACGCAAAGTACACCAATCTTATGGGATACTTCGATGGGTTGGTGAATAAGTAGCGTTGGTTGGGGCCTTTTATGCTATAATGACGACAAAGTGGCGTTCTGTGCATTGGCAGGAGGGTCCTTGGTGGCAAGTATGAACAGGCAACCCAGGCATCTCGTCGCCTGGCTTTTCGTGTGCGTCTTCTCGCTGTCCTCGGCCGGCTGGGCCGACAGCGTGGTCGTCGTCAACGAGATCATGTACCACCCTGCGGAGGGGGGGGCGGAATGGATCGAACTCTACAACCAGATGGGCATCGATATCGACGTGTCCGGCTGGTCGCTCCAGGGGGCGGTCGAGTACGCATTCCCCGAGGGGATCTTCATTCAGGCTGGAGGCTACCTGTTGATTGCCTCCGATCCAACGGCGTTACAGGCCCAGGCGCCCACTGGAACACAGATTCTCGGGCCTTTTGCGGGGAAGCTCTCCAATAGCGGCGAGACGATCCGCCTGGTCAATAACAGCGGCCGATTGCTCAACCGCGTGGAATATGGCGTCGGAGGCGATTGGCCCGTCGCGCCGGACGGGTCGGGCGCGAGCCTGGCCCGAATCGAGCCCATGCGTGGCACGGACGACCCCGCGAACTGGACCTGGAGCGATCTGGTTGGCGGGACGCCGGGAATGATGAATTTCGCCGGGGCTCCGCAGGATCGGCCCCTGCGATTCAACGAGGTGGACGCTCCCGGCGGCAGCGGTTTTCGCATCGAACTCATCAACGTCGGATCGAATCCCCTCTCGCTCCAGGATTATAGTCTCGCAGTGAGCGGCGACGACTCCGGTTCCCGAACTCTGCCGGCAGCGACGCTCGACCCCGGCCAGTTGTATGTGATCTCCGCTGCGGACTTGGGAGTTGTTCCCGCCGTGAGCGACCGGCTCTTTTTGCGCCGGGGGGGTACGGCTGTGTCGGATGTAACGGTTGTAACGGCGCGTGCCTGCGGCCGATTTCCCGACGGAGCGGATGACTGGTACATCCTGCAATCCACGACCTTCGGCGCCGCGAATTCAGTCGATCTGTGCGAGGACATCGTCATCAACGAGATCATGTACAATCCCATGACGCTGCCGGCATCCGGCGTGTCCTTGCCGACCGGCGTGGTGACGCTGGTCGAGGAGGTCACGCCGGCCAGGACGCTGATTCCGCAGAGCGATTCGATCCGTTCCACCTGGAGGGGAGGGGCCGAGCCCTACGACGATTCCGACTGGATGACCGGCACGACCGGAATCGGCTACGAGACGAGCGCGGGGTACGAGGGCTACATCGGCACGAACACGATCGCGATGCGCGACGTCCAGACCTCGGTCTTCATACGGATCGCGTTCGACG
>CAZDTD010000115.1:0-4062 GCA_964507995.1 uncultured Pirellulales bacterium | reverse complement strand
ACGATCGCGATGCGCGACGTCCAGACCTCGGTCTTCATACGGATCGCGTTCGACGTCAACGATCCGAGCCGGTTCGAGGCGCTGACCCTGTCGATGCGCTACGACGACGGCTTCGTCGCGTGGCTCAACGGCGTCGAAATCGCCCGAGCGAATGCCCCGGACGAGCTGGCTTGGAACGCCGCTGCGCCTGTGCCCCACGACGATTCCGAAGCGGTCGTCTTCCAGGCAATCGACGTCTCCGCCAGTCTCGACAGGCTGAAGCCGGGGAGCAATATCCTCACCATCCAGGGCCTGAATTACGGCCTGTCGAGCACCGACTTCCTGATCCAGCCCAAGCTGGAAGCGACCGAGAAGGTCGAGGAACCCGAGCCGTCTTACTCGGATGCGGATTCTCCAACCTGGATCGAACTGTACAACAAGGGGACCAGACCGGTCGATCTCTCCGGCTGGGGGCTGAGCCGGGGGATCAGTTTCGTGATTCCCGAGGGGACCGTGCTGGAACCCGACGGCTACCTTGTGATCGCCCAGGATGCGAACTATCTTTCGGAGGTCTATCCCGATGTCGCGATTGTGGGCGATTTCTCGGGCAAACTCTCCAACTCCGGTGAAATGATCGTCCTGGCGGATGTCCTCGGCAATCCTGTGGACCGAGTCCTCTACTACGACGGCGGCTCCTGGCCGAGCTACGCCGACGGCGGCGGGTGCAGTCTGGAACTGATCGACCCCCGCGCGGACAACAACGTCGGCTCCGCGTGGGCCGCCAGCGACGAGTCTTCGCGGACCGCCTGGCAGGAATTCTCCTATCGCAGGACCGCTGGGAGCAGTCCGGTGGGCAACGACAACCTGTACAAGGAGTTCGTCATGGGACTCCTGTACGAAGGCGAGATCCTGATCGACGATCTGCGCGTGATCGAGGACCCGGACGGCGCCGCGGTCGACCTGCTGCAGAACGGCGCTTTCTCGAACGGGGCCGCCGCCTGGCGGATCATCGGCAATCACCAGCACTCGCAGGTCGAGCCCGACCCGGAAGATCCGGCCAATCCCGTCCTGCGTCTCGTCGCGACCGGGCCCACCGAGCACATGCACAACCACGCCGAGACGACCCTGGCGGACGGGCGATCCATCCAGAACGGTCAGCAGTACGAGATTCGATTCCGCGCCCGCTGGGTGGCCGGGTCGCCATTGCTGAATACGCGTCTGTTCTTCAACCGATTGCCCTTGACGACGGTCCTGCCTGTGCCACAGCAGACCGGAACCCCAGGCCGTCGCAACAGCCGATGGGAACCGAACATCGGCCCGACGTGCAGCGGCCTGCGTCACGAACCGGCGACGCCCTCGATGCGGGACCGCGCCCTCGTGACAGTCCGGGCACAGGACCCCGACGGCATCCTCGCAATGACCATCATGTACCGCCAGGAAGGGTATTCCTGGCGGTCCGTGGCCATGGATGCGACCGCTGATGGATATGAAGGCTGGATTCCATCGCACGCCATGGGAGCCCTGGTCCAGTTCTATGTCGAGGCCATCGACTCCCAGGGATACAGGACGTGGTGTCCTGCGGCCGGCCCGGACAGTTTCGCCCAATACCGAGTCGACGACGGCAAGGCCCGCACGACCGGGGTCCACAACTACCGCATTGTCATGCGGAGCGAGCAGCGGAACTTCCTCTACGCTGCGACGAACCTGATGAGCAACGAAGGCGTCGGCGCTACGCTGATCTACAACGAACGGGAAGCCTACTACGACGTGGGCGTGCACATCAAGAGCAGCGAACACGGACGTCCCAAGACGAACCGCGTGGGCTTCTCCGTCTCGTTGAGTCCCGAGCATCCGTTCCGAGGCGTCCACGACAAGATTTCCTTCGACCGCTCGAACGGGCAGGATGTCGGCCAGCAGGAGATGCTGCTGCACGCGGCCATGAACCGCTACGGCGGCTTCTCCAAGTATCACGACCTCGGTTACCTCATCGCCCCCGGCGACCAGCACAGCAGCGGCGTGGAAGTCCAGATGGCCCGGTATGAGCGATTGTACTGCGAGGAGGCCTACGGCGACAAAGGCGGCGACGGGACCTTGTTCGAGTACGAGCTGGTCTATCCGTTGACGGAAACCGTGGGCGGCGATCCGGAAGGTCTGAAGATCCCGCAGGAGGGCGGCGGCGTTCAGGGCCTCGATGTCTCGGCCTATCTCGGCGAAGACAAGGAGAAGTACCGCCATCACTTCCTGATCAAGAACAATCGAGCCCAGGACAACTACACCCCCATCATCCGGATGACGCAGGTCCTTCGGATGAACGGTTCAGCGTTCGCGCAGGCGGCAGATCAATATCTCGATGTCCCCTCCTGGCTTCGCGCCTTCGCCATCGGCTCGGCCTACGGCGTCTCGGACAACTGGATCAGTCGTTCTCAGCACAACGCGTTGTTCTACCATCGTCCGACCGATGACCGGATGGTGTTCTTCCTGCACGATCTCGACTACTGCAACGGGGGCATGTCCCTCAAGTCCAATTCCACGCTTGAAATGTTGACGCAGACATTCGCCTGGAATCGGGCCTTCTATGGGGATGTGTACGACTTCCTGTCGGTGAGCTTCAACCGCGAGTACATGGCTCGCTTCGCTTCGCAGTACGCGAGGCTGTTGCCCGAGCAGCCCTGGAGCAGTTGGCTGAACTACATCAACAGCCGGCACGCCAACGCGATGTCGCAGGTCCTGTCCGCCGTGCCGGCCCAGGTCCCGTTTGCCGTCCTGACGAGAAACGGCCAGACCCTCGCCGGCCAGGGCTGGATCACGGTCCAGCAGATTCGCCACTTAGAGACCGATGCAATCCTGACGCCCACGTGGAAGGACTGGACCACCTGGGAGGCGTCGTTGCCGGAAGGTGTCGTCGGAGGGACGCTCGGGGCATACAACTCCATGGGGCAACTGGTCGAGACCGCCGCGATTCCGTGAACGGGCCTGTTGATCGAGAATCCTTTTGGCTTTTCCATGTCCCCGGCGGTATCATCTTCCGCACGTTTGGCGTTGAGTTGCCGACGCAGGGCAAGGGATATCGTGATGCTTGTGGGACAGAATAATGCACGCAAGGCTTGGCACGTTTCTGACGGTTGAATTGTTCATGGTGACGACCTGTTGCCAGGGGGCCCAGACGGATACGATGGCCAGCGACAAGCCGTCGATCCGCGTTGGCGCCGGCGCGATGGTTCGTTCACAATCCTACGTCGGCTCGGACAGCCGCGTGTATCCAGTTCCTCTATTCACATACGAAGGGAACCGCCTGTACAGCCGCGGCATTGCAGTGGGATACTGGCTGTTCAAGCTCGACGGCCTGTCGATTGGTCCGACGATTCAGCCGCGTTTCGACGGCTACGAGGAGGACGACAGCTCGGAGCTGGGCGGGATGCGCGATCGCGACTGGTCCGTGGATGGCGGCGTCGCCGTCAACTGGGTGACAGGTGTGGGACTCTTCGCCGTCAGCGGTGTGACCGACCTGTTCGGCAGGCACGATGGGCAGGAACTGGACTTCAGCTACACGGTTCTTTTCGAGAAGGCGGAATTCACCTTCATCCCCTCCGTCGGCGTGCGGTACAAAAGCGACAATCTCGTCGATTACTACTACGGCGTCGAGGCCGACGAGGTCCGGTTTGACGCCCGGGTGTCGCGTCCGGCGTACGAGGCCGACGACGCCCTGGACCCATATCTCCGATTGGCCGTGCGGCGCAAGATCACGGAGCGATGGAGCCTGCTCGGCGCCGTGCAGTACGAGTGGCTGGATAGCGAGATTACGGACAGCCCCATCGTGGACGACAACTATGAGGCCTCCCTCCTGCTGGGTGTTCTGTATTCCTGGTAGCGCTCAGGTCTTTTGTTTGGCGATGCGAATCTTTCGCCCGATCTCTCAGCCTGGGTACGGGTGTTTCCACGGAGTGCGGTAGGGGCGTTTGAGCAGGGCCGCTGCGGTGGGATTGCCGACGAGCTGCTCGGATTTCTCGTCCCATGCGATCCGGGCTCCGACCTGGTATGCGATCATGGCCAGCTTGACGGTCGTCGTGGAACGGTAGCCGTCCT
>CAZDTD010000114.1:0-11898 GCA_964507995.1 uncultured Pirellulales bacterium | reverse complement strand
GATGTTGACCACGATGATGCCGGCGTCCATCGCCTTCTTGCAGACCGAGACGAGGGCCTTGGAATCGGCCGGCGCGATGACGATCGCGTTGACGTCCTGGGCGATGGCCAGCTCGACGTTGCGAACCTGCTCGGCCACGTCCGTCTCGTTCTTCATGCCCACCACCTTCAGCGAGTATTCGTTCTCGTGCTGCGCGTGGTGGGCCAGCGCCCCTTCCTCCATCGTCTTGAAGAACTCGTTCGCCAGGGACTTCATCAGGAGAACCACCCTGGGCCTGTCGTCCTTCTTCCTGCACCCGCCCATCAGAACCGCAACCGCGAGCAGGAGCATCGTCACTCCCTGCCACATCCCTCGTCTCGCATTCGCCATCTTGTTCATTCTCCTCAAAATCTCAAGCATTTGCTGCGATAAACTCGTCCAATTCCTGCCTTGTGGGCATCGAGGTCTGGGCCCCCAGGCGGGTCACGGAGAACGCCGCGACGCGATTGGCGAACAGCGCCGCCTCGCGAAGGCTCTGGCCCTGCGCCAGGCTGACGGCCAGGCTGCCCATGAAGGCGTCGCCCGCCGCGGTGGCGTCGACCGCCTTGACCTTCCTCGCAGGGACAAATTCCGTCGCGCCGCCTTCGGCCAGCAGGAAGCCCCTGGCGCCCATCGTGATGATCACCGCTTTGGCGCCGGCCTCCAGCAGCTTCCTGGCCGCCTTGCGGGCCGCGTCGTCGTCGACCACCTCGATCCCCGTGAGGATCTGGGCCTCGCTCTCGTTGGGCGTCAGCACAGCGACCTTGCCCAGCAGCGATCCATCCAGGGGCCGCGCGGGAGCCGGATTGAGGAGGAAGGGAACGCCCGCGTTGCAGGCAATCTCCGCGGCGCACTGCACCGTCGCCAGGGGCACTTCGAGTTGTGCAACGACCGCTCCGGCGGATCGGATCTCGGTCTCGGCCCGCCGAACATCGTCGGGCGAGAGCCTCGCGTTGGCGCCGGGGGCCACCACGATCGCGTTGTTGCCGGCCTCGTCTACGGTGATCAGCGCGACGCCCGAGGGGGCATCGGACGTCAGCGACACGTACGTCGCGTCCAGCCCGCCTAAGCGGAAGTTTTCCAGGGACTTGCGGCCAAACAGGTCGTTGCCGAGCCGGGCGACGAAATGCACGCGGGCGCCGAGCCTGGCCGCGGCCACCGCCTGGTTGGCCCCTTTGCCGCCGGGGACCATGAGGAAGTCGCCTCCCAGGATCGTCTCGCCGGGCGCCGGAATCCGGACCGACTTGACGACCAGGTCCATGTTCGAGCTGCCGACCACTACGATGTGAGGAACGTCGTTCGCCATCAAATCATCAATCATCCATCGTCAATTCTTCGTCAGTCTCTCCACGAGCCAGTCCTCGTATCCGCCAAGGTCCTTCCACGCGACTGCGCACCGGACCTTCCTGGCGTCCTCCTCGACCCTGGTGAAGCCGTCGTCGGTGACGCGAATGGGCAGTTCCTTCATCTCGGCCAGGTCCTGCGTCACCGCCAGGTAGACCGCGACCGTGTCGAAGAGCGTCGTACTGTTGCTGTTGAGCCTGGCGTCCACCTCGCGGGCGACCTCCGCTTCGCTGAGGTCCTTGCGGTCCCGGAAACCGTCGCGGAACCACTGGCGATAGTTATCGAGCAGGGTCCCGGTCAGGACGCTGTCGTTCTTGAGGACCTTCTGATACTTCTCGCCGCCCAGGTTGACCAGGCCGCAGGTGTCCAGCGGCGTGATCGTCATGGGCCAGGAGGCGGTGAAAACCCTCTGGGCCGCCTCGACGTCCTGTTTGACGTTGTACTCCGCGTCGGGCTCGTTCCTGCCGCCGTAACCGACGAAGACACTGCCGTACATCCCGACGAAGTCCGCCTTTTCGGCGATCCGCGGCTCGCGTCGGAGGGCTTCCGCAACATTCGGCAGTGGGCCCAACGCGATCAGAGTCACTCGCACCGGGGAGTTCATGATCGTATCGATGAGGGCCTGCACGCCGTCCTTGTGGACTTTGCCCGGATAGGAGGCCAAATCGTACTCCCGGGCCCAGGCGACCTGCCGAGGCGAACCCCGACCCTGCTCGACGCCGATCCCGACGGGGATATCGGCCCGCCCGACGCGATCCAGGAACCTGGCGACGACCCTGGCCTTGGCTTCCGTGTTGCCCACCGCGGTCACGACCAGCTTGCAGTCCAGCTCGGGCGACCGCAACAACGCAGCGAGGGCCCACGTGTCGTCAATGTCGTCGCAGATGTCCGTGTCGAGCACGACCGGCCGGGCTCTCTGGGCCGCGTGAAGGGGCCCGAACGCCGCAGACGCCACCAGGAGAATCCAGGCGAAAAAATGATGCCTTCCGATCATGATCGACCTCCAACGATGGTTTTTATGATTTACAACTCCCCAGTCGCCATTTACGATTGGGTTCGAGGCCGAATAGTAAATCGTGAACAAAGAATAGTCAATTGCAAAGGGTCTGACTCATGGATGTGATCCCAGCCATCGATCTGCGAGACGGCAAATGCGTCCGGCTGCTCCAGGGGTGCTACGACCGACAGATCACATACAACGACGATCCGGCGGAGCAAGCCCGACGGTTCTACGCGGACGGCGCGCGATGGCTGCACATCGTGGACCTCGACGGCGCCAAGGCCGGCAGGCCCATGAACACGCAGAGCATCACCGAGATCGCCCAGTTGGGCCTGCTCAAGATCGAAGTCGGCGGCGGCATTCGCGATGAGGCCTCCATCCGCGAGCTGCTCGACATGGGCGTCACCCGGGTCATCATCGGGACCAAGGCCGTCAGCGATTTCGAGTGGTTCTCCGACATGGCGCTGCGGTTCAAAGACCGGCTCGTCCTCGGCCTGGACGCCCGCGGGTCCATGATCGCCACGCACGGCTGGCTCGAAGACAGCAGCCAGCCCCTGCTGGAATTCGCCGCCCGGGCCGACAAGCTCCCCCTGGCGGCCATCATCTACACCGACATCAGCAAGGACGGCATGCTCAGCGGTCCGAACATCGAGAGAACCGCGGCGCTGGTCGATGCGGTCAAGACGCCGGTCATCGCCTCCGGCGGCGTCAAGGAAGCGGCCGACATCAAGAAGCTCGTCCCCATCCGCGTCGCCGGCGTGATCGTCGGCCGGAGCCTCTACGAGGGCACGCTCAACCTCAAGGACGCCATCGACGCGTCGAAGTAGTCACGCATAGCAGTCGGCCGGTCCGAGGACGGATTGCCACAGGCCGTTTTCGAAGAGGAACTGACGCGCGTGCGTGCACAGGTGACACTTGGCCACGTAGGCGGGCAGTTCTTCGTAACCGAGCCCCTTCGCTTCATCGAGCAAGCCACAAGGGCCCTTTTCGCAGAGGATTCCGACGGGGCCGTCGCCAGCGGGCCGAAACGCTTTCCACATCTCTTCGAGCGGCGTCTCGTTGACGTTGCCCAGGATGATGCCGCTGCATGTGCCGGAAAAGACGTTGCCGTAGGGGTCGATGTGGACTCCTTTGGCCCCGAGGAAACCGGCCAGGCAGTTCATGTGGACCAGGTCCCCCGCCGGCATGGAGGCGAGCAGATGGGCCGGGTGTCCCGCCGCCCGACCGGTGAAGCGGAAGGGATACTGCTGATAGGCCAGGACGTACGCCCGGTCGCGTTCGGCCTGCGTCAGCCGTCGGATGTCGGCCGGCTCGTCGAGGTATTCCTCCCAGCGGACCATGACCCGCTCGGGCCCGAGGATTTCGGCCGCCATCGAGGCCAGTCGATCCACCGGCTCGGCGTCCACGTACTCCTGGTGGAAGGGGTCTGCGCTGATCTTGAGCCGCTGGACGCCCAGCGACGTGAGAATCGCGAGACGATCCGTGACGAGCCGCTCGTCCGCGGCCCAGAAGCCGTTCGTCTCGATCTGGTCGACCGGTCCAAGGCCCTGCTCGGCCGCCTTGCGGAGGATTTCGACGAGGTGATCCCAGTAGAGGAAGGGCTCGCCGCCGGTCAGGTGGACCTTGGCCGAGTCGCCGGCGATGGCCTTGAGCGACCGCCAGGCCGCCAGGCACGTCTCGACCGGCATGAGCCCACCCTTCTCGGGCGAGCAATGATAGTAACAGAACTCGCAGGCCGCGTTGCACTTGTACGTCAGCATCAGCCCGGCCGACCGCCAGAGCTTGAACTTCGGCTCATCGCGAGACAGACCACAATTGTAGACATTATCCGATAAATCCAGCATCGACACAGCGTACACAACTCCCGGCTATGCGTCCAGTGATTGAAATAGCGACGTCTGGTGTCCCTGGACGAGGCTTGCAGCTAATCCCCCTTCTTCTTGAGGTACACCTGCAGAACGGTGATGTCCGCGGGGGTGATGCCGCTCAGTCGCGAGGCGTGGCCGAGCGTGGCGGGCTTGAAGGCGATCAGTTTTTCCTTCGCTTCGGCGCGGAGGTGCTCGATCCTGTCGTAGTCCACGTCGGCCGGGATTCTCTTGCTGTCCAGGCCGTGCTGCAAAGCGGCGATTCGCTCCTGTTTGGCGAGGTAGCCCTCGTACTTGGCATCGATGGAGATCGCCTCCAGGACCTCGCGGCCGCAGTCTGAGGATTCCTCGAACGCCCTGCGAACGGCCTCGTGCGTTTCCCCATCCGGCCGGCGGAGCAGGTCCCAGAGCGTCACGCCTTCGCATCGCGTGCTCTTCAGATACGATTTGAGCCGCTCGATGGCGTCGAGCTTGCTCTGAAATCGGGCCTGCCGATCCCGCTGCGCGAGACCAACCGATATCCCAAGGGGCGTCAGCCTCCTGTCGGCGTTGTCCGAACGAAGCGACAGGCGGTGCTCGGCCCGCGAGGTGAACATCCGATACGGTTCGTCGATGCCTTTCGTGAGCAGGTCGTCGATCATCACGCCGATATAGGCCTGGTCGCGACGCAAAACGACAGGTTCCTTGCCCTGGAGCCTGCGAGCGACGTTGATCCCGGCGACGATCCCCTGCCCGGCGGCCTCCTCGTAACCGCTGGTCCCGTTGATCTGACCGGCCAGGAACAGGCCTGCGACCTTTCGCGTCTCCAGACTCGGCTGCAACTGCACCGGCGGACAATAATCGTACTCGATGGCGTAGGCGTAGTGGACGATCCGGGCGCGTTCCGTGCCAGGCATGAGCTGGAGCATCTGTTCCTGCACGTCCTTCGGCAGCGACGTGCTGATTCCATTGCAGTAGATCGTCGTGCAGGCCTCGTCTTCCGGCTCCAGGAAGACCTGGTGGCAGCCCTTGTCGGCAAAGCGGATTATTTTTGTCTCAATACTGGGGCAGTATCGCGGCCCAACCGATTTGATCTGGCCGGTGTACAGCGGCGCCCGATGCAGGTTGTCGCGGATGAGCTGGTGAATTGGCTCGTTCGTGTAGGTGATCCAGCATGGGACCTGCGGGCGGTCGATCCGGTCGTTGAGAAAGGAGAACGGCGCGGGGTCCGAATCCCCCTGCTGGGCTTCCAGCTTGTCCAGATCGACGGTGCTCGCATCGAGCCGGACGGGAGTGCCGGTCTTGAGCCGCCGGAGGTCCAGGCCGAGGCGTTCGAGGCTCGCGGACAGGTCGTTCGCAGCCGGCTCGTCCAGTCGCCCGCCCGGGAACTGCTCGGTCCCGATGTGCATGATGCCGCGAAGGAACGTGCCTGTCGTCAGGATCACAGCAGGAGCCGAGAGCGCGACGCCGTCGGCGCATCGGACGCCGCAGACCTGCGTACCCTGCACGAGGACCTCCGAGGCCATCGCCTCGACAATCGTCAGGTTCGGCGTCTCCTCCAGTCGAGCCTGCATGAAGGCCTGGTACGCGTACTTGTCGGTCTGTGCCCTCGGGGATTGGACCGCCGGTCCTTTCGAGCGGTTGAGCATGCGGAACTGGATGCCGGTGGCGTCGGTCGCCAGGCCCATGAGTCCGCCGAGCGCATCGACCTCGCGGGCGATCTGTCCCTTGGCCAGACCGCCAATCGCCGGGTTGCAGCTCATCTTGCCGATGGTGGCCTTGCTGAGCGTAATCAGGCAGGTGTGAGCCCCGATCCGGGCCGCGGCGTGGGCGGCCTCGATGCCCGCGTGGCCGGCGCCCACAACGATACAGTCGAAACTATTGATTCCCATTCGATTGAGTCAACGCGACCGCCGAGGCAATCGCGAAATTGGCGGTATGCGTGATGCTGATGCTGATCTGCCGGATGCCCAGTTTTTCAGCGATTTCCTTCACTTCGCCCGACAGACGGACCACAGGCTGGCCGCTCGGGTCATTCACCACCTCGACATCGGTCCAGGCGATCTTGCCGCGCCAACCGGTGCCCACGAGTTTGAGAATCGCCTCCTTGGCGGCAAACCGTCCGGCGTATTTCTCCACGGAGTTCCTGTGCGCATTGGCGTACTTCTGCTCGGCGGCCGTGAAGACGCGATTCACGAACCGCTCTCCATGCCGCTCGATCATCTCCTCGATACGGGGGAAGTCCACCAGGTCGATGCCGTGTGCGATGATTTCCATAGTTATGAATCCACGACGCGGGACTCAGGATGCGCGGAAGGTCCGAGTCCCAGGGCGTCTACTCCGTGCCCGAGGCCTCGCCGGCCGCGGATCGCGCCTGTTTATAGACCTTCTCCAGGCACAGGTCGATGAACTGGGTTGTATCGGTAATGGCAGCCTGCCGGGTGATCTCAGCCTCCAGCTCTTCGAGCGCCGCCCGACGACGATCCCGCAGAATTTCTTCCTGCACCTGGCCCTGGACTTCCTCCAGGGGTTTGTATCCCTCGTCCTGTTTCAGCTCCACCTTCATGAGGAACCAATGCCCGGCGGTCTCGATGGGACCCGCCACGTCGCCGCGTTTCATCTCCCTGGCTTTCTGCGCGAGCACGTCGTACGGCGCCGCGTAGGCATCCGGCGCCCTCGGACTCAGCAGACCGCCTTGCGCGCTGCGCGGGTCGTTCGAGTACTGCTTCGCCAGCTCCGCGAAATCCTCGCCTGCGTCGATCCTCTTTCGCAGATCTTGGGCTATCTGCTTCGCCTTCAGGCCGGGGTCGTCGTTGGCATCATCGAGCGGGACCCTGGCGACGTCGATATCGATCAGCCGCAACTGGAGGATGCCCTCCTGGAGGTACTCTGTATCCTTGACCGCGTCGTACTTCGCGACGATCTCGCTGTACGTGACCGGCCGGGTCCGGCGGAGTTTCGAATCCACCACGTACTGGGCGAGCATGTCCCGTTTCCTGCGTTCCTTGAACGTAGTCCGGTTCATACCACGCCGTTGCAGGGCCGCATCGGCCTCGGCGCCGTTGCCCGCATGCTCCTCGAAGATGAACCGTCGAAGCTCCTTCTCGGCCATCTTGTCCAACGCCTCGTCGGACTTGTCCCCGAGCTGGCGTCTTGCCCGTTTTGCGAGCACGATCCGCGTGATGATGTTGCGATTGAGACGCTGGCGAATCACAGGCCGGGTCTCCTCCAGAAACTGCTCGAACGGGACTTCCTTCGCCCGCTGTTCGAGCTTCTCCTTCACAGTGGGGCCTTCGTCGACGTCCTCATCCAGCGTGGACATCATCACATCCTCGCAGGTGATGACCTCGCCGCCGATGCGGATCTCGTCCGGTTGGGTCGGCAGCGGCGCGTAGGTCTTTTCCCGAATCTCCGCATCCGTCAGGGTCCCCTTCCTGTCACCGCCGCAGCCGGCAAGGAAGACGCAGAGGAAAACGAAGGCGAGAAGGCGAGAAGGTGAGAAGGTGAGAACGGGCGGAAACGACAAAACATCCGCAACCTTGCGACTTTGCGACCTTGCTGCAACTCCGACGCGCGTGCCGCGTCTGGCGGTTGTCCATCCCTCGTGTCTCACACCAATCCCTTCACAGTTGCTGAGCATTGACGTCGCCCTTCAGACCGATCTCCTCGGCCGCTTCCCGCATGCCCGCGATGGCGTCCTCGATCAGTTGGTTCAGATCGACGCCGAGCATGGCGGCCCCCTTCTCAATGACCTCGCGGTTGACCCCTGCGGCGAACGACTTTTCCTTCCATTTCTTCTTCACCGACTTGACCGCCATATCCAGGACGCTCCGACTGGGCCGAACCAGCGCGGTGGCCGCGATGAGCCCGGTCAGCTCGTCCATCGCGTACAGCGTCTTCTCCAGGTCGCTCTTCGGCTCGACGTCCGTACAGATTCCCCATCCGTGCGACATCACGGCCCGCACGAATTCCTCGGGCCAGCCCTGTTCCCGAAGGATTTCGGCGCTTTTGTGGCAGTGCCGGTCGGGGAACTGCTCGTAGTCCAGGTCGTGGACTAAGCCGATTACGCCCCACAGATCCGCGTCCTGGCCGCGTTTGCGGGCGCAGAACCGCATTACCGCCTCAACCGCCAGGGCGTGTTTGATCAGGGCCTCGTTCTTGTTATACTGCCTCAGCAGGGCAAACGCCTCGTCGCGCGTCGGCACATGTTCCGCCATCTTCCAAACCCCACAGGCACGGCGGGCAATTCTCCCGCTCGTGCAGACGCCATGGATTCCACTGTCATACGCGCCGGTACTCTAACGCCCAAACCGCCCGATTGCAACGGGGATTTGGCGTTCACCATTTGGGGATGGATGGCGGCCTATTTGTACGTCCGCCCGAGGTAACCGACGAGGATCTTCTTCATCTCGAGCGGCTCGATCATCCCGATCTGCGTATGGAGGAGCTCGCCGCCGGGTTTGATGACCAGGGTGTATGGAATGACGCCGGGCCATTTCGGGTTCATCACATTGACGAGGGCGGAGGCGTCGCCGTTGTACATGTAGTTCGTGAACGAGGCCTCCTTGCCCCGAAGGAACTGGTGCGCCTTGCCCCGACCGCTCAGACCGTCGAGATTGATGCTCACCATCTCGAAGTCCCGCCCGCGATACATGCGGTTGATCTCGACCAACTGCGGAAACTCCGCGACGCACGGCGGGCAGCCGAGCGACCAGAGATTGACGAGGCGGAGCTTGTTCGTATCGTTCTTGAGGACCGTCTTGACCTCTTCCAGCCCGATCGTGCTTGAAGTCACGGGTTCCTCGGCCCACTTCGCAAACGCCTGTTTGACCGAGTCCCGCTTGTCGGACCACTTGATGGAGCAGCCGAAAGGCTTCGTCGTCGCAACGGGCGCCGGCCTGCCGGCCAGCAGGGCCTCGACCGCGCTACGGGCGTCGTGGGACTTGACCGCGTTGGGGTCCCGCTCGTTGTCGTCCACCCGGCCGACGTAACGCAGCTTGCGGTCCGCGTCGAACACGAAGACGTGCGGCGTCGCGACCGGCCCATACGCCCGGGAGACCGCCTGTTTGTCGCCGTCGTAGAGGTAGGGGAACTTAAAGTCCCTGTCCCTGGCGCGGACCTTCATATCCGCGAAGGAATCGCTCACGTCGGTATAGCCCAGCTCGTCCAGACGAACCGCTCTCGGATCGTTCGGCGAGATTGCGACCAGGACGACGCCTTTATCCTTGTAGTCGGCCGACAGCTTCGCGATCCGACTCTCATAGGCCTGGGCCGTCGGGCAGTGGTTGCAGGTGAACACCACGACGAGGACCCTGGCCTGGCCGTACTCGGCGAGCCGGTGCGTTCGCCCATCCACCCCGAGCATCGCAAAATCGGGGGCCTTGGCGCCAATCGCCAGCGTCTTGACCGGTTCGGGCGCCGCCGCAGCGACCGCGATAGAAGGCCTTGCGACGGCCAACGAAACCACGACCACGACGAGGGAGACGAGGATCGATCTGTGCATCGGACACCTCCTGTCACGAGAACCGCTGCAACTTGTTGTCACGCCGGCGACGGCCTTCAACTGAAGGCTTTTCGCAGCAGGGCCAGGCCCTTCGGAATGGCCGTATGCCAGTCCTCATTACCCTCGAACTCGAGGGAGACGTAGCCCTGGTAGTTGGCCTTCTTCATGATCCTGCCGATTCGTTCGTAGTCGAGGTCGAGCGTGTACCAAAGGCCGCCGCCGTAGTAGGTCTTGGCTTGCATGAAGACGGTCTGCGGTGCGCACATCTCCAGCTTGTCGTAGGGGTCTTCCAGGAAATTCCCCGTATCGAGCAGGACCCGCAGCCAGGGCGAATTGATCGCGTTGACGATCCGCAACAGGCCTTCCGGCGTCCTCGCCAGACCCCAGTGATTCTCCAAGCCCAGAACAACGCCACACTCCTCGGCCTTGGGCAGGCACTTCTCAAGGGAGTCGATCACCCACTTAAAGCCATCGTTTTCGGTGTAACCTTCCAGGACGGGCTCGATGCCGCGATGGGCCATGAGTTCATCGAAGCTGCCGCTCGTACCCCATCGTCCCGTGTTGACGCGAATGATCGGGATGCCGAGCCGGTAGGCGATTTCGATCTGTTTAATCGTCAGATCGATGTTCTCCTGGCGTTTGGCCTCGTCCGGCGAGACGAAACTCTGGTGGGTGGACAGATTGCACAGGTCCAGGCCGTTGGTCAGCGCATGGCGTTTGAGCTTCTGCAAGTAGGCATTGTCCACATTCGGCTCGCCGTCGATCTGTCGCAGCAGGATATCGACGCCGTCAAACCCCATGCGAGCGGCCTCGTCGATACACTTCTCGATGGGCATCTTTTGCCCTTCTTTGAACTGCCAGAAGGAATACGTCGCAACGGCGATCCGATTCGGACGCCGTGACTTCCGTTCGGACGCGGACGCCTTCTGCGTGGCGCAGCCCGTTGCGCTGCCCCCGGCCAGCGCCGCGACGGAACCTGCAATGAACGCTCTGCGATCGACCTGTGCCATATGGATAGTCCTTTCAATAAAGTCGGCAACGCTATGTTAGGTCAACTGCGCGGGTCTGACAAGGGCGCCGGCGCGAATTTGTGCCGCCACGTGCAGGAATCGCGGCATCGCATAGTCGAAGAACTGCCGGTAACTTTCGCAGAAATAGCTCTCCCGACCGTAGTTGCTGCTGTCGAACGGAACGCGATCCTTCATACAGCCCCCCCGGCACATCGCCAGATGCCGACAGACTAAGCACTGGTTCGCAAGGTTCGCCTTCATTCTCGCGAACGCCTTCTTGCGGTCGCACGCCGCGAGTTGCTCGATGGGCGTATCGAAGATGTTGCCCAGACGCCACTTCGGCTCGACGAAGAAATCGCACGGGAAGACGTCGCCCTGGTGCTCGACGACGATGTACTGACTGCACTGCCTGTCGAAGGTGCAAATCGTGTGCCGACCACCGATGCAGTGGCTCAGGATCGAGTCGAAGTCGCGGATGCTGAGCTTCTCCGGACCAAACGCCATCCAGCGGTCGAAGACCCGGCACAGGAAATCGCCGTACTGCTTCGGCGTCACCGAGAACTCGGCAACCCGGCCGCTCTGCGGGTCCACCTCCACGCATGGGATGAATTGCAGGTATCGAATGCCCTGCCCGATCAGGAAGTCGAAGATCTCGTCCGCATGGTCCGCGGTCAGATGGTTGATGAGCGTCAGCGTGTTGTACTCGACGTCGGAGTCCTTCATGCGATGGATCGCAGCCATGACGCGATCCCAGGTGCCGTGGCCGCCGAGGTCGAGCCGGTAATGGTCGTGGAGACCCTTCGGCCCATCGACGCTGACGCCCACGAGGAATTTGCTCTCGCGAAGGAAACGGCACCAGTCGTCGCTATCCAGGAGGATGCCGTTGGTCTGGATCGAGTTGCCGACCTCCTGGCCGTCGACGCCGTACTGCTTTTGCAACTCGACCGCCCGCTTGAAGAAGTCCAGTCCCATCAGGGTCGGCTCGCCCCCCTGCCAGGCGAAGCCCGACAGTTGAAACCGCAGGCCCATGTAGTCTTTCACGAGCCTCTCCAGGACCTCCTCGCTCATGCGCTGGCGCCCGTGGCCGATCTCCGACGGCCGGCACTTGTAGAAACAGTACCTGCAATCGAGATTGCAGTCGGAGCCGGAGGGCTTAATCAAGAGCGTAAAGGGCTGCAT
>CAZDTD010000113.1:0-12031 GCA_964507995.1 uncultured Pirellulales bacterium | reverse complement strand
GATGGTCCGCCTGCTGGGACCCACGATCGTCTACATCGCACAGATCCACGACGTCGCCGCGGATTCGCTCGACGTCAAGGCGGCCTACCCGAATTCAGACAGTGTCAAGATCGTCACGGTCTCCAAGGACGACATCCAATCCATCTACCTCGGCAAGTGACTCGTCTCCACGCCACCCGGCCAGGGATGGGAGCTTATCAAGGACACTCGTCATGCGTATGAGAACAATCGCTTTTTCCGTCGGAGTGTGCGGCGCGATCGGTTTCGCCTTGTCGACCGCCCGTGTGGACGCGGCGAACACGTCCTCGGGCAGGGAATATCATGTTTCGACGCAGGGAAACGACATCCACGACGGTTCGGCCGCCCGGCCGCTGCGGACCATCTCGGCCGCGGCGGAGCTGGCCCGGCCCGGTGATGTGATCACGGTTCACCAGGGAGAATACCGCGAGCGCATCAATCCGCCACGTGGCGGGACGTCCAACGACAATCGCATCGTCTATCGGGCCGCCCCCGGCGAACAGGCGACCGTCAAGGGATCCGAGATCGTCAAGGGCTGGCAGAAGGCGCAAAACGACGCCTGGAAGGCCACGGTCCCCAACAGTCTGTTCGGGGCCTTCAATCCGTACAGCGACTTGATTCGCGGCGACTGGTTCACTCCCTTGAATCGGCAGCATCACACTGGGGCCGTGTACTTGAACGGCCATTGGCTGATCGAGGCGGCCCAACTGGAGGATGTCCTGGCGCCGGTCGGGAACGCGGCTTCATCGTACGTGCCGCGAAACCGCCAGAGCCTGCTCAACGTGGCCTGGTTGCGGCCCAGCGGTCGCTCCGAAACCGCGGGACCGATTCCTGCAACGCGTTTTGCCACTCACCACGGCATCCAGACGGCTCCGTGCACGGAGGGGGGAGAGTGCATCGGCTGGATCGAACACGGAGATTGGGTTCGATACGAGCAAGTGGACTTTGGCCAGGCGTGTGGACAAGTGGCGATTCGCGCCGCGTCCGCTACGCAAGGCGGGATCATCGAGCTTCGCCTGGACACGCCGGAAGGAGAGCTTCTGGGGACCTGTTCGATCCCCAATACGGGCGACTGGCAGGCGTGGCGAACGTTCATCGCGGAGATCAAACCGGCAAGTGGAATCAAGACGCTCTGCCTGGCGTTCCGGTCGCCGCAGACGCAGGATGAATCGGACGTGCGATTGTGGTTCGCCCGGGTGGATGCATCGACCACCACGATCTGGGCCCAGTTCAAGGACGCCAACCCCAACGAGGCCGAGGTCGAGATCAATGTTCGTCAATCGGTGTTCTACCCCGAGAAAACGGGCGTGAATTACATCACCGTGCGAGGTTTCACGATGAGGCACGCAGCGACGCCCTGGTCGCCGCCGACGTCCGAGCAGATCGGCCTGCTCGGCACCAACTGGAGCAAGGGCTGGATCATCGAGGACAACGACATCCGCTATTCCGTCTGCACGGGAATTACCCTCGGCAAGCACGGCGACGAGTTCGACAACACATCGGAGGACACGGCCGAGGGGTACGTCAAAACGATCGAACGCGGCCTGCAGAGGGGCTGGTCCAGAGACAACATCGGCCAGCACATCGTTCGCAACAACCGAATTGCCCACTGCGAGCAATCCGGGATCGTGGGCAGCCTGGGCGCCGCCTTCTGCACCGTGACGGGCAACACGATCCACGACATCCACATGCGCCGACTGTTCACCGGAGCGGAGATGGCCGGGATCAAGTTCCACGGCGCGATCGACACGGTCATCGCGGAGAATCACATCTATCGCACGTGTCTGGGCATCTGGCTGGACTGGATGGCGCAGGGCACGCGCGTCACCCGCAACCTGCTGCACGACAACGGACGCGATCTCTTCACGGAGGTCAACCACGGGCCGTTCCTGGTGGACAACAACATCCTCCTCTCGTCCGACGGCGTCCTGATCAACTCCCAGGGCGGCGCGTACGTGCACAACCTGATCGCAGGCGTCATGCCGGTCATACACACTGAGGGCCGGCTGACGCCGTATCACACAGCCCATTCCACCGAGGTGGCCGGCCTGCTTGCCAATCCCAGCGGCGACGACCGGTACTACAACAACATCTTCGTCAACGTCGGCCTGACCCCATATGACGAGGCGAAACAGCCCGTTTTCATGGCCGGCAACGTATTCCTCAACGGCGCCAAGCCGTCGAAGCACGAGTCCGATCCGATCGTGCAGCCGGACGTCAATCCGGACCTCAGCCTGCGCGAAGAACCCAAGGGTCTGTACCTGCGGATCGCACTGGATAAAGCCTGGACGCAACAACGTCGCCGCCTGGTGACGACCGATCAGCTCGGCAAGGCCCATGGACCTGATCTGCCCTACGAACGGGCCGACGGCTCGCCGTATCGCATCGACCGCGATTACTTCGACCGGTCCCGGGATTCGGCCAATCCTTTCCCCGGCCCCATTGAGCCGCGGCAGGCCGGCGAGTGGAAGCACGGGGTCTGGGTGAGAGTCTGGCCGCCAAGTTCGTCGAAATGAACGGCCTTCCATCGTGTTTCCTGCGACGCATCCGCTTGACTCGGCACCGCTGCCTGGGCTATAATCATCTTGGAATCCAAGAGTCGAAGAGCCTCTCTTTTTTAGGAGGTTCATCTGATGATTGCCTTGTCTATCATTCTGGCGCAACCGCTGGCCCCGGACAATATCTGGTTCGCCCTTCTGCTCGTGGCAGCTCTGGCTTCGATCCACCACCTGTCCGGCCTGAGGGGCCATATGGCCGGACACCCGCACGCACAACTTCACCTGCGAGAAATCGGTCATCGGCTCCACGAGCGGATCGCACGCAAACGACAGTGAAGTCCGCAGGATCGCGTCTTGAACAGCGACCGATGGGCCGTTACGATCCCCATGCTGTCCGGTCGCCACGAATCGCGTGGGGAGTCGAGGGCAGGCAGGTTCGCAATAAGGAGCATCGCCATGAGCATGTTCGATTTGCACGGACGCACAACGCGCGTGTTCCTGATGGGGACACTCCTGCTGTGTACCGTTGGTCTTGGGGCTTCCGCACGAGGAGCCACCCCGGCCCCTGTCGCCGAGCCAAACCATGCAGAGACGGCGCCGTCGACGAGGCCAGATGCACGACAGGAAGGGAACAACACAAAGAAGAGAGGCCACATACGGATTGCGACCTTGGGACCGCGTCCTTTGTCGGTAGATGGAAAAGCCGATCCGCAGCAGATCGTCGGGCAGATGATTGCACACTGGCAGCGCGAATTCTCACAGGTCCTGCCGGACCGGCCGGACCTCATCGTGGTTCCGGAGGCGTGCGACCGCCCCGCCGGCCTTTCGCGAGAGCAGCGTCTGGCGTACTATCGCGTGCGCCAAGACCAGGTGCGAGACTTCTTCGCCACGGTCGCTGCGAAGAACCACTGCTATATCGTCTATTCCGCCGCGAGGGAAATGGAGGACGGGACGTGGCGAAACTCCAGCGTCCTCATCGATCGACAGGGTGAACTCGCGGGCGTCTACAACAAGAATCACCTGGTCATTGAGGAAACGACGGAGGCCGGGATCTTGTGTGGCCGAGACGCCCCGGTCTTCGATTGCGACTTCGGGCGGGTGGCGTTCGCCATCTGTTTCGACCTGAACTTCGATGAACTCCGACTGAAGTACGTCCAGGCCAAGCCGGACCTGATCGTATTCTCATCGATGTACCACGGCGGTCTCATGCAGGCCTACTGGGCCTACTCGTGCCGGGCCCACTTCGTGGGAGCCGTGGCGGGACTGCCGTGCGAGATCCGCAATCCCCTGGGCGAAACGATCGGTTCCAGCACGAATTACTTCGATTACGCCGTTGCGGACGTGAATCTCGATTGCCGTCTGGCGCACCTGGACTACAACTGGTCCCGTTTGCGGGATCTGAAGGGCAAATATGGGCCCAGAGTCAGGATCAGCGATCCGGGATTCCTGGGCTGCGTGTTGATCTCCAGCGAGGACAAGGGCGTCTGCGTCGATGAGATGATCGGCGAGTCCCAGGTTGAACTGCTCGACGACTACATGGCCCGGGCGCTCGCTCACCGCCACACGCCGGGAAACACAGAGTGAGAAGACCGCTCTGCTACAGGCCAACGTCCTGACCGTGTGACGCGCACAGGGCGTTCTTCTGAGATTCTACGAAGCCGTCCAGAGGCACGGGGCCATCGATCTCATGGTTGAACTCATGCAGGCAACACAGGCATTGCATGGAGATGAATGAGGTCCTGTCGCTGTCGGCATCGATATCCAGATTGACCTGGTGCTTCATGCCGGTCACCTCGAAGGCCGATGCCCCGCACTTCGGACAGGTGAATTCGACGGGAGAATCGGGAATCGCCAATTCTTGCTGCATGTTCTTCCTCACTCAGTCTGGCCGGATCGAAAAAAACGGTTTCCTCTCGCTCATCGACTGGAGAACTGAATGACTTTAACGCCGGAGAGACTGTTTTGCAGCGTAAGACAATGGCCGGGACAGACTCGGGCTTTGCTATTGGGCAGGCCAGGCGTCCTGGATGCCGAGATTCAGCTCGATGTCTTCTCCGGAGTGGTCTGTTTCTCGAATGCCCGGCGGAGGACTTCCGCGTTGTTTCGGGCAGACTCCCCCGGCAGGACCTGCTGCAACAGGGCCAGAGCCTCCTCGTTCCGGCCGAGAAGTCCGAGGGCGGTTGCCATGTTCGCCCGATATTTCTCGTTCTCCGGCACGACGCCGGCGGCTTTCGTGAACTGATCCAGAGCCTTGGCATACTCCTGGCGAACCAGCAGGCACATGCCGAGGTTGTTCAACAGCACCGGGTCCCGGGGGCGGATCTCCAACGCCTTCGAAAGATCGGCAACAGCCTCGTTCACCCGTCCCTGTCGCATCTCGAGCTCGGCAAGACCGTTGTAGGCCGGCACAAATCGCGGGTACTCGCTGATGCATCGGCGCAAGACAAACTCGCATGCCGATTCCTTGCCCTGTGTCGCGAGAATATCGGCCATGGAATAAAGAGTCTTGGCGCTGGGCGGCGGATCGCCCGGCTTGGGAAGTCGTTCCTGCGTCGGGTTCGGACGCGCATCCTTGCCAGGCGACAGCCGCTCCGACGAGGAGCAACCGGCCAGGAACACAAAGTACAACACGCCGCACAGAGCACAGGCCCCGTGCCGCATGAACCATCCTTGAGGTTTCATCGGCTGCTCGTCCCCGTAGTGCTCGACGCGGAAGTAATACGACCCTCGGGCCGGCGATCAAGAATCGTCACGACCTGCTCAGACAACATCCCAGGCCCGCCGGGCATGCCTTCCGAGATCTGCATCCGTCCCATCTCCACGCCGGCGGCCTGCAGTCCGCTCAGCACGTGGGCGATCCTCTTGTTGTAGAGATCGTCCGGCACGTCTCCTCTGTGAATGTTCAGGACTCCCGGATGCCGGGCAAAGTGCTTCGCCAAGACGACCAGGTCCCGCTGACCCAGCTCGTTGAGTTCTTCCGCGTTCGCTGTGAAATGGTACGGATACAGGGTATGCTGCGCGATGATGGCGTTCTCCACGCCGATGTTGTTCACGGTCTTCACCAGTTCGGCGTCGAGGTTGGCGTCCTGTCGATCCGCGGTCTGCTGCTCGCTGCATCCGGCCAACACGCCACACATCAGGCAAACTGCCACTGCACAATACAATCTCATTGACGGTCTCCTTCTATTCCAGTCCTGATTGCGATCGATAAAGACGGCTATCCCTACATCCCCCCCAGCGTGCGCGTGATGTGGATCATGGCGGGCCCGAGGGCAACCACCATAATGGCGGGGAAGATGAAAAGGGCCATGGGAAACAGCAGCTTCATGGGGAGCTTCTCCGCCTCCTCCTCGGCCCGGAACTGCCGTTCTTCCCGCATCCACGCAGCGAACTCCTGCAGGGCGCTCGCGACACTCGTCCCGAACCGCTCGCTCTGCACGAGGATGGAGGCCAGCGAGGAGAGCTGCTCGGCCCCCGTGCGAACCGCCATGTTGCGCATGGCCTCCGTTCGACTGGTGCCGAGATGCATCTCGAAATTGCTGATATCCATCGCATTGCCCAACACGACGCTGACGTGGTGAATCTCATCGGCCACCATGTTCCAGGCCATGTCCAGTCCAATGCCCGAAGAAACGCACACCTCGAGCAGGTCGACCGCGTCCGGCAGATACCGGCGAATCTCATCGCGACGTTTCTTCTCCTGCATCCGAAGGATCATGTTGGGCAGGAAAAAGAGCGTCGCGCCGCCGAGGGCAACCATCATAATCTTCCGCGATCCGCTGACCTCCCACGGAATGACGAGAACCATCCCGACCGCGATCCCTGCGACCAGCAGGAGCATTTTGACGCCTGTGTAGACGGCCGGCGCCGCGCGGTTCATGTAGCCGGCGCGAATCAACTGTTCCCAGAGATTCGTGCTGGCGCGGCCGTGAGAAACGTAGTTGCCCACCTGCTCGATGAAACGCAGGAATCGCGATTCTCGGAAGGCTGGCCGAGGGACGCCCAGGAGGTTCGATGGCTCCAGTTTCCGGGTGACGGCCTTCCTCCGGTGTTCGTAGACTGCCAGCATCATCGCGCCAATGAACATGACCACGACGAAGACGATCACGCCGACGAGGATCTCCGGCCGGATTGCATCCAACTTCAGGTTTTCGAGCCATTGCTGGAACATGGATCCAGATTCCTCTTTCTAATACTTCAGCTCCGAAAGTTTGGCCATGACCCAGGCGCCAAACAGCATCCCAATGACAGTCATCACGAGCAGGAGCCTGCCCAGGAACGTCGTGTACATCACGCTGACATAGTCCGGCGACGAGACGTTCAAGAATCCGAAAAGCAGGACCGGCACGGCCAGAAGGGTGTTGCGGTTCATGCGCGTGGACGCCGTCATGACCCGAATGCGCCGATTCAGCCGCATGCGGACCCGCATCACGCTGGTCAGGCTGTCCATGACGTCGGCGAGATTGCCGCCGGTCGTCATCTGAATGCTCACCGCCGTGGCGAAGAGCTTCAAGTCGGTGTTGTGCGCCGTATCCGCCACACGTCGAATCGATTCCTGAAGATCGAGGCCGAGCGCCTGCTCCTGGCAGATCTCGCCGAAGAGCGTCCCGACCGGCTCGCCGATTTCGGCCGAAATGGATTGAAACGCCCCGACGAGAGGATGGCCTGCGCGCAGGGCCCTGGCGGCAATCCCAAGAGCCTCGACGAACTGCCTTTCGAACAGATCGATGCGATGGTTAATGCGTTTGACGGTGGCGACTCGAAACGTGATGAGGACCGCCGCAGCAGCCCCGGCGCCGAGGATCCACCCATATCCCAGGAGGACTGTGCCGACGCACGCCAGCACAGCCGCACCGACCACAGAAAACAGGACCGCCGCGACAGGGGTCTTCCAGCCCGCCTCGATCCGAAGCCGCTCCAGGCGTTCGCTCAGCGTCTCTCTTCTGAGCCTGGCGGCGGCGGTTCGCCTCGCCTGGCACTCATCCCGCCACAACTGAAGCGTTTCGGCCTTGCGCGTCTCCTCGTCGAGTTCGAAGCCAAGCCGCTTCTGGATCAGCCTGCGCCGCCTCAGGTACTGGACCAGCCACAGCAGGACACAGATCGTCCAGCCCGAGAAAACGAGCACGAAAACGGAAACCATGACGATCGTATTGAACAGTTGCTGTGAAGTCATCTCTGTCCCCGTCCCAAGTTGATTATCGCCACGACCATTTCTTGGGCGGCGTTTCCGACTGCTGCGGCATGGCCGCCTCCTTCGTCGCGTCCGCCTCCGGTTTCGGCAGAATCCGACGATGGAACATGTCCGGGGGCATCTCCACGCCGAACGCCTTGAGCCGGTTCAGCAGGTTGGGACGCACGCCGCAGACCTCGAAATCGCCGAAAGCATTGCCTCGTTCATCGACGCCCCTCTGGTTGAAGTGGAACAAGTCGTGCAGGCAGATCGTATCGCCTTCCATGCCGGTGATCTCGCAGATCGCCACGATCTTGCGGCTTCCTCCGGACAGGCGACCCAGGTGGATCAGGACGTTGAGCGCCGAGCCGATCTGATCGCGAATCGCATGGACCGGGAAATTCAGGCCGGCCATGCTGACCATGTTCTCGAGCCTGCGCAGGGCGTCGCGCGGGCTGTTGGCGTGGACGGTCGTCATGGAGCCCTCGTGCCCGGTGTTCATGGCCTGCAGCATGTCGAGCGCCTCGCCGCCGCGGACTTCGCCGATGATGATCCGGTCCGGACGCATACGCAGACTGTTCCGCAGCAGGTCGCGCTGCGTGATTTCCCCCTTGCCCTCGATGTTGGGCGGGCGGGTCTCCAGGCGAACCACATGCGATTGCTGGAGCTGCAGTTCGGCGGCGTCCTCGATCGTGACGATTCGTTCGCTGCCCGGGATCCACCGGGACAGCGCGTTGAGGAACGTCGTCTTGCCGGTGCCGGTGCCGCCGGAGATCAGGACGTTCAGCTTGCACTGGACGCAGGCCTCGACGAACATCGCCATCTCCGGCCTGAGGGCCTCCATCTCGATGAGCCTCTGCATGTCGAGCGGGTTGGCGCCGAACCGCCGGATGCTGACCGAGGGGCCGTCCAACGCCAGCGGCGGCACGATCGCGTTGACACGCGATCCATCGGGCAGCCGGGCGTCGAGCATCGGCGTGCTCTCGTCGATCCGCCGGCCGACGTTGTCGGCAATCCGCCGGATCACCCGCATGAGGTGGTCGTTGTCCAGGAACGTCGCGTCCGTCGCCTCGAGCCGGCCCTGACGCTCGATGTAGATCTTGTTGGGACCGTTGACCAGGATGTCGCTGACGAAGGGATCGCGAAGGAACTCATCCAGCGGACCATAGCCGAAGACCTCGTCCATCACCTCGCGGATCAACTGTTGTTTTTCCGGCCCGGACAGCGGAATCCGCTCCTCGCGCAGGAGGACATCGACCCGCTCGACGCACTGCGAATGCAGTTGCTGAAGCGGGACGCGCCTCGCCTCCGCGAGGTTCATCACCTGGATCAGTTTGCGGTGGAGCCTCGCCTTCAGTTGCAGGGAGGTCTCGCCGTCGCCTTTGCCTTGGACCCGTTCGCCTTGTTTGTCAGCCACGGTTATGCGTCTCCTTTTTTCAGGCGTCCGTTCGACGTCCACTGCTGCACCTGCCTGGCGACCTTGCGGAGATCGCGTCGCAGGCCCGAAAGCCGGGCCGAATGGGCCAGGGGCTGTCCGAAATTGGTGCTGCGAAGCGCCTTCTTCCAGTCGGTTCGCACGCGAACCAGCACGTCGACACCAAGACTCTGCTGGACCTGCGCGGCCTTCACCGGGGTGCCGTGCCTGCCGGTCTGGTTGGCGACGAGGAGGATGCGATCGGGCGTCATGCCCTGCTCGGTCAACAGCTCGACCATCGCCTTAGCAAACTTCACGTCTCGGATCGTCAGTCGAAGCACGATCACCGCGATCCGGCTCACCGAGCCCAGGTCCATCGCGGCCTGCCGGGGCAGCCGGGGCGCGTCGATCACCACGTACCCGTGCGATTCGCGGCAGGCGTCGAGCACCTTCAGCAGATGATCGTAGTTCATCGGCCGGTTCTTGTCCGCCTCGGCGACCGCCGGACTCAACAGGACGTCGAGCCCCTCGCTGTATTGAATCACGCTGGATTCGACCAGATGCCTGTCCACCGCGTCCTCGCGATTGAGCATGTGGGCGACGCCGTAATTGCCTTCGAGGTTGAGGTACTGTGCGACGGACCCGTAATGCGGATCGAGATCGATCAGCAGGACGGACCGCTCGTCGGCCAGCCGAAGCTCGGCCGCGAGATTCACCGCGACCGTGGTGGCCCCGCAGCCGCCGCTGCACGAGAACACGGAGATGATGTCGCCCATCTGCGTCGGCGCATGCGGCTCGTGCAGGAGCAGCCTGCCGAGCACCGTGTCCAGCTCGACGGCAACGGCGCTCTTTCGCAGAAAGTGTCTGGCGCCGGCCTGCATCGCCTGGAGCACGAGCTGCTCATTGAACTGGTGGGAAACGACCACGACCCGAATGGCGGGGTCTCCCGCAATCGTCTTGCCCAGGTCGTAGAGGATCTGCTTCGGGTCCGCGTCGATATCGATCACAGCGACCCGGTGCGCCCGATCGACGGATTTCGCCAGTCGCGACCGGAGTTCGACCATCGTCCTGCAGACACTGGTCGTTCCCTGAACCGCCCCGGATTTCACCGCTGCGCGTACCGTGTCCGCCGTTTCGGGATCGGTGGTCAGCAGCAGGATATCTGCCGGTTTCATAATATGGGAACGTCCTTTTCCACTCTCTCTCCCGACGGCTGCATCACAAGCGATTGCATTCGCGCTCACCATATCCAGGTCCGATCACAGACGGACTCTACTGTTGTTCGGGCGCCAGTCCGGCCGGATTCGGCCACGGCTGGTGCACATTCGATTGCGAAGTCTTGTCTTTGTTGTCCGCGCCAACTGCGGACTCGGCGCCCGCCTCGGCCGCACGCGCCGCCTCAGGATACGTCTGTTCCTCGTAGGTGTCCCACGCGCCGGGACCCACCAACTGGTCCAGGCCCATGTCCTTGAGCCACTGCCGGCTGACCGGATCGAGCCGGGCGGGCTCTTTGCCTTCGAGCCGGCCCTCGGCATACAGTTCCCAATCGTCCGGCGCCTCGTGGGCCACGCCGGGCAGCGGCGGCGCCTGCGCCAGCGAGATCGGCTCGACCAGCGAGGCAGTCACTAAGATCATCAGTTCCGTCTCCTGGTTCTCATATCGCACGGATCGGAACAGCGGTCCGATAATGGGCAAATCCCCCAGGCCAGGGATGCGAGACGAGATGGCGGAGTCCGTGCTGCGGAGCAGACCGGCCATTGCGAAGGACTGGCCGCTCTTGAGTTCCAGCGTCGTCTCGGCCCGTCGCGTCGTCAGGCCCGGCACGGTATAGCCCTCGATCTGCAACGCGCCCACGTCGGTCAGCTCGCTGACTTCCTGCAGGGCGCGGAGGCGGATGCCGCCGTCGCCCAGGACGGTGGGCTCGAAGTTCAAAAGCACGCCGAACCGTTTGTATTCGATGGTGATCGTCTGACCCCCGCCGCCGCCGCTGCTCTGCGGCACGGGAATGGGAAACTCGCCGCCCGCCAGGAAGTCCGCCTGTTCGCCGCTGAGGGCGACGAGCGTCGGATTGGCGAGGATCCGCATGTACTGGTTTTCCGCGAGGGCCTGGAGGTACACCTCGAGATCCGCGTTCGGGAAGCCCCCGAAGAGGGTCACGCTCGAGCCGGCTGTGATGCCGTCCTCGGGCAGCGCGTAGGTGATGTTGTTCAATGTGCCGGTGGGTCCGATATCGATCGAGGACGAGACCGCTCCGACCTTCTGGCCGAAGAAGAAATCGTCGTCCAGGCCGACCGCATTGATCCCCAACTGGCGAAGCGCCGACTTGCTGACCTCGGCCACGCGGACCTGCAACTGGACCTGCTGCACGCCGGCCAGGCTCGTCATGTCCACATACGGAATCTTCAGCTTGTCGAGGTATTCCTTGAGCTGCGTGACCTGATCCGCGCTGCGGAGCAAGCCCTGGACGATCAGCATCTCGCCGGAATCGCTGATCTTCAGTTCGCTGGCGGGGAAGAGCCTCGTAACGGTCGCTGTGATGGCATCCAGGTCCAGGCGGACCTGAACCCGCTGCTGCATCGTCCGAGTCTCGTCCTGGCTCCAGAGGATCAGGTCGGTCGATCCGACTTTGAGGCCCTGAACGAGGATCTGCTCCGGCGTGAGCACCTGGACATCGGCGATTTTCGGATCCGTCACTGCGACGCGGACCGTCGGCCAGGGCGCGCGCACGATGGTGGACCGCCCGACGACGAGCGTGACGAGATCGGCATCCGCCGCAGCCTGGGCCTGGAGAATTCCGCACAGTCCCATAACAAAAAAGATGGCCGCCAGCCATCCCAAGAGAGGAACGCGCATCGTTGTTTCCCTTCCCGCATCAGGCATAATTGTCTTCCTCAGAGGGGGCACCAACCGAATCGGGCCGGCGCTCGCCGG
>CAZDTD010000112.1:0-12110 GCA_964507995.1 uncultured Pirellulales bacterium | reverse complement strand
CTGTTCGATTTCGGTGTGGCTTTCTCCCCTCTACGTCTCCGCGTCTCTGCGTGAGGGGGACTTCGGGGGGCAGCCGTTATTTTAAATTTTAACGATATGGATGTTCGGAGATGACGCGAGCGATCCGGCGGTACCGTGAGCTTCCCGAGACTGGGGACTCTGAGGCTGTGAGAGAATTCGAATTGTGACAGTACGTCGATTTTGTCTCTGGGATGAGACCGGGCTTCGTGTGTTCGACAGATCGCAGCCCACTCCGACGTGCCCGAACGCCCGTTGCCTCTGACTCTATCCTATCTCATCGGATTCTTCACGGTGTTGTGGGGATGAACGGATACGGATTCCGACGCTTTGCGTCGGGAGTTTGACGCATTGGAGCCACCAGCATGGAGGAGTGTTGCACGCCCGGGCGCAACGTCCAGCCCCACAAGCGAACGCCTCGTTTGCGTTCAAGCCGGAGGCCGCAATGCGACAAACTCCCCCTGCACGACCGCTTCGGACGTGCTTCCCTCCAGCGATTCCGAGGATCCCCCGAAATCCCGTGAAGAACGCAAAGAAAAACGCTCGCGCAAAAAAACTTTTCGCGCTTCGTCATCCGCGCTGCCAGTATTGGCAAGGCGAGTGTCCTGTTTCCCGCGGGACCGGCTCGAAGAGCACGCCCGAGAAAGATCGATTCCCACCATTGATATCCAAATGTCTCCAAATCGTGCGGGAACCAGCCCCGAAGGAAGGGGCTCCAGGGACGCGCAGATCGACTAAGGAAAATCGGCGACGTGCGCCGATACGGACGGTGGATCTTTGAGGATTGATGCATGAAGACATGGATTGTCGTCACGGAAATCTTCCTTCTCGGGTTGTGGATCGATGACTGGGGACTGGCGACCGGAGGCCAAGTCGCCCGTCCAGGCCGGGCGGTTCACAATCCCGAGACCCACGAGCCAACACACCTTCAAACCACGTTGACAGATCGATCCAACTCTGACTCGTCGCAACAGAAATGGACCTATCCGCTCTCGGTTCGACCGCCGCCTCTGCTGGAATGAGAAACGATCTGACAGATCGATGCAACACGGTGATACGGTTACAAGCCAACAGGCCATAAGCCAACAACTTATGGCCTTCTCTTTTGCGCATGCGAAATCGGCGGGATGGGAAGGCCATCGCAGGATTCGGCCCTTTATCGCCTGTGGTGAGGGTGAACCGGCGTCCTACTGCATCGGGAACCTGGCGCACAGGTTGAGGACCTGCTCGCGAATCCCCTCTGCGAAGGCGGTATCGAGCCGATAGTCTCTCTCGCTGAGGATCTCAGCGTGGGTCAGGACGCCGTCCACCAGTCGTGCGACGACCTGCATCTGGGCGGTCCGCATGCCGTTCTTCGTGACGATGGGCGTGCCCAGCCGCAACCCGCTGGTGATGCGGGCGTTGTGGCTGTCGTAGGGCAGTCGGTTCATGTTCACGATGATGCCGCAGTCTTCGAGGCTCTTCTGGGCGATCAGGCCGGTCAATCCTTTGCGGAAGTTGGCGACGTTGATCAGGCACATGTGATTGTCGGTGCCGCCGGTCAGGACGTCGTAACCCAGGGTCACGAACTCCTGCGCCAGGGCCTTGGCATTCTCGATGATCCGCGCCTGCCTGGTGCGATACTCGTCGCTCAGCATTTCCTTGAAGAACACGGCCTTGGCGGCGATGTGGTTCAGGTAGGGAGTGCCCTGGAATCCCGGGAAGGTGGTCTTCTCGATCCGTTCCCACAGCGGGATGGTCCTGCTGCCGACCTGGAACGGCTTGTCGAAATCGCGGCCCATCAGGATCAGGCCACCGCGGGGGCCGCCCGGCTTGTACGTGCTGGTCGTCGTGAAATGGGCGTGGTCCACCGGCGAGGGGTGTACGCCCGCGGAGATCAGGCTGGAGATGTGCGAGACATCGGCCATCAGGTACGCGCCGACCTCGTCGGCGATCTCGCGGAACCGGGCGAAATCGATCGTTCGCGAGTAGGCGGTGGCGCCGCAGATGATCAGCCTGGGTCGGAACCGCAGGGCCTTCTCCCGAATCTCGTCGTAGTCGAGCAGGAAATCGTCCGGGTGGACGTGATAGTTCTCGATCTCGAAGACCCGACCGGCCATGGCGACAGGGGCTCCGTGGGAGACGTGTCCGCCTTGATCCATGGCCAGGCTCAGGATTCGGTCCCCTTTTTCGAGGATCGCCATCAGAACGATCTGATTGGCGCTGGTGCCCGAGTGGGGCTGAACGTTGGCGTATTGGGCCTGGAAGACCTCCCGTGCTCGGCTGATGGCGAGCGTTTCGAGGGAATCGACGACCTCGCATCCGCCGTGGAAGCGAGCGCCGGCGAATCCCTCCGTCGTCTTGTTCTGGACGACCGAGCCCAGCGCCGCCAGGACGGCCCGCGAGCACTGGTTCTCCGCCGCGATCAGTTGCAGGGTGTTCTGCTGGCGGTCGTACTCCTGGGTGAGGAGCTTGTACACGTCGGCATCCGCGCCCTCGAGCGTATTGAAAAGACCTCGATGATACTGTTCGTTGCTCAACGACTTCTGGGTCGCGGGCTCGATGATCTCGTAGGCCGGCTTGTCGACGCGAGAAAGCGTCTCGCCGGTGCGCTTATTCACCAACATCTCTAAACCTTCAAATCCTTTCTCCGGTTGTGGTACGTACTGTCCTACGAGATATTATCGGCAGTAACCCCTTCTCAACTATTGAAAAAACTGCGAACGATGTCATTGAATGTGACATAAACCAGCAGCGCCAGCACAAATGCCCAGCCTGCATAGGCCACGAAGCCCTGCGTGCGCTCCGTCAGGGCCGAACCTTTGATCTTCTCGATCAGCATCAGGACGATCAATCCACCGTCGAACGGCGGCAGCGGCAGGAAATTTACGACCGCGATCGTCGCGCTGATGAGGCCGAGGAAGTACGCGTAATACACCATGGGTTGCTGGTCGACGATCCGATAGCTCAGCGTGATGATGCCCAACGGGCCCATCAGATTGTCCGGGCCGATCAGCCCCTTGAGCAGCCGGGCGAGCGTGACATAGGTCTGCGCGATGAACCCCACCGTTCTGCGATAACCCATCGAGATCGCCTCGATGGGGTCGTCCGCGTGGTAGAGCTTCTCCAGCAGCTTGAACGGCACCGCTTCGGCCAGTTGGGCCTTGACGGCGACCGTCGGTTCCGCGGGCCCTGTCGGCAGGGTGACGCCGCCTTCGACGGCCCCGTCGAACTGGTACTGCAAGGTCACCGACTGTCCCTGCCAACGCTGAACTTCCGTGATGATATCGAAGAAATTCGCCACAGCCTTGCCGTTGACGCTGACGATCTTCGCTCCGCGGGGGATATCCAATGCCGTCGGGCTGCCCTCGGTCGCGATGGCCTTGGCCACCACGGCATGCTGGGCGTCCAGAACGGGCACGAAGCCGATAATGACCCGGTCCTCGCCCGGGGGCCTGCGGGGCGTCACGGTGACCGTAACCTTCTGCTCGACGCCGTTGGCGTCGGATCGCAGCACTTGGATCGACAGCGCCTGACCCTCGTGATCCGTCGTGATCTCGCGGAGTTCCTTGTACGTGGGGTATTCGATGTCTCCGGCCGCGACAATGATGTCTCCCGGCCTCAGATGCTTCATGTCCTCCTGCGATGTGCCGGCGTCCTTGTCGTCGCGGATGCCCATGACGCGAAGACGCGGGACCAGGGAGTAGACATTTCCCAGGTCCGTCTCGGCGGGGACTTCTCCGTTCAACGCGGCGGCCCAGTCGAGCGGCAGACTGGTCTCGATGGTCTGGACGCCGTCGGCGGTCTTTCGTTCGGCGGCGAGTTGGACCGTCGGCGTCAGCGTCCGAGCCACGATCTGATCGAACTGCCAGTAGCGATCCACCTTGGTTCCGTTGATCGACACGACCTGGTCGCCAGGCTCCAAACCTGTTCGCTTGCGCAGCGTATCGGGATCGGAAATCCGTGCGATCGTCAGGCACTGAGGTTCGACAATCCCGAACTCGCGAACCGTGCGTCCGAGGTTCTGGGCGACGAGCGTGGTTTCGAATTGCGAATCGTCCGCCCGGCGGACGGTGACCGGGACCTTCTCGTCCGAGCCGGACAGGGCCGCGGCGATCACGATGTCGCTGAAGTCCAGGGCCTTGCTCTTGCCGTTGATCTCAATGAACTCATCTCCCGGCTGCAGACCAGCCTGTGCCGCCGGCGAGCGGGGCACCACCGAGCCCACCACCGGCGGAGTCAGGTTGATCCCCACCAGGAAGACGACCATGAAGATGATCGCGGCGCTGATGACGTTGAAGACCACGCCGGCGGCGATAACCGCCATCCGGATCGGCACCGATTTTCGCACGAAGGACCGCGGATCGTCCACCTGCTTGACGGGTCCCGTGTCTTCCTGGCCCAGGAGTTTGACGTAGCCGCCGAACGGGAAGACGCCGATGCGGTACTCTGTCGCGTCATCCTCTTCCTCGGCCGATTCCTCCTCCTGTTTATGCAGGAAGGTGGGCAGGAAACGGAACTTGAACCCGGATCGGGTCCTGCGAATCCCCAGCAGCGTGGGAGGCATGCAGATGGAGAACGCTTCGACCTTGATCCCGCCCAGCTTGGCGGTGATGAAGTGGCCGAATTCGTGTACGAGCACGACCGCGCCGAAGCCGAGAAGGACGATGACGACATTGCTGACCACACCGATGTTGAGGACGATGAGATAGACAGCCACCCCCAGGACAGCGATCCAAAAGGCCGCATTGACCCATTTCGTCCATGACTTCGTCGTTTGCGACATCCAAACACTCCAATAATTGACGATCCACCTCTTCACGACTGGCGAACGGCAAAGTTCGCCTGCGTCCGTTCATCGACCGACAGGCAACTTGCCTTTGACTTCTCTTCTCGCCCAGGCGTCGGCTTCGAGCAATTCGTCGAGCGACATGGTCTGCCGAACGTTGTGACGGTTGAGACAATGCTCGATCAGCTCCACGATCTGCAGGAATCGGATCCTTCCGGCCAGAAACTCCTCGACAGCCGTCTCGTTGGCGGCATTGAACACCGCAGCGGCCGTACCGCCCATCCGGGCCACTTCGTAGGCCAGCGGCAGCGTCCGGAACGTCTGAAAATCGGGTTTCTCGAAACGAAGCCGGCCCACCTCCTCCAAGCGCAGGCGTTTCGAGACGCCCGGCACCCGCTGCGGATAGGTCAACGCATATTGTATCGGCAAACACATGTCCGGCTGGCCGAGCTGAGCGACGACCGAGCCGTCCACGAATTCCACGAGCGAATGCACGATCGACTCCGGATGGATCAGCACCTCGATCCTGTCGACCGGCACGTCGAACAGCCATCGGGCCTCGATCACCTCCAGGGCCTTGTTCATCATGGTGGCCGAGTCGATGGTGATCTTGGGGCCCATGCTCCAGGTCGGATGCGACAGAGCCTGCTCGGGAGTTACGCTCTCGAGATCGGCGAGGTTCGCACCGCGGAAAGGGCCGCCGGAGGCGGTCAAGAGGATGCGCTGGACCTCGCGGGCCGAGCCCGACTGCATGGCCTGAAAGACCGCGGAATGCTCGCTGTCCACCGGCAGCAGGGCGCTGCCATGCTCCCTGGCGGTGCGAGTCAGCAGCTCGCCGGCGACGACCAGCGGCTCTTTGTTGGCGATCGCCAGTCGTTTGCCGGCCCGGGCGGCCGCGAGGGCCGAAGGCAGTCCGGCGGCGCCCACGACCGCCGTGAGCACGGTATCGACCGTGTCACATTGGGCAAGTTCGGTAAGACTGTTCGGTCCGGAGAGGATTTCGAGCTTCTGGCCATCGACCAGCGTTCGAAACGGCCCGGCGAACTCGCGGTTGGTCACCACGGCGTATTGTGGTTTGTATTTTCGGACCTGCTGTGCGAGAAGTTCCACATTGCGGTGAGCACTGAGTCCGACGATGCGGTACTCGGGTCCGAGGGCCTCGATCACGCGCAGCGCGTTTCGGCCGATCGATCCGGTGGAACCCAGGATGGCGATGCCCCTTGACATAAATCGAGATTCAGTACGCTCCTTCTGTCGCGAGGTTGCGTATTCCCTTGTCGCAACAGGCACTTACGATTGCACGGCAGCCGCCCTGAGACAATGCAACCTGCCTGCCGGGGGGGCCCGCCCACGATAAAAGCGATAGTATGATGAGGATGGGTAAACTGTCAAGCCGAAAGCGCTTCCGCGGGCGGGGGAAGCCGGATTTCAGCAACTCGCCGATGAAACGTGCGTTTTGGGCCTTGCGATGCCCGAATGGCCTGCGGTTGGGAGGGGAAGATCCTGCGACACGACGGGCCGGCGGATGTGTCTTGACAATTTCCTTCCTTCGACTGGATGTGCGTTCGGGACCGGACGATATGAGTTGCCATGGCCTGCCGTCGGCGATTTGGGAGACGCCGAGGGAAGGCCTCGAGTGACATACGCCCTGTGGCCATGTGCTGTGGAATTGTGTCACGGCCGTGGCCGCCTGGGATCGCACATTTGGCTGAATGACACATGGAGTTTGCGTGACTGCCGGGAAGGTCCTGTCGATTGCGATCTTGCTGCTCTGGCCGAGCCTGTCCGCCTGGGCCGGTTCAGAGGGGATCCGTGCGGACTCTTACGAGCCTGCTGCGAAGGAGGATTTTTTCGAGATGTCCATTGAGGAACTGATGAATGTCCCCGTGGACACCGTGTACGGCGCGTCGAAACGTGTCCAGACGCTTACGGAAGCGCCCGCGTCGGTCACGATCATCACCGCCGAGGAGATTCGCCGGTATGGCTATCGGACTTTGGCGGAGATTCTCCGAAGCGCTCCCGGTTTTTACATCAACTACGATCGAAACTACAACTACATGGGGACACGGGGGTTCCGTCGGCCGGGCGACTACGACACACGAATCCTCCTGCTGCTGGACGGTCACAGGATCAACAACAACATCGGCGATGGGCCGGCGTTCGGCACCGAGTTCCCGCTGGACGTGGATCTGATTGAAAGGGTCGAGATCATCCGCGGCCCGGGCTCGGCCCTCTACGGCGGCAACGCCTTGCTGGGCGTGATCAACGTCATCACCAAGCGGGGAGAAGACATCAAAGGCCTGGAACTGGCCGGCCAGATCGGCAGCTTCGATGCGCAGAAAGCCCGTATCACCTACGGCGACTGCTTTGACAAAGGCGTCGATCTGTTGTTGTCGGGCAGTACGTACGACAGCGAAGGGCAGGAATTATACTTCGAGGAGTTCGACTCCCCCGCGACGAACAACGGCTGGGTGGACAACGACGACGACCAGTTCGACAACCTCGTCGCCCATGCCTCCTGGGGGGATCTGTCGCTGCTGCTGGCCCACGTCAGGCGTCAGAAGGGCATCCCCACATCGCCCTGGGAGACGGTCTTCGGCGACCCCCGGACGCGGAGCTCTGACGATTCCACGTTGGCGGGCCTGACCTATGCGCATGAACTGTCGGAACGGTATTCTGTAAGGGCACGGGCGGCGTACGCCCACTCCGACTATGACGGGCGATACGTCTACGACTATGCGGAGGACGGCGACGATCCCGACATCGTCGTCAATCACGACTACTGGAAGGGCCGCTGGTGGGAGGGTGAGTTACAGGTGACTGGCAGTCCGATTGACAGCCACACCGTCACGGCCGGCACCGAGATTCGGTACAACGTTCGCCAGGATCAGGCCAACTGGGACGAGCAGATCTACCTGGAGGACCATCGTCACAGTCGCAACTGGGGCCTGTACGTCCAGGACGAAATCAAGCTGCTGGAGAAACTGACGTTCGTCGGCGGTTTGCGATACGACGAATACAGCACCATCGGCGGAACGACGAATCCCCGTCTGGCGCTGATTTACAGCCTGTTTGAAGACACGGCGCTTAAGCTCCTGTACGGGGAAGCATTCCGCGCGCCCAACGCCTACGAGTTGTACTACCACGACGGCGGGTATTCCCAGAAGGTGCCCGATGACCTGGAACTCGAGTCGGTCAAGACCTATGAGGTGGTCCTCGAACGCCAACTGAACCGCCAGATCCGCGCAACCGTCAGCGGTTTTCACTATGTCATAGAGGATCTTATCGATCAGTATCTCGACCCGGCGGACGGACTGCTGGTGTTCCAGAATCTCGGCGAGGTCGAGGCCACGGGCGCCGAACTGGCGTTGTCTGGTCGATGGGATTGCGGCCTGCAATCGCGCGTGAGCTATTCCTACACCGAGGCCGAGGACGACGAAACTGGTGAAACCCTGGTGGATTCGCCCGAGCACCTGGTGAAACTGAATCTGCTGCTGCCTATCGTGCGCGAGCGACTTTTCGCCGGCCTGGAGGTTCTCTACGACAGCAAGGCCAAGACGCTCGATGGCGACTACGCCGACGATTTCACGCTGACGAACCTGACGGTCACATACGTCAGTGCCTCGAAACGGATGGAAGTGGCCGCCAGCGTCTACAATCTCTTCGATGTGGACTACGCCTTCCCCGGCTTTGGGGAGCATGTCCAGGATACGATTGAGCAGGATGGGCGGACATTCCGGATCGGTCTGACCTATCGGTTCTGACCCCCTGGGGCTTTCGATAGAGGTCGTCAATCTCGGACTGTGATTCCCGTGGTCTCCATGATGCCATTTTTCTCCTCTTGCTTGCTCCATCCAGGCTCGTATTTGGACGATATGGTTTCCGGTAGTTCGTCGTGGGGCTGCCCGGTGTGTGCCGGGGGCCATCTGGGGGGCGGCTGTTCGCGATGGGACCATGTCGCGCCGGCGGAAGGAGACCGAACGGTTCCGTGCGGCGTGGGCCTGACTCGAAGGGCATTGTCGTGAACGGCAGCCTGGTTCTCTGTCAGATCGAATCGCTTTTCCCATGCACGGCGGCTCTGACTGCAGGCACGTTTCGGGAGTTGCTCTATGGCTGCTTTATCGGCTCCAGGCGACGGCGTCGAGGTGTGCGACCTGGATTATGGATCGACCCTGCACCCATAACGCGATGAGCGGCGTCCACCGCAGGCGCCTGCTCCTGATCTCTGCGGCGATGCTGGCGATCGCATCGCACGTCGCCGTTGCGCGCGAGGATAGCGTCATAGACCGAGAATACCGGGTCAAGGCTGCATTCGTGTACAATTTCCTCAAGTTCGTGGAGGGCGGCCGATTCGCTCCGGCAAAGGGCAGGAAGAACGACAAGCCGGACCCGAACGACCCTCTTGTGATCGGTGTCCTGGGTATCCCTCCCTCCCGGGCCGCCTTGGAGGACTTGAACAGCAAGCACATTGGGAACCGGGTTGTCGTTGTCCGCTGGTTCAAGGGGTTCAAGGAACTGGCCGACGGGGATGGGAAGGTCCCGGAATGCCATCCCGACCTCGATCGGATCAGGGCGTGTCGTGTGCTGTTCCTGTGCCCATCCGAAGAAGAGTTTCTGCCGCGGATTCTGCCGGACCTGGGGGCCAGCGGCATACTCTCTGTGGGGGATGTCCCCCGATTTCTGGAGGCTGGGGGCACGATCAACCTGCTGATCGAGAAACGGAAGGTCCGCTTTGAAATCAACCTGGCGGCGGCGGCCCGCGCCAAACTGTTGATTCGGTCCAGTCTGCTGCGCCTGGCGGTCCGGACCATCGAGTACGATCAACTGGAGTCGCAGAATAAGAAGGATGAGGAGGATCCGGGTGGGGCCGGACATCCATGACATCAGACGCGTAATGTGGTCCTACGTGCATGACCTGTCGCTCAAGCAGAAGCTGGTGGCGATCGTCATGCTCACGTGCGTGGCCGCGCTGACGTTGTCCAGCGGCATCTTTGCCGCCTGGGAATGGACCGTTCTCCACCGCGTCGCGGTCCGGGACCTGACGGCGTATGCGAACATCCTCGCCGACAACTGCAAGGCCGCGATCACTTTTGGCGACGCCACCGACGCTGCTGAAATCCTGCAGACGGTCGAGACCGTTCCTTCCGTCGCGATTGCCTGTGTGTACGCCGCCGACGGGGAACTGCTCGCCGCCTATGTGCAGAAGGGATCTACGGCTGTGCCGCCCTCCCTGCACGAGCTGAAGGACCATCCTGTATTTGCCGACGGGTATCTGACGCTCACCCGGGCCGTATGCCTCGATGAGGAGCAGATCGGAACCATCTGCCTCCGGCAGAGTCTCGATTTCATGTACACGAGGTTCCATCGCGGCATCATTGTGATCTTGGGCGTTCTGGCCCTTTCGTCCCTGGCCGCTTATGTGGTCTGTTCCAGGCTCCAGAGGATCATCTCGCATCCCATTCTCCACCTGGCCGACGTGGCACGCCAAGTCTCGGAGAAACGCCGGTATTCTATGCGAGCCCGGCGGCACGGCAGTGACGAGGTCGGTCTGCTGATCGATGCCTTCAACGAGATGCTCGAACAGATCGAGCAGCGGGACGCCGCGCTGGTCGACGCCAATGAGCAGTTGGAGGGCCGGGTTCAGAGCCGAACGGCTGAACTGACCGCGGCGAACCAGAATCTCATTCGCGAGATCACGTTTCGCAAGCGGGCCGAGCAAGTCCTCATGCAGAGGACGGAATCACTCGTGAATCACCAGAGAACGCTGCTGCGACTCGCCAAGGACGTCAAGGGCGATCTGCAGGCGACCATGAGAATGGCTACCGAAGAGGCCGCCAAGACCCTCGGGGTCGAGCAGGTCAGCATCTGGTTCTTCCATGAGCAGTCCTCGGAGCTGGTGTGCGAGCAATTGTACAACCGCAGCGGAGCAAGTCGGGACATCGGTCTGCGGATGCGGGTGTCGGATTATCCGGCGTATTTCGACGCGGTTGAGAACAGCCGCATTCTGGCGGCCAACAACGCGAAGGAAGATCCTCGTACCCTTGCCTTTACCGAGAACTACCTCGAACCGCTGGGGATTTCGTCCCTGATGGACGTTCCTATCCGCCTGCACGCGAAATCCCTGGGTGTGATGAGCTACGAACACGTTGGTCCGATGCGGGAGTGGTCCTTGGAGGAGCAGGACTTCGCCGCTTCGGTTGCCGACATGATCGCGCTGCAGGTGGAGTCGAACGAACGCCGCAAGCTGGAGCGGGCCCTGGCGAAGGCCAACGAGCACCTGGCGGAAACCGTGCGGGACCTGCGCCGGTCGAACAAGGAATTGCAGGATTTCGCCTACGTTGCGGCCCACGACTTGAAAGCGCCGCTGCGCGGGATCGGAACGCTCGCCGATTGGATCGCCTCGGACTACGCCGATCGCTTCGACGAGCAGGGGCGTCAACAACTGGGCTTGCTCAAGGGCCGCGTCTCTCGGCTCTCCGAACTCATCGATGGCATCCTGCACTACTCGGAAATCGGCCGGGTGGCTGGCCGCAAAGAACAAGTGGATCTGGATCATCTCGTCGCGGAGGTGATCTCCATGCTGGATCCGCCGGCGAACGTCGAGGTGACGGTCACAGGGCCGCTGCCGGTCGTCGTTTGCGAGAAGATCCGCGTCGGACAGGTCTTCCGCAATCTGGTCGACAACGCGGTCAAGTACATGGACAAGCCCTGTGGGCGGATCGAGGTCGGCTGCACGGAGCAGCCCGAAGTCTGGAGGTTCTTCGTCTCCGACAACGGACCGGGGATCGACGCAAGGTACTTCGACAAGATCTTTCAGATGTTCCAGACGCTGGCTCCTCGCGACGAGCGAGAGAGCACCGGCATCGGCCTGGCGGTTGTCAAGAAGATCGTCGAACTGTGCGGCGGGACCATCTGGGTCGAGTCCTGCGTGGGCGAAGGGACCACGTTTTTCTTTACGCTGCCCAAACACAACCTGTCGATCCTGCAGAGGCCATCCCAGGTTCTGGAGTCGCTGAATTGAATATTCGTGGGGAACAACCTGTGCACCGACATCTGTTCTCTGAGAAAGGGGTACAGTGACAGCTCGGACGTACAAAGCGTTGTGCCTGGGGATCGTCGCACTGCCGTGCATTGGCTGGTGCATTGGTCAATGGCGTGCGGAAAGACTCGATGCACAAATGCGGCATCATCTGTTGGAGCAATCGGTACACGTTACGCAGGGGTTGCGGCCAGAGATGGTCACAGAACTGTCCTTCACCGGGGCCGACAACGGAACCCCGGCCTTCGAGTTCATCCGCAGGCAGATGACCGCTCTGGCCGCGTA
>CAZDTD010000111.1:0-12215 GCA_964507995.1 uncultured Pirellulales bacterium | reverse complement strand
GGAGCATGAACTCGATGCCCGGCGTCGCCGGCGATGCGACGGATTTCAAGAACAAGTGGAACCCGAGCCTGCGCGAATCGCTGTACGGGCCCGGTCGCCGCTCAACCCTGGATGGGGAGTACGTCGATTCGAGCGAAGGATATGTCACGAACGAGCTGGACTTCCGTCGGGAGCACTTTCGCATTGCCCAGACGCCTCTGACCTTCTCGCTCGATGATCGCAAGCCGGCGGTCTTTCGCGGCCTGATCGCCTTCGAATACGTCCGGGCAATCGCGAACGATGTCCACGGGATGGACAGATACATGATGGCCAACGCGACCCCGGGCGGCTTGTGCTGGCTCGCCCCCATGCTGGACGTGCTGGGCACGGAGACCGACTGGAATCCGGGCGGCTCCTGGCGTCCGATGTCCGACTCCGAGCTGCTCTATCGCCGGGCCTTGTGCAAGGGCAAGCCCTACTGCTTCCTGATGAACAGCGAGTTCGAGCGGTTCTCGTATGACCACGTCGAACGATACATGAAACGGTGCCTCGCCTACGGCATGTTCCCCGGCTTCTTCAGCCACAACGCATCCCAGGGACACTACTTCACCCGGCCCGAGCTCTATGAGCGGGACCGACCGTTGTTCCAGAAGTACGTGCCGCTGTGCAGGCTCGTTGCTCAGGCGGGTTGGGAGCCGGTGACGCTCGCCCGCGCGGATCGGGAAGGGGTGTACGTCGAGCGGTATGGCGAGCGATACGTGACGGTTTTCAACGACACCGACCGGAAGCAGGAGGTGTCCGTCACGATCAAGACGAACGCGAACGACGTTGTCACGGACCTCGTCAGCGAGCGGAGGATCGACGTCCAGAATGGCACGATCACGTTGTCGCTCGATTCCGAGGACGTTGCCGTCCTGCGGATGTTCGATGATTAACGGTGGCAAAAACGGCTATTACCTCGTTTTCCATTCGGTCTTATCATTGGGAGGATATCGAACATGTCATTCGATCGCGTGTCCGGAAGACTCGGGTTGGCGATGGTCATGATTCTGTCCCTGACGTGCAACGCCCAGCCGCAGCAGCAGGGGGACGAGCAGAGCTTTGAGGATTTCGTTCGCCGGGACGGTGACGTGCTGAAAGACGGGGACCGCGTGTTCCGGTTCCTCTCGTTCAACATTCCCAACTTGCACTACGTCGAGGACGACATGCGTTTCGATTGCGGCATGCCGTTTCGCCTGCCCGATCAGTTCGAGATCGACGACGCCCTCGGGACCATCGAACAGATGGGCGGGCAGGTCGTCCGCTGCTACACGCTGTCGGTCAGGAAGCCGGGCGATCCGGCCAATCTGCCGCGATACATCCTCGGACCGGGGCAATTCAACGAGGAAGCGTTTGTGGCCCTCGACCGGGTGATCGCGTCGGCCCACCGCCACCACGTCCGCCTGATCCTGCCCTTCGTGGACCAATGGAGCTGGTGGGGCGGCACCGCGGAACTGGCGGGTTTTCGCGGCAAGAAGGCCGAGGAGATCTGGACCGATCCGCAGTTGATCCAGGATTTCGAGGACATCATCACATTTGTCCTCAATCGCGTGAATACGGTCACGGGAATCCGCTACCGCGATGACAAGGCGATCCTGGCCTGGGAAACCGGCAACGAGCTGAAGTCGCCGCCCGAGTGGATCAGGCAGATCGCCGCCCATATCAAAAGCTTCGACTCGAATCACCTGGTCCTCGATGGGACCCACCGCGAGGTCCTGCTCCAATCGTCGCTGGACGATCCGAGCGTCGATTTCGTCACGACGCACCACTACGAGAAGGACCCGCGTGCGATGATCGCCCACGTCCGCGAGAGCGCGAAGATGGCAAAAGGTAAGAAACCTTATTTCCTGGGCGAGTTCGGCTTCCTGAGCACCGATGCTCTCTGTGCCGTCATGGATACGATCACCGAAGAAAACCTCGCGGGGGGCCTGTTGTGGAGCCTGCGATACCGGTCACGCGAGGGCGGCTTCTATTGGCACCATGAGCCCTACGGCGGTGATCTCTTCAAGGCCTACCACTGGCCCGGATTCCCAATCGGCGAGAAGTACGACGAGCGCCGATTCATGCGGCTTGTCCGCGAGCGGGCATTCGCAATCCAGGGCGTGATGGCGCCGCCGTTGCCCAAGCCGGCTGCGCCGAGATTGCTCTCGGTGACTGAAGGCGGCCTGATGAGCTGGCAGGGCGCCGTGGGGGCCGAGTGCTACGATGTCCAGCGGGCCGAGGCCTCTCAAGGACCGTGGACCCCTGTTGGAACGGGCGTTGGCGAGGCCCAGGTTCAGTATCGCCCCCTGTTTGCGGATGCATCGGTCCGGCCGGGCAGGCTGTATCACTATCGAGTGATCGCCCGCAATTCGTCCGGCCCATCCAAGCCGTCGAACGTGGTCGGCCCGGTCCGCGTGACGCATCGCACGCTGGTCGATGAGTTGTGGAACGATTCGCGGATCTTCCTGAAAGAGGGCAAGCTCACATTCGCAGAGAACGAGGCCCGCAAGTTCAAGGAGGATTGTCACCGGCTTGCGGGCGTCGCGAAAAGCGCCGTCGTGTACCGCGTCCCGGGCGGCATTGGCGAGGTGCGGGCATTTGTCTTCACCCCGTCCGACCAGCCGGCGGTGCGTATCCTCTTCTCGAAGGATAGTCAGAAGTTCGAGCCTGCCGCAGTCGCGGTGACATCCGCCGGCGTGCAGGGCGACGACGCCTACGGTTCCTGGAACGCGCAACTTTGTTCCGGGAAACCCGACGCAGCGGGCAAAGGCTATGTGCAGATCGAGTTCGCGGGCGAAGCGCAGCTTTCAAGGATCGAGATTGATGAGAGCCGAGTGGACTGACGAGCAATTCGTTGCGAGCGTTCGCGAGGAGCTGTTCGACGACATCCTGCCGTTCTGGCGAGATCGCACCGTCGATGAACAGCGGGGCGGTTTCATCGGGCAGATGTCCAACGACCTGCGAATCCAGGACGACGCGTCCAAAGGCCTCATCCTCAATGCCCGGCTTCTCTGGTCGTTCAGCGCGGTCTGTCGCTACACGCACGATGAGAGGGATCGAGTCTTGGCACAGCGTGCCTACGATTACCTGACCGATCATTTCCTGGACCCCCAGCACGGCGGCTATTTCTGGGAACTCGACCCGGACGGCGGCGTCCTGGACGACAAGAAGAAGGTCTACGGCCAGGCGTTCTGCATCTACGCGCTCGCCGAATACTGTCGCGTGTTCAACGAACCGCGGGCCCTGAGTCAAGCGGTCGAGGTCTTCGATCTCATCGAGTCCCGCGCCCGCGACGTACAACACGGCGGCTATTTCGAGGTCATGTCGCGTGACTGGCGTCCTTGCGAGGACATGCGGCTCAGCGACAAGGACATGAACGAAAAAAAGTCCATGAACAACCACCTGCACATCCTGGAGGGCTATACGAACCTGGTGCGAGTGTGGCGAGGCCATCCCGACCTTGCGTCCCGAGGGTATCCCGCCCTGGGTTCCGAAAAGAAAGAGCAAGGGCAAGATGCCCTCGCCACGAGGCTGCGCGATCTGATTGAGCTGTTCCGACGGCACATCGTCAACTCCGAACAGACGCACTTTCAGCACTTCTTCGACGAGGCGTGGACGCCCCGATCGGATAGCTACACCTTCGGGCACGACATCGAGGGCAGTTGGCTGCTGTGCGAAGCGGCCGACGTGCTGGGCGACAGACGCTTGTCGGATGAGATCGGTGCATTGGCGGTGAAGATGGCCCGGGCAGTGCTCGATGAAGGTCTCGACAGGGACGGCGGCTTGCTCTACGAGGGTCGAAACGGCCGGATCACCAATCCAAACAAGGAATGGTGGCCGCAGGCGGAGGCGGTTGTAGGTTTCTGGAATGCCTGGCAGCTCACCGGCGACGCCGCATTTCGTGACGCCGCAGTGCGGTGCTGGCAGTTCATCCAGGACGAGGTCGTGGACCCCGAGCGAGGCGAGTGGTTCTGGTGCATCCGGCCCGACGGCACGCCCGATCCGGCCCAGCCCAAGGTCTCTGCCTGGAAAGGCCCATACCACAACGGGCGATGCTGCCTTGAGATGATTGAGCGAATTCGCAATTTATGATTTACGATTTGATTATGCGACAAGGCTCAAGATCCAATCGCAAATTGTAAATCGTCAATAGTCAATCCCAAAGGGAGTTGCAATGACACACGAGCAATTCAATGAACGCGTGCGGAAGCTGTTTTCAGAACATGAGGCCCTCATTACCCGGCCGAACCGGCCCATCGAGGTCAGCAACGGCGTGTTCGAGCGATACAAATACCCTGTGCTGACGGCCGAACACACACCGGTTTTCTGGCGATACGACCTGAACCACGCGACGAACCCGCACCTGATGGAGCGGCTGGGGATCAACGCCGCCTTCAATCCCGGGGCCATCGAGCTGGACGGCAGGTTCCTCATGGTCGCTCGCGTCGAGGGCGTGGACCGCAAGAGCTTCTTCGCGGTCGCAGAGAGTCCCAACGGCGTCGACAAGTTCCGCTTCTGGGATTACCCGGTCGTGATGCCCGAGACGAGCGACCCGGATATCAACGTGTACGACATGCGTCTGGTCCGCCACGAGGACGGCTGGATCTACGGCCTGTTCTGCACGGAGCGCAAGGACCCCACGGCCTCGCGAGGCGACCTGTCCTCTGCAGTCGCCCAGTGCGGCATCGCACGTACGAAGGACCTCAAGACTTGGCAGCGACTCGACGACCTCAAGACCCGCTCGCCCCAACAGCGGAACGTCGTGCTGCATCCCGAATTCGTCCACGGCAAATACGCGTTCTATACCCGTCCCCAGGACGGCTTCATCGCGGCCGGCTCCGGCGGCGGAATCGGCTGGGCCCTGGCCGACAACATGGAGCAGGCCGTCCTCGGGCAGGAGAAGATCGTCCAGGACCGCAAGTACCATACGATCAACGAGGTGAAGAACGGCCTCGGTCCCGCGCCGTTCAAGACCGCAGAGGGCTGGCTGCACCTGGCTCACGGCGTGCGGAACACCGCGGCGGGCCTTCGCTACGTGCTCTACGCCTTCATGACCAGTCTCGAAGACCCGAGCCGGCTCACGTATGAGCCCGGCGGTTATCTGCTCGCCCCGCAGGGCGAAGAGCGGACAGGCGACGTCTCGAATGTCACGTTCTCGAATGGCTGGATCGCCCGTCCCAACGGGCAGATCTTCCTGTACTACGCCTCCAGCGACACCCGCTGCCACGTTGCGACGACGACGGTCGAGAAGCTGGTCGATTACTGCCTGCACACGCCGCCGGACCCGCTACGTTCGGCCGCCTGTGTGCAGCAGCGGATCGACCTGATCCGGCGGAATCTGGAGATCATGCCGAAACCGTAGCAGTGGAATCCGATGTGGCGAGGCCGTCCCGGCCTTGCGTCCCGAGGGCGCCCCGCCCTCGTCCACTAAAGCAAAGAGCAAGGGCAAGATGCCCTCGCCACTTCGGATTCTACCTCAATGCTTGCAGGCGAAGCACCGTCAGCGAATAGGCCGGGAACGTGTGCGCGAACGATGTGCCCACGCCGTTCAACTGACTTATGATCGGGGCCAGCTTCTTCGGCTCGGCCAGCGAGTTTTCGTCGGTGAGTGTTTCGCCCGCCAGGACGGTCGCTATGCCTCGGCGTCCGAGACGCCGGACACCCTCAATCTTGATGAAAGCTGCTCTGGGTTCCGCGGCGCTGTTGACCACTTTCAGGATGATGTCTTTCGGCTTGGCGTCCCGGCTGGAGGTCACGTACAGGCCCGGCTGCTTGCTCGTCGGCGGCTCCTGGCCGCTGACCTCGACCGGCAGGACCACATCGCCGCGATGGAGACTGAAGAGTTGCTGGACGTAGTAGTTCGGTGTGCCGTACGACTGGAGGTTGTCGAACCAGATCAGGTCCGGCGTCCACTGCCAGCGTTCCAAGTGCCCGAACAAGGGGGCATAGCAGCTCATGGTCACCAGGTCGGCGTTGCGCTCCAGACCGGTCATGAACGCCGCCTCCGCCAGGGCGCATTTCCAGTTGTTGCGGTTGTTCGGACTGGCGACGCCCACGCTCTGGGCCGCATACTCGCCCACGAATACTTTCGAGCCGCTCCGCTCGTAGTTGTCGTAGTGGCCCGCGCTGTCGAAGAACCAGTCGGGGCTGCGATAGAAGTGCTCGTCGATGATGTCGGCCTTGAGGTTCTTCAATTGCTCCTGGAGGAATTCCACCTCTTTGGGCCCGTTCGGGAAGATCTGGGGGTCGGAACCGGTAGCGCCGATCAGTTGGACCTCGGGGTACTTGGCCTTGATGGCCTTGACGAAGGGCACGTACCGCTCGATGTACTGCGGTCCCCATTGCTCGTTGCCGACGCCGAGGTACTTGAGGTTGAACGGTTTCGGGTGGCCCATCTCGGCCCGCCTGGCGCCCCAGGCGCTGGTGGCCGGGCCGTTGGCGAACTCGATCAGATCGAGGGCATCCTGGATGTACGGCTGGAGCTGGTCGAGCGGGACGAGCTCGGCCGAGTTGAACTGGCAGGCCATGCCGCAATTGAGGATGGGCATGGGCTCGGCGTCGATGTCTTCGCACAGCAGGAAGTACTCGTAGAAGCCCAGGCCGAAGGTCTGGAAGTAGTCGGGGGCCGGACGGTGCTTGAACTCGTCGTTCCAGCGGTTGATGATGAGCTTGCGATCCTCGGGCTCGCCGATTGTGTTCTTCCACTGGTACCGCGTGCTGAGGTAGCGACCTTCGACGATGCAGCCGCCGGGGAAGCGCAGGAAGCCAGGCTTGAGGTCCGCGAGCCACTGCACGAGGTCTGCCCGCAGGCCATTGGGTCGGTCCTTCCAGGTCGCGTCGGGGAACAGCGAGATCATATCAAGGTCCACCGAGCCGGGTGCGTCGAAGAGGACCCGCAGTCGGGCCTTGGCCTCTGTCGCGGAGGGGCGCAGGGTCGCCGATTTCTTCGTCCAGGCGGAGCCGAGCCCTTTCACTGTCGTCTTCGCCAGGACCTGCCCGTTGGGGGCAATCAGTTCGACGCGCAACACCGTTTTGCCTGTGGCGTCGCGTCCGTAGGTGGAGAAGATGTACTCTTGGCCTTTCTTGATCCCCATCCCGGCGAAACCCTCGTTCACGATGCCGAAGCGGGCAGTATCGGCCTTGATCCGGATGTAGTGCGGACTGGCGGTGTTGAACGGGTCCTGGTCCAGGACTTCGAGCGAACCCGCGGCATCGGCCGGTTTGACCTCGCTCCAGGCCATCAACGCCTCGGGGAACTCGAACGCGCGGTTCTTGATTAGCTCGGCGTAGAGTCCGCCGTCGGCGCCGAAGTTGATGTCTTCGAAGAAGATGCCGTACATGGTGGGACTGATCTTCGCTCCCGGCCTGTCCGCGTAAACGGTCAGTTGGATTTGGCCGAGGCTTGTCGAGCACAAGACGATGCTCAAGACGGTGACGACGCAGCTACGCAGCACGATCCGGTTCATGGCATTCTCCTATTAAATGCGGCTGGCCGAGATTTGTGCATATCATACCGGCGGCCATTACACCAGAGAAACGCCACTTTACGCAAGACACTAACCAACGTGTACACTGCCGCCTGAAGGCGGACCTCCAAACATCGCAACCACGGTCGTGCACGTTCAGTGTGAGACCGGTCGTACGATGGATTGCCCTCGATTTTACGGCATGAAGTGGTGAATGATCACAAGTTTCTTGACAGATGGGCCTGCGACGATACATATAGACGAGCAGACAAGGTCCGCGCGGAGCCATCTGCGTCTGGCAGGCTGTAAGACTGTCCGCAGATGTGGACCGGTCACGACAATCGCGTCGCTGGGTCTGCGATGAGCTCGGAACAACAGGAGTCTGACATGAGAAACAACTGCTGCACTCTCGCCTTGATCTGTCTGCTGCCGGCCTTGGGCGCCCTCGGGGCGGACCAGGACGAGGTGAAGATGATCCTCGACCGCTGCCTGACCACGAGCACCGAGCCGCAATTGGCCGCTTCGGTCTCGGGATACGCCACCATGGACGTTTTTCCTGTGATGGGCAACGGCAATCTCATGGTGACTCTCTCGGGAATGCCCGAGTGTATGACGTTCCACCTCGGCAAGACCGATTTCTGGCGGGATAAATGCGCCGACCGGTCCTACGGCCAGAGCGGCAACGTCCTGTCGGGCTATGTGAACGTCATGATGCCGGAGATGGCGGGGGCCAAGTTCCAGCAGTCGGTGGACCTGCACCAGGCGGAGGTGACGACCACGCTGACCAAGGATCAGGAGGTTACCCTGATCCGGTCGATCGTGCCGCACGAGTCGGACAACATCCTGGTGAACTGGATCGAGCATCGGGGCGCCAAGCCGCTCGTCCTGCGGATCGAGACCTGCGCCGATCAGTTCGCCAACCGGGCGGAGCCCTTCGAGGTGGCCGCCGGACTCGATACGGAGAGCCCTATCGTGACCTGGGCGAGCCGCAAGACTCAGGCGCCGCCCGATCACAACGACTTCGGCAGCCAGCCGTTCCGAATGTGGGCGGTCTCGGCCACCCGGCCGTTCGACGCCGAGTGCAAGACGGAAATCGACACCGCAATCGACTACGACAAGAACGATTTGCAGGTCAAAGCGGTCCAGTTGCTCACGGTGGAGCCGGGCCGGAGCCTGCTGCTCGTCACGAAGGTCCACAGCACCGGCATCCCCATCACGATGGACCCGGCCGATCCCAAGCCCGAGGCGATGGCCGCGTTGATGGCCCTGACGCGGGCGCAGGTCGAGGAGCAGGTCCAGGCCCATCGCGCGTGGTGGAACGCCTACTGGCGCAGGTCCTATATCCGCCTGGACGCCGAGCCGATCATCGAGCGGACCTACTACGGCAGCATGTACGTCTTCGGCTGCTGCGTTCGCGTCGGCAAATACCCCGTCGGATGCAATGGATTCCCCGTCAACGATAACGTCCAGGGCGGCGGCGACTATCATTGGAACTATAACAACGAGGCCCTGTTCTACGGCGCGTACTCCGCAAACCGGGTTGACCTGTGCGAACCCTATGACCGGACGGTCCTGGAGGCGAACGTCTTCGGCCAGCGGCACGCCAAGGCCACCGGCGTCCCGGGCACGGTCTTCTTCATCGCCACCGGGCCGGGGCATCTGAACGAAGCGGTCACGCTGGGCCAGAGGACCCATGCGGTCGAGGCCTCGCTGAACCTGATCACGCGGTTCTACATGACCTACGACCTGGAATGGACCAAGGCGATGTACCCGTTCTTCAAGGATGTGGCCGCCTACTGGGACCAGGATCTCCTGAAGAACAAGGAGACCCGCGCGAACGGCACGCCGCGGTATGTGGTCGTGGACAGCAAACCCATGACGGGCTCGACGAACGACAGCTACAACCCCATCACCGGTCTGGCCTTCCTCCGGCGGTTCTATCAGGGCATGATCGACATGACGCTGACGCTGAACGCGGCCGGCGTCGACACCGGCTATGGCGACGCGGACATCGCCCGCTGGAAGGATTTCCTGGTGAACATGGCCGACTTCCCGATGAGCTTCGCCTACGGACGCAAGGTGTTGGCCTGGAGCGAAGCGACCCTCAATCCGTTCCTGACCGAGCAGGACTGGGTGTTGTATCCCGTCTTCCCGGGCGAGCAGGTCGGTCTGAGTTCCGATCCGAAGCTGCTGAACGTGGCCCGCAACACGCTGATCGTCAAGCCGCAGTATTATGTCGAATGGCTGAACAATCCGCCGCAGATCTTCTCCATGGCGGCGCGTCTGGCCCACTATCCGCCCGAGATCATCCGGCGGTGCCGGGGCTACTTCCGCAGCATCGGCGTGAACAACTTCCGCAGCGGCGGCGGCAACGTCGAAGGCGCAGGCGTCGCGGAAGGTATCAACGCCATGCTCCTCCAGAGCCAGGAAGGGTTCCTGCGTCTGTTCCCCTGCTGGCACTATCCCGAGGGCAAGTTCGTCACGATTCGGGCCGCCGGCGCGTTTCTGGTCTCGGCCGTGAAGAAGGACGGCGTCTGCCAGCCGATCACGATCGTGAGCGAGAAGGGCAAACCCTGTAGCATCCTGAATCCGTGGCCCGGCCGGACGCTCGCCATCGACGACGGCCAGGGCAACAAGCCGGAAGTGGCCGTCGACCAGCGGACCTATGGGCAGATCTGCACGTTTCAGACCGAAGCGGGCAAGACGTACACCGTGACGCCTTCCGAGGGACTGCCCGAGCCGCAGCCGTACTGGAACGCGGCCCTCAACAAGCCGGCGACTGCGTCGAGCAACTTCAAGCCCGAGAAAGAGGCCGGCAACTGGGATGTCGCCAAACTGACCGACGGCATCCGCATCAACACGAAGAGCTGGCATCGCGGCTGGAGCAGCAACCTCTACGACGACGGCGCACACACCGAATGGGTCCAAGTGGACCTCGGCCAGGCGGTGAACTCCAAGACCATCCGCATCTGGCCCCTCGATCACGGCGACGCCCAGCAGCATACGCACTGTTCCGAGCCGTTCGTCGAATCGACCGAGATCGATCAGTCGTACGACGGCTTCCCGCTCGATTTCCGCGTCCTGATTTCCGCCGATGGGACTGCCTGGGACGAGGTCGCGAAGAAGGAGCGATTCCGCCCGCCGGCCACCGGTCCGGACGATTCCGGTCGGAAACCCAGGGACGTGACGGGACCCGAGGTCTTCGAATTCGAGCAAAAGTCCGTTCGCTACGTGAAGGTCGAGGCCACGCGGCTCCGCAAGGCCCGTTACTTCGACAAGTACGCCATGCAACTGGCGGAGATCGAGGTCGTCCTGGCGGGCATGACGCCGTGACCATCTCACCACAGAGGCACGGAGTACACAGAGAACGGAGAAGGTGAGGGGGCGGGTAGGGTGCGTACTACATGACGGGCGGGTGTTTCTTCGTAGGTTGGGCGTCCTCGCCCGACCCGCCTGGACGAGCGAGGACGCTCGTCCTACGAAGAGCCAAGTTCCCGCGGCTGGCACAGTACCCACCAAATTGGAACGGACGGCGTACCGCGTCGTCACTCGATGATCACGTCCACTTCCGCGATGGAGGTGAATGGTTGGCCTTGAACCTCGCTGAGGGCGACCAGCTTGACGAGCCGGGCCTCCACCGGGTTGTCGAGCCGGATGGTCTTCAGGGATGCATCGTTGGGCCATTCGCCTGCCGCGATGGGCCGGCCCCACTCCTGACCGACATTGCCCAGGTAGAGCTCGAACCGTTTGATTCGGCCGTTGGTCATGTCCTGGCGGGGCAGGTACGTCAAACCCCGTACTCGCACGGGCTTCTTCAAGTCCAGGATCAGATGGTGCGGCATCGGGGCTATCGGCTCCCAGTTCGTGTGCCAGATCGTCGTTGGATTGCCGTCGATTGCCAACTCGGGACCGTGGCTGGGGTGGTAATTGTCTGTGGCGACAGTGGCGCCGAGCTTTTGCAGCGGCCCCGGTTCCGCGAACAGATCGGCCACCTGCCGGGTCGTCATGGTGAACTGCGGCGAGAACTGGTCGCTCGCCATGTACGCCAGCAGGCTGCGGCGCATCTCTCTTGCGACCGGGCGGTTGTCCAAGTCGTTCGTCAGGTCGCAACTGCACGCGAGCAGCGCGCCGTTGCCCACACGGGCCTCGAACACCAGAGCCAGCTTCCTGGCCGTCACCCAGTCGTCGATCACCTGGACGATGGGTTTGAGGTCGTGGTGCTCGGTGAGGAGGAATGGCGAGGCGCCGTGGATCAATTCCCACCATTGCCAATTCGTATGATACTCCGTCGGGAATTGCCTCAGGGCCGGATGCTCCGGGTCGCACAGGATGCCCAGCGTGTGCGGCGCCTGCCAGTTCGTCCAGACGGTGTTCCAGAAGATGCTCGAAAAGCCCATCCGGATCGGGTGTTTCGGATCGTTCTTGATCGTCACGGGGGAAGGCAGCAGCAGGACCTTGCCGCCTGCGTCGAGGTGCTTGACCGCCTCGTCGCTCAACTCCTGTGCGATCAGGATGTCCTGGGCGGGCTCCGCCGCGGCGCTCTTCGGGAAGACCCACAGGTCCCAGTCGTTCGCTGTGTCCGTGCCGGTCTGTGAGTCGGAAAAAGGCAGATCGGGCCTGCTTTGAGGGGGAAAAATCTCTTGGCTCGATTTTTCCCCATCAAACCCCGGTCGTGCGTCGAGAGATTCTGCTTGTTCATTCTTCAACGAAATCGAACCAAGAGATTTCGTTGAAGAATATAGGCCCGAT
>CAZDTD010000110.1:9480-12318 GCA_964507995.1 uncultured Pirellulales bacterium | reverse complement strand
AGATCGCTGCCCGTGAGATCGACGAGTTCAAGGCCGAGTACCGTATTCGCTTCCCCGGCCGGGACGCGGAGAACCTCACCGATGAAGACCTGCTCCGCGAGGTGATGAACACCGTCGGCAAGGCGGGCAAGCTCGGGGAACACGTCAAATGCGTGGTCAGCGTCTCGATGCTCACGGAGGGCTGGGACGCCAACACCGTCACGCATATCCTCGGCGTCCGGGCGTTCGGCACGCAACTGCTGTGCGAACAGGTCGTTGGCCGGGCGCTGCGCCGCACGAGTTACGCAGTGAACGATGGCGGTCTGTACGAGCCGGAGTATGCCGAGGTCTATGGCGTGCCGTTCTCCTTCATCCCGTGCAGCGGCTCGTCCAAGGACCCCAAACCCGGCCCGATTCCGACCCGCGTCCGCGCCCTCGAAAGTCGCATCGCCTGCGAGATCACCTTCCCCCGGCTGCTCGGCTACCGCTACGATCTGGACGGCGAACGAATCACCGCCAAATTCACCGAGGACTCGAAGCTGGCCCTCTCGACGGCCGATATCCCGATCAAGACCGAGAACGCCCCGATCGTGGGCGAATCGAGCATCCACAACCTCGATGATCTGAAACGCCACCGCCCCAATGAGGTGGCGTTCCTGCTGGCGAAGCTGACGCTGGAGAAGTACTTCCGCGACGACGAGGGCAACGACAAGCCGTGGCTCTTTCCGCAGGTGCTCGACATCGCCAAACGCTGGCTGGCCGAATGCGTGGTCCTGAAGGACAACACATTCCCTCAACTCCTGCTATTGATCGAATTCGCCCACGACGCAAGCGACCGCATCTACAAGGCCATCGTTCACGGTGGCATGGGCTTCCAGCCCATGAATCATCGGCAGGATGCCGATGCCACCCCTCACGGGCAAGATGCCCATGCTACTTTGCTGCCGATTCTGCGGCCCTACGACACCATCGGCTCAACCCGCTACGTCGATTTCGATACGACCCGGCCGGTCTACGCCACGCGGGAGGACAAGTGCCACGTCTCCCACGTCGTGGCCGATACCGATTCGTGGGAGCAGAAGCTGGCGCAGACGCTCGAAGACATGGACGAGGTCGTCCGCTACGTGAAGAACCACAATCTCGGCTTCACGATCCCCTACACGCTCAACGGCGAAGCAAAGAACTACGTCCCCGACTTCATCGCCTGCCTTGACGACGGCCACGGCCCGAACGACCTGCTGAACCTGCTGATCGAGGTCACCGGCGAGAAGAAGAAAGACAAGGCCGCCAAGGTCTCCGCCGCCCGAACGCTCTGGATCCCCGCGGTCAACAACCACGGCGGATTCGGTCGGTGGGCGTTCATCGAGATCGCCGACCCCTGGGACGCCGAGAATACAATACGAGGTCAATTGGGAAAGAGAAAGGAGCATTGATTGGCAGCGAAACGCAAGAACACGCCAGCGTTGGTGCCGACGGAAAGAATCGAGCGTCATATCCTCCTGATTCGCGGCGAGAAGGTGATGCTGGATTCCGATTTGGCTGAGTTGTACGAGGTTGAGACTCGTGTTCTCGTACAGGCGGTCAAAAGAAACCTGGCTCGCTTCCCTGAAGATTTCATGTTTCAGCTTTCGCCCGAAGAGGATGCCTTTTTGAGATCACAATCTGTGATCTCAAAACCGCAAGGGCGTGGCGGTCGAAGGTACCGAGCCTACGCCTTCACGGAGCACGGCGTTGCGATGCTGTCGAGTATTCTGAACAGCGCCAGAGCGATTGAGGTGAATATCGAGATCATGCGGGCGTTCTCAAGGCTGCGCAGGATTCTCACCTCCCACGTCGAACTGGCGCGCAAGATCAAAAGACTTGAAAAGAAGTACGATGCGCGTTTCAAGATTGTCTTCGAGGCGATCCGCGCTCTGATGGAACCGCCGGAGTCGCCGCAAAGAGGCAAGATTGGGTACCTCTCGGAGGGCAAGTGACTACAAGACGGTTGTTCGATGACCTCACTGGCTAAGAAACGATGCCCGTCGAAGGATAGGATCGCTTTCGACGCGGCCGATGGATCTCACGGCGTGAAGCCGGCGTTCACCTGCGACGGACAACACGCACAGGATAACACTTTGAATGAGCCGGTCCAGATAATAGCGAATCGGGTGGAATGATGGGTGCAAAAAGGACTGATAAGAAATCGCTTACGGTGGATTCACTGAAGCACAAGGACAAGCGCAAGAACATCCCCACCGAGGAACTGCGGGATTTCGTGGCCGACGACGAGAACACGCCGAAGACCATGCTTTATCCTCGCGACCCGTCGCTCGATCCGCAATTGGTCTGGAAGGGCAAAGACGAGCAGGACCGCCAGGATCTCGCGGTGCCGGTCGTGCCTGTCTACATCCAGGAGAAGATCCACCCACAGGCGATCATCGATCAGCTCCCGCACATCGATCATTCCGGCGGCCAGCTCGACCTGTTCTCCGACTTCAACGGCCTGCCCGCTGAGTTCTCCGACCGCGTCGATTTCTACCACCACGAGGGCAACTGGTCGAACCGCATGGTCCTGGGCGACTCGCTGCTGGTGATGACCAGCCTGGCCGAGAAGGAGGGCCTCAAGGGCAAGGTCCAGACCATCTACCTCGACCCGCCCTACGGCATCAAGTTCGGCTCCAACTGGCAGGTGAGCACCCGCAAACGCGACGTCAAGGACGGCAAGGCCGAGGACGCCACCCGCCAGCCCGAACAGGTCCGCGCCTTCCGCGACACCTGGAAGCTCGGCATCCACTCCTATCTCGCCTACCTCCGCGACCGCCTCGTCGTCGCCCGCGAATTGCTCACCGAGACCGGCAGCGTCTTCGTCCAGATCGG
>CAZDTD010000110.1:0-9380 GCA_964507995.1 uncultured Pirellulales bacterium | reverse complement strand
TCGTCGTCGCCCGCGAATTGCTCACCGAGACCGGCAGCGTCTTCGTCCAGATCGGCGATGAGAATCTGCATTTGGTCCGGTGTGTGCTGGATGAGGTATTTGGGACTGAGCATTTTTGTGGGATCATTACGATTGCCAAGACCGCAGGGGCATCCTCAGAACTCATGGCAGGCATTGCTGATTACCTGTTGTGGTATGCGAAGGACAAGGAGCACGTCAAATACCGACAGCTATATAGCGACAAAACTGATGGGGAAGGTGATCGCGAATATCGCTACCTTCTGTTGCCCGATGGAACATCGAGGCCAATGACACGAGAGGAGCGTGAAGATGGGAGCATGATTCCGCTCGGCGCCGAACGATTCCGCCCCAGTGCGACAACTTCCCAACGTCCGCCCGGCAGCGATCCTTTCACATTCGGCGGTCGTGTTTATCGTCCAGGCAGGTCGCAATATTGGAAGACCGACATTCCCGGTCTTACGAAGCTTGGCTGTGCCAATAGGCTAATCCCACGAGGGGAGTCGATCTCTTATCTGCGTAAGCTCAAGGATTTTCCGGTTATGCCACTCAACAACCTGTGGATGGACACCCGATGGGGATTCGACGCACAGGACAAGCGGTATGTAGTCGAAACCAACACGAAGGTGGTGGCTCGTGCCCTCCTGATGACTACGGACCCGGGTGACTTGGTACTTGACCCAACCTGCGGTGGTGGCACAACGGCTTTCGTGGCCGAGCAGTGGGGTCGGCGTTGGATCACTGTTGATACGAGCCGTGTCGCTTTGGCGTTGGCCCGTACACGATTGATGGCGGCGAAGTACCCGTATTACCTGCTGGCCGATTCGCCGGAGGGGATCAAGAAGGAGGCGGAACTCAGTGGCACGGCCATCCTGACCGTGAGAGAGAAGCTCGGTGGCATGGGCTTCCAGCCCATGAATCCATTGACTCATCGGCAGGATGCCGATGCCACGGAGGCCCGTGCCACAGATGACGCACTGGTGATCCGCCAAGGCGCGTACCTTCCTCACTGGACGCGCGAGGGCGCGATGTACAGTATTGCATTCCGCCTGGCCGACAGCCTGCCTGAACATGTCGTGGAGGCGTGGAAGCTGGAGCGGGAGAAGATCGCCTCCAATGCCGAGTTGCAGACCCGTGCTCTGACCGAACACGAGGAGAAACGGTTGATGCAACTCTACTCGGAGAAAGTGGAGAAGTACCTCGATGCCGGCCACGGCGAGTGCTGGCTCAAAGACGGGCGTATTGCCGTGATCGTGCGCGATGCCCTGCGGCATTTCGACGGACAGAGGTACGAGATCGTCGCGTGGTGCGTGATGCCGAACCACGTTCACGCCGTGGTGCGCCCCAGGGCTGGACGCCACCTTTCGGACATTCTGCATTCCTGGAAGAGCTTCACGGCCAATCGCATCAACGAGACGCTGGGACGGACCGGCGCGGTTTGGCAGGCGGAATCCTACGATCATTTGATTCGGGATGAGCAGGATTTCCAGCACGCGATCACCTATGTTCTGGATAATCCGACGGCCGCGGGCTTTCAGGATTGGCCTTGGTGTGGCATGGGCTTCCAGCCCATGAGTCATCTGGATCATCGGCAGGATGCCGATGCCACTTCAGGTGATCACGGGCAGGATGCCCGTGCCACGAGCGACATCCGCAAGGGTTTCGTCTACAAGCGGGTGCCGCACGTAACGCTCAAGTCCATCGCCAACAACCCGGACATCAAGGAGGGCATGACGCGGGAGCAGATCGACGCGGCCATCGCCCGCCATGCCGAGACGGAGACGCTGTACGACCAGCCGTATGAGGACAACAAGACCGTCCGCGTCACCGGCCCGTTCACGGTCGAGAGCCTCTCGCCGCACCGGACGATCAGCGTCGAGGAGAAGAAGAGACTGGCCGAGGTCGGGGAGGAAGGGGCCACGATGAAGATGATCGGCGGCGGGCAGTTCGCCACCGTCATCGTGGAGAACCTCATCAAGGCCGGCGTGCAGAACACGATCAAGAACGAGCGGCTCAAGTTCGACCGCCTGGAGATTCATCCGGGCCAGTGGGTTCACGCGGAGGGCCAGTACACGGAGAAGAGCGGCGAGTCCCGGCGGGTGGGCGTCTGCATCGGGCCGGAGCATGGGACCGTCGGGCCGGAACTGGTGAAGGAGGCAGCGAAGGAGGCGGTTCAGGGGATCGGGTTCGATCTGCTGCTGGTGTGCGGCTTCGCGTTCGATCCGCACGTCTCGGAGGAGGCCAAGCGGTACGGCAAGCTCACCGTCCTGCCCGTGCGGATGAACCCGGACCTGTCGATGGGCGAGGACCTGCTGAAGAAGACCGGGGCGGGCAACCTGTTCATGGTCTTCGGCGAGCCGGACGTGGAGATCAAGAAGGTCAAGGGCGGCCAGATCACGGTCGAGATCAAGGGCGTGGACGTGTACGACCCGACAACCGGGGCGATTCGCTCGTCGAGCACCGAGGACATCGCCTGCTGGTTCATCGACACGAACTACAACTCCGAGAGCTTCTTCGTCCGCCACGCCTACTTTACGGGCTCGGACCAGCCATACGACAAACTCAAGCGAGCCCTGCGGGCCGAGATCAACGAGGCCGCCTGGAGCGAACTCTACAGCACGGTAAGCCGGCCCTTTGCCCCGCCGGGAAAAGGCAAGATCGCGGTCAAGGTAATCAACCACTACGGCGATGAAGTCTTGAAAGTCTACGAGGTCAACTCCAGGAAATGACAAAGTCAGATCCGCGTTGATCTGCGATTCTGTTGAAAAAAAAGAGCCCGATTTCTCGGGCTCTCGATGGGACGAAGAATTCCGGCTATACCGCATCGGGAACGACGAAGGGCTCGCGGTAGGAGCACTTGATGTACGGGTTGGCCCGCTCGGCGTTGTCGCCGGTGAAGCGTTCGGTCGCCCGGTCATAGGTCAGCGTGGGGCCCAGGACGAAGGGCTTTTTGGCGAGGTTGACGTCGTTGCCGTCGAGCTGCTTCAAGATGGCGTAGAGGGTGTCCGCGGCGTCCTCGTGGGTCCGCATGCTCTCGCGGACCTGGTCGACCGTGGCCTCTTTGCCCGCCCGCCAGGCGATGTTGGCCTGGTGGCAGATCGCTGTGCCGAGGTGGCCGAGTTCGATGTCGGCCGCGAGGTCCTCGCGCCGGCCGCTGCGAACGGCGCTGATGAAATTGCGAGCGTGGCCGCTACCGCCGTTGCCTTTGTACTGGTAGATCCGCTTGCCGTCCTTGTCGTAGACGCCGCCGCCGCCGCGGGACAGGTGGATGAAGCCTTCTTCGAACTGGATGTGGTTGCCGTCGTTGAAGCCGCGATAGAGGGCGCCGCTCTGGCCGCCGCGACGCTTCGGGTCGGGCAGGTTGCGGATGTCGACCACCATCGGCAGGCCGTCGTAATCCATGAGGGCGAAGTGCACGTTCGGCGTCTCGCCGTTGTCGTCCCAGGCGAATCGGTTGCCCGCCGCGACGACCTTCGTCGGCACGTCCGTCCAACCCAGCAGATGCCGCACGTCGTCCAGATAGTGGATTCCCCAGTTCGCCATCTCGCCATCGCCCCAGGCCCACTGCCAGTGCCAGGAATAATGCAGTTCCCGACGCATGACGGGAGTCATGGGGGCCGGGCCGCACCAGAGGTTGTAGTCGACGCTGGCGGGAACAGGCGTGGGCTCGGTGACCTTGCCGATGCTCGCGCGGGCGTGCAGCACCGAGCAGTGCACCCACTGAACCTTGCCGTACTTGCCCGATTGAATGTCGGCGGCGGCCTCCTTCACCGCGGGACACGACCGATGCTGCGTCCCGGCCTGCACGATCCGGTTGTACTTGCGGGCGGCCTCCACCATCTTGCGGCCCTCCCAGATCGAGTGGCTGACCGGTTTCTCCACGTACACGTGCTTGCCGGCCTGGCAGGCCCAGACGGTCATCAGCGAATGCCAATGGTTCGGCGCCGCGACCACCAGCACGTCGATGTCCTTGCGATCCAGCAGCTCCCGCACGTCCGCGTACCCCTGGATGTCCGCGTCGCCCACGTTGTACTTCTTCTTGAACGCCGCCACGCCTTGTCCCAGAACCTGCTTGTCCGGGTCGCACAGGGCAACGACCTTCACGCCCTCGATCCCCATGAAATCATTGACGTGGGCCCCGCCGCGGCTGCGAATCCCCGCCACGGCGACGCGAATGTCGTTGTTGGCCCCCAGCGCTCGGGACGTGAGGTGGTTGAAGGAAGACAGGGCCGCATACGAACCGGCCGTCGCGGCCATCGTGTGCTTCAAAAACCCCCGGCGATTCATTCGACTCATCATGTGCTCCTTTCGCGAAACATCCGGCACCGTCACGTGCCTGCGACACAGATAGGCCGATGCACCCGCCCGACGCACTGTGCCGCCTGAAACGGTTCCATCTTACCAGACCGACCGGCGGGTCCGAAACGTTTTCTTCGCGGATATCGAAGGCAAGCCGCCATCACGACGAACACGTCACGACCCGGCTGCCGTCGTGAATCTCTCCGCTCGATTATCGGAGCGAGTTTGGGGACTTCCTCCACGCAACCTGCGGTCCTGTGTCGAATCGCAGGCCTTCTCGGACCCGCCGGAAACCGTCGCAGTGACACCGGTCGCCGCCCGATAGACATCCAGGCGGCTGGAAAGCCGTGCATTGGTCATACGCAAGGATCGTAGGTTTGGGGGCAGCACGTGATCTCGCGTTCCGACGGAACCGTCGACATATTGATCGTGGAAGATGACCCAGTGGACCGCAAGGCCCTCCTCCGGGCTTTGGCCGGGGCCTCACTGGGCAATGTACAAACCCATCAAACGGCCTCGCTGGCCGAAGCGATCGCCTCGTTCGAAGCCCATAGGCCCGACGTCGTGCTTCTCGACCTCGGATTGCCCGACAGCAGCGGACTCGAGTCCCTCGCTTCGCTTGCGAGCTGGATGGAGGACATTCCCATCGTCATCCTCACCGGACACGAGGACGAGGAAACGGCGATCCTCGCCATGCACCGGGGCGTCCAGGACTACCTTACGAAGGACAACATCACCAGCTCGGTGCTGTCCCGTGTAATTCGCTACGCCATCGAACGTAAGGAATACGAACGCCAGTTGCTCGCGAGCGAAGAACGCTATCGCACGGTGTTCGAGAACTCGGCCGTCGCGATCATCGTGGCGGACAACGACCTGCGTCTCGTCTCCTGGAACCAGGTGACGGAACGTCTGCTCGGCATGGACCGGTCGGACTTGCAGGGCCGCGAGGGGAGCACTCTGTATCCGCCGGAGGAATGGAAGAAACTCCTGGCGCTCAGAGTCCCCCATTCCACCGGCGGCAAACGACTGGAAACAAAGATCATCCGCAAGACCGGCGAGATCGTCGATATCGAGATCTCGTTGAGTATGCTGACGGGACCGCATGGAGAGGTCACCGGCTCGATGGCCGTGATGACCGACATCACAACGCGAAAGAGAATCGAGACAGCGTTGTGGGAACGAGAGGAACGGCTGAACCTGGCGATTTCGGGCGGCGATCTGGCAACCTGGGACTGGAATATTGCAACCGGTCGCATCGACATCAATTCCCGCTGGCGAAAGATGTTGGGCTACGCTCGCGACGAGGTGCAGCCACATATAGGCACCTGGGAGCATATGGTGCATCCGGACGATCTGCCGCTGGTCAAGTCCGCCTTGGACAGCCATTTCCAGGGCCGGACAACATCGTATGAGGCCGAGTACCGCCTCCGCCACAAATCCGGCCGCTGGGTCTGGGTCCTGGACAAAGGACGTGTAACTGAACGTAACGAGGACAGACGACCACTGCGAGCCTGTGGCACCCATCTGGACATCACGAAGCGGAAGGAGGCCGAAGCCTCCCTGCAACAGGCGAAGGAGCAGGCCGAACGGATGAGCTGGGACCTCGTAGAGGCCACGAGACGCGCCAACGACATGGCGGCGCAGGCGGAGGCCGCCAACGCGGCCAAGAGCGAGTTCCTCGCGAACATGACGCACGAGATCCGCACCCCGATGAACGCCATCATCGGGTTCAGCGACCTCCTGGCCGATCAGGAACTCACCGCCGAGCAGAGGGACTACATCGCCATGATCCGCGACAGCGGACGCCATCTCCTCGATCTGATCAACGATATCCTCGACCTGTCCAAGATCGAGGCCGGCCGGTTCCAGGTCGAGATGGAGAACTGCGAGCTGGGGGCCGTGCTCCATTCGGTCGAAGCGATGATGCGTCCCATCGCCGGCCAGAAAGGCCTGGAGCTCAAGGTGGTCCGAGTTCCAAGCGTGCCCGACCGAATCCGCACGGACGGCTTTCGTCTGCGGCAGTGCCTCGTGAACCTCGTCAACAACGCGGTGAAGTTCACCCAGACCGGCCATGTCCACATCCGCGTGAGCCCGGATGGATCGCGAGAGAAGCCGCAACTGCGTTTCGACGTCGAGGACACCGGGATCGGCATTCCGCCCGAGAAGCAGCAACTGATCTTCGAGCCGTTCACACAGGCCGACGGAACGACCACCCGCAAGTACGGCGGGACCGGCCTGGGCCTGTCGATCACGAGGAAGCTGGCCGCCCTGCTCGGCGGCGCGGTGTCCGTCACGAGCGAGCCGGGACAAGGATCGGTTTTCTCGCTGACCATATCGGCCGACCCCTGCGCGCCGGAAACGGCGCCGTCGCAGGATTCGACCCCAAGCAAGACGACGGAGAACGCCAAACCGCAGCAGACCCGTTTCCACGGCCGCGTGCTGGTAGCTGAGGACGTGCGAACCAACCAGCTCCTCATCAAGCTGATGCTGGAGCGGCTGGGATTGGACGTGACTGTCGTCGAGAACGGCAACGACGCCGTCGCGGAGGCGTCCCGCGACGCGTACGATCTGATCCTCATGGACGTCGAGATGCCCCAGAAAAACGGGCACGAGGCCACGCGCGAACTGCGCCGTCTCGGCCTGACGACCCCCATCGTCGCCCTCACCGCCCACGCAATGAAAGAGGATCGCCAGGATTGCCTCGCAGCCGGCTGCGACGACTATCTCGCCAAACCAATCGAGCGGGACAAGCTGGTGGCGGTCCTGACGCAATATCTGCACTCGAAGGGAAATGACCCTATGCAAGAGAACAACCATCGGATCGATCCCTCGCAGCCGACGGCGCATGACGCCGACGAAGCTCCGAGCATCATGTGGGAACGGCTCATCTCCCGGATCGGCGACGAGGACCTCGTCCGGGAGCTGATGCCCGTCTGCATCCAGGACAACCGGACCCGCCTGGCGGCGCTGATCGAGGCCGTCGAGGCGAAGGACGCCGCCAACGTGAAGCTGTACGCCCACGCCATCAAAGGCTCGAGCGCCAACCTCGGCGCCGAACGGCTCTCCGAAGCGGCGAAGTCCCTGGAACACATGGCGGCCGCCGCGGACTTGTCCCAGGCCGAGGAGCTGTTGCAGGAGATTCGAACCCAATTCGAGCGATTGGAGGCCTTCGTCTCCCAGCCCGATTGGGTCGAGAAGGCGAAACAACAAGAGGCCGCCTGGCAGTCGAAGCAGCCGGCATGCGGTCAAACGGTATGAGAAGCCAAGGAGAAACCCAATGAAGTGCCTGATTGTCGAAGATGATTCCGCTTCCAAGGAGTTGTTGCGCGCGTATCTGAAGGACTGCGCCGATTGCCACACGGCCTCCGATGGCCGCCAGGCGGTGGAAGCGTTCCTCGATGCGCTCGAAGAGAACGAGCCCTACGACCTGATCCTGCTCGACATCATGATGCCTGAGGTGAATGGACGCGAGGCGTTGCAGGAGATCCGCTGGATCGAAGCCGAGCACGACATCGGCGGCCTCGACGCCGTCAAGGTCATCATGACGACCGCCCTCGACGATTCGAAGGACATCCTGGGCTCTTTCCGCGAGGGCTGCGAGGCCTACGTGGTCAAGCCGGTCCAGAAGGACAAGCTCTTCGCGGAAATCGAAAAGCTCGGCCTGCTCAGCTTCAGCCGGTAGCGCGACACCTGCACAGGGAAACTCCGTCCAGTTTCCCCCCCGGCGGGAGAGTCTACGGCGGGCGCCATGCCCAGGCGAAGCTTGAGCATGGCTTCTCTGAATATACCCCCTGTCGAAACAGGCACGGTCAACCTTCGGTCTGACCGTGCCCTCCGGCGTATCCCATCTCGGGCGAAACACTGCCTGCCATCGGCAGGTAGCACAGAACCGGCAGGTCCGAATGCCGCCGGCATGAAGACCCGCGTTAGCCGTGTAGGGTGCGTACCACGCACCAATTCTTGCTCCGAGCGGTCAATGGTGCGTGATACGCACCCTACGTCCTCGGCTACGCCCCCGGCCTGCTGAGCTTCAGCCGGTCTCTCCCCAGCAACACGGAGGTGTGCGCAGACGTTCCCCACAAGGCCGTCATTTCTTCTTTTCCGCAGTGAACCCGCCGGAACCTCCACCTCTTTTGGTCCACTGACCGTCCACGATCTTCAAGATCCCATCTTCCGTCTTCAGGGTCCCCTCCCAATTCTGGAAGCCATATTGCCCGTATCGCGTGAACTGGATGCGATCGTCCGAAACGACGGGTCAGAAGAAGATCCGCTTTAACCGTGTAGGGTGCGTACCACGCACCAACTCTCGCTCCGAGCGGTCAATGGTGCGTGATACGCACCCTACGCCCCCGGCCTGCTGAGCTTCAGCCGGTCCCCCCCCCGACAACATGGAGGTGTCCGCAGACGTTCCCCACAAGGCCGATTTCGGCTCATCCAGCTTTTGCGTACGTCTGTGGTTGCACAGTACCCCACGACCGGGGATGCTGTCCCCGGACCGGGACCCCAAACACGATGCATCGCGTTGGGGAACCCGACCTGGCATTTTGCGCTTTCCACCAGCAGCATGGGCTGTTTGTAGTGTGCCCATCAGGGCATCTCTTCGTTCCCGCGAGGAAGAGAACGCCTTAGGGCGTCACTACAAACGCGCGACCTTAGGCAGCCGAGCGTTACGCCGGTCGGTTCCCTCTCCTGCTCCTGCTATTGGCCCAAGAGAAGATTGCCGCGCTTCGCTCGCAATGACATGAGCGACAAAATGCCGGGGGGCGGGGGGCAGCGCCCCCATCGCACCGGGAAGTACGCAAAAACCGGATGAGCCGAATTTCCTTAGTCCTTGCGGGGCAGGAGTTTACATTTCATAAAAACTATCTGAGAATATTGATAAATATATTGACACCATACATTGATTGATGTAGTATATCATCAAGTGTGAACTCTCCAGTGAAAGGACGGCGCCATGAAGAGACGAACGAAGCAGGCGAGATCGAGGAAGGGCCGGATCGGGGTTCCTGTCGGAAAGAGGCGTCGGCTTCGCGTGCCGCCGCCGGACAGCGAGGTCTGGCCCG
>CAZDTD010000109.1:6086-12338 GCA_964507995.1 uncultured Pirellulales bacterium | reverse complement strand
GACAAGCCGGGCCTCGTCCGGGATTTCATGACCTCCGAGGTCGTCTGCTTCGACCAGGAGGACGACCTCAACGACGTCGTCGATGCCCTGCGGACAAACCACTTCCGCCGGGTCCCCATCCTCAACGACGGCCGGCTCGTCGGGATCATCAGCCGCAAGGACATCATCGGGTACATTCGAGACCTCAGGCATGAGGACCAGGCCCTGAAGGACAGTCTTCTCGAACTGGTCTTTTGAGGCGGATTCCCCAAACGGAAACGGCGTCAGCAAGCCTCAGCCTGTTGACGCCGTCCCCTGACTCTCACAGCGTTCGCACGAATGCGGAAAGAGTCCGCCGCGTTTAGGGTTTGTTCGGTTCGACCGTCGTTTCCGTCGGATGGGCCCGCATGGCATCCATGTGTTTCCGGTAGATGTCCCCGATCTCCTTGTTCTGCTCCAAAGCGCTCTGGGACTTTTCAAGTTCCGAGATGGGGGTCAGTTCCTCCGGCGTTTTCGCCACGTGCGGCGTCAGGAAGATCAGCAGCTCGGTCTTGGACTTCTCCGAAACCGTCCGTCGGAACAACGCTCCGGCCAGCGGGATGTCGCCCAGCAAGGGGATCTTCTTGACCGTCTCGCTGACCTGATCCTCGATCAAACCACCGATGACGATGGTCTGGCCATCCGCGACGGCCACCTGTGTGCTGGCCGAACGGGTAGCAAAGACCGCCGGATTGAGGGATTCAGAGATCTGCACCGTCTCGCCAGTCCGCGTTGTGATTTGCGGGACGACCGTCATGTTGACCAGTCCCTTGCGGTTGATGGACGGCGTGACCTCCAGGACGATACCGATGTCCTTGCGGTAAGTGAAACTGGTCGTGCTGCCGATTGACCCGGACGTAGTTTCGCTCTCTGGAATCGGCACTTCTTCGGCCACCGTGATCGTAGCCGTCTGGTTGTTCCGGGTCAGCACGTACGGTCGGGACAGCACATTCAGCTTTTGCGTCTCCTGCAGGGCCCGCAACGTGATGTCCAGGTCCCCCTCGATGGTTCGGACCGCCAGGCCCGTCGAGCTGGTGTCGCCACTCATCGTCGTCAGCGAGTCCGGCTTGCCGAAAATGCCGATGGTCTGCGTGGAGCCACCGCTGTCGCGCATATTCAGCATGGAGAACTCGGTCCCGAGGTCCAGGCCGTCGCTGTGGGTCACTTCCGCGAACAGGACCTTGATGAGGACCTGGCCGACCGGTTTGTCCAGCTCCTCGATGATCGGCTTGATCTTCTCGTAGTTCTTCGTCGAGGTCATGCACAACAGCGAGTTGGTGTTTGGATCGGCCTCGAAGTAGGTCTCGTCGGAGAGGTCGTCGCCATCCGACGAAGAGGTGGATGACGTGCCGCCGGCGGCGCCTCCCCGGCTCGTCTGGCCGCCGCCCTGGAACTGCTGGCCGCCGGTGCGAGAGCTGGTGCCTTCCGCCTCCAGGGCTGCCATCTCCGTGAACAGGTTGTTCAGGATCGTCATGAGGTTCGTGGCGTTGGCGTTCTCCAGAGGATAGACGAATATCCGACGCTCCTGTTCGGGGTTCACGTCCAGTTCCTTGACGATTTGTGCGACAATCGCCAGCGTCTCTGCCGGACCGCTCACCACGACCGCGTTCGTCTGGGAGTCAGCGGAGGCAATCACGGACACATCCGATACGCTGCTGCTGGAACTCTGCCCCCCGCCCATCATGCCGCCGGGCCCCATGCCGCCTCTCATTCCAAACATCACCTGCTGGCTCTGGCCGCTTCGCGACGAGCGGGACGACCGCGACGACGAGGTGCTGCTCTGCTCTCCGAACACCTCGTTGATCAGTTCGGCCGTGTCGGTGGCGTCCGCGTATTGCAGGTGGAAGACTTTCACGTCGGCCACGTTCTGGATCTTCGCGTCCAGTTTTTGGATCACGCTCTCGATGACGGTCAGGACGGCGTCGGGACCGGTCACCACGACGGTATTGGTCATGCTGTCCGCGGCTGCGACGACCCCCACCGAGCTGGTCTGTTCCGACTGCATCATTCCCGGAGGGCCGCCCATGGGACCTCGGAACTGCATGCCGCCCATGCCCGACCGCGAGGAAGAGGAGGAAGATTGATCGCCGAAGACCTGGTTGATGACGTCGGCCACGTTCGTCGCGTCGGCGTAGCGAAGCTGGAACACCCGCACGTCCGTCACCTTGGCGGAGGTGTCATCGAGAGAATCGATCACACCCTGGACGATCTCCATGGCGTCGGTGGGCCCACGAACGACCACGGAATTCGTCTGGTCGTCGGCGGCCGCAACGACCTGGACGTTCATGCTGCCGCCGGCCTGGCCGGTCTGGCTCTGGCCGCCCGGACCGCTACGGTCGCCGCCGCGCATCTGCATCATCATCTCAAAAGGGTTGCCGCCGCGGCTCTGGCGGTTGCGGCTGGTACTGCCGCTCTGCGCCTGCTGTTCGAACAACTCGTTGATCAGGTTGGCCGTCACCGTGGCGTCGGCGTTGACAAGACGGAAGACCCGAATCTCCGCCACCGACGACATGTGCGTATCCAGCGCCTTGACGATCTGCATCAGGCGTTTGATGTTGGCCGTCGTGTCCGTGATGATCAGCGCGTTGCCGTCCTCGTTGGCCTCGATGCTCGCGTATTCGGGACGCAGGGCCTCGAGGTTCGTCTTCAAGGCAGTCGCCGTCACGTGGGCGACGGGGATCACATAGGTCACAACCTCGTCGCCAGGCACGATCGCGTTCGGGTCGTTGCCCGTGAGGACCCGAAGATTCTCCTTCTTGGCATTGGCCAGCGTCACCACCTTGAGCATCTTGCCGGTGAGGACGGTGGTCAGGCCCTTCTCCTTCAGGATCGAGTTGATCAGGCCCAGCGCCTCGTCCAGGACGATCGGCTGGCGGCTGATGACGCTCATCCGGGTATTGGTGAGCGGTTCATCCGAGACAATCGTCAGCCCGGCGGTCTCGGACAGATACTCCAGGACCGTCTGGAGCGGCGTGTCCTGGAAATTGAGCTTGATCTTCATGCCCCCGTTGGTCTTGACCACTTCGATGGGCTCGATTTTCGCCTGAGGCGGCGTCCCGGAAGACTCCTGCGCGGCGGTGTCGCCAGGCACGGTGATGGAGGATACCGCCAAGACCAGGCCAACCAGAATGACTTTCAACGATCGCATTGCACATACTCCTTCGCACAGGTCTGTCACAAGACTCATCGGATCGGGACACTACTGCCCCAACTGTTGTTTCCGTTGTTCCATCAACCGCTTGAGGATGTCGGTCGTGTCCGCGCTGCTTTCCGCCGGCGGGCTCGACGCGGCCGGCGCCGGCATGGACGCCAGGTCCAGCATCTGGGTGGTCGTCAGGACGCCGATCCCTCCCTCCAGGTCGGACCCCATCCGAACGACCGTCGGCGTTTTGTCCTCGATCTGGTACTCCAGCCCATCCAGTGTCAGGGTGCGGATCGTGCCCCGCGCCACGGGGTCGCCCCGTCGAAGCTTCAGGACCGTTCCCGCCTGCGAGTTCTCGATGAACGCGATGAGGTCGTCATTCTCCTGGACAACGCCTCGCAGGACGAAATAGGCCTCGGGATTTCGCGCCACAGTCGCGGGCCTGGCGACCGATTCTTCCGTCCTTCGCCGGACCGGCATCCGCTGGCGGGAGAAGATGTTGCGCTGCAGGATGATGCCGAAGCTGGCCCAGGAACTCTCCTGGCCGGCCGCATTCGGATCGACGACAACCGTCTTTGTGGACGACGGTTCGTTCGGGGATTCCTGGCCGGAGCCGGTCGCAGGCCCCAGAGCCAGAACCGCCGCGACGACGGTCATCGCGAGCACCAAGACGTTCGCACGCTTAGAACAACTCTTCTTCATCGTTGGACTCCGTTTGTTTCTTCGATGCCGTTTCCGCAGCCTTCTGCGATGTGCCGGCGTAGATGGCGGACAGTCGCAGTTGCAGCGACATGCTGTCACCCGATTCGCTGCTCGAACCGAGCTGCATGTGGGTCACCTTGACGGGCAACTCCGCCGTTTCGACCCGGTAGAGGAACGACGCGACGCCTTCCAGGTTTCCCTCGCCGGCGACGACGAAAGTCACCTCGTTCATGCCCTTGTCCGTGATGGTCCGCTCGGGCTTCAGCGAGCTGAGCGACAATCCCGTCTGCCTGGACCACTCGGTCAGCGCCCGGGCGATGCGGATCTCCGCGTCCGCGTCGCTCTGCATGCCTTCGGACAGGAGGCCTTTCCACTTGCGTTCCAGCGTCCTGCGCCGGTTGAACGTATTCTGGGCCTGTTCGAGCTGGGCCTCCAGTTCGAGCTTCTCGTTCGCGGTCTGTCCCCGCATCCGACTCAGCGGATCGATCACGACGGCATTGACCGCCCAGAAGCCCAGGACCAGGACCGTGACGATCACGAGGATTCGTTCTTGTTTCGATAGAACCATGTCTATTTCGCCTTCTCGTACGTAAAATTGATGGCGAACTCCCGCTCGCGGGAATTGCGTCCGGCGTCCCGGGTGTGAATCAACTGGGCGTCGGCAAAGACCGGGTTGCTCTTGATCTTGTCACACACCTCATAGACGCTCTGATCGTCCGTGGCCTTGCCGACGATCAACCCTGCGCCGTCTTCCGTCACAGCCAGGCTGGTAACCCAGACAGTGCCTTCCTCCGGGAACGCCTGCGTCAGCTCGCGCAGACAACGGAGGAATCGCGGATCGGTGGAACCCCAACTGTCCGCGTAGCTCAGGCGGTCCACCACAGCCTGGGCTGCGGCCAGATCGTCCTCCATGCCCGCCAACTGCTCCTGGTAGGTGGCGATGTCGCTCGCGTCGGCCCGCCAGTCGAAAAGCCAGATGGCCAGAGCAATCAGGCACACCCCTGCGACCGCGGCCGCCCAGACCATGGCGCGTTTGTGGCCGGCCTTCTTCTTCTCGCCGATCCGGGGATTCAGAAAATCGACGGCCGGTCTCTGCGTCCCGATGGCGGTCAGCGCTACCGCCGCGGCAGCCACCGCGCGGGATTCCTTCGGATCGCTGGAGATCGCGGCCCCCTCGGGCAGCGCACCGACGCGTCCGTTGCTCACCTTGACCTGGGGCGCCAGTCGCTCGTTGAGCCGGTCAAAGACCTCCGACGTGAGTCCACACGCGTCATACGCGGTGACGTGACGCGGCGACGCTTGATCCTGCCGGGGCGACAGGAGCATGTGGCGTCGGATCGTGGTCGACAACAGGTCCGCCGAGCCGGACGAGTCGCCGTTCAAGACCATCGGAATATGCTTGATGAACTGCGGACTGCCGTCGAGCTGGCCCCAGAACTCGCAGTACGTGGGACGCGTGTACAACCCGTATCGGCATCCCGTCCTGTTCTCGGTCGAGGCGCTGCCGCAGGCGAATGCGGAAACGGTGATCGACTCGATCTGCAAGCCGGCCGCAGCGGCCAGTTCGCGAATCTGGTCCACCACCTGCCGACGGGCGGCCAGCAGGAGGACCTGGCTCTTCTGCGACGGGCTCGCCTTGCCGCAGTAATCGAACACGAGATCGTCGGAATTCATCGAGAACACCCGCTCGGCCTGGATGCCGAGGATGCCGGCCAGCGTCTCCGGCGTCGCGGGCGGCGCCTCGACTTCCCTGGCCAGGACCCATTTCGCCGCCAGGCCGACCGCAGCACGTTTCGCGGTGAATCCCTTCTCCCCCAGGAAGCGTCGTAGCGACTGGCCCAATTCCCTGGCGTTCTCGGGAGCAAACTCCTTCTCCCAGGCCAACTCCGCGGCGCCCTGGATCTCGGTGCGACCTGCGCGGACAGAGAGTTCCGTCGCGACGACGCCGCACTCGTCGATAGCCAGCCCTAATATGTGGCGTGTGCCAACCATGTTTCCGTCCCGTCAATGCATACTCAAAACAACACTGTTCAGGGGCTGCCCTTTTTTGAGGGCCTCCACGATCTCCGGCTGCAGGGGCCAGCCGAACTGGGTCAGATTCTTCCAATAGACGACCCGCGGCGAACTGCCCTGGGTGTCCAGAACCGCCCGGTACCGTCTGTAGGCCCGTCCGTTGGCGGACAGGCAGACGATGTCGGCGGAGTACTGATACGAGCGGACGGTGATGTAGCTGCCGATCCCGACGGACTTGTCTTGACTCAGAACCTCCGTCACCCAGGCGATGGAGTCGAGACCATCGCTGTGCGCCTCGCGATACGAAACGAGAGCCTGGGCGTCGCTTTCTTCCAGGTCCGGCAGGCACACCAGCACCTCCTTCGGCGCGGTGTTCA
>CAZDTD010000109.1:0-5986 GCA_964507995.1 uncultured Pirellulales bacterium | reverse complement strand
TCGCTTTCTTCCAGGTCCGGCAGGCACACCAGCACCTCCTTCGGCGCGGTGTTCACGTTCACCAGGCCGGAGAGCGTCGTTTCGCTGCTGGTCGTCAGTCGGTCTGCGATCTGCGCGAACTCCTCGGCGGTCATCCCCGACTTGAAGTAGAAATCCAGGATGTTCTCGAAGCTCGGATTCGAGCTGATTCCGCTGGTCATCATGATTTCGAGGGCCCGGTCCGCCTTGAACGTCTCTTCGAGCAGGGTCTGCAACTCGGATGCGCCGGAGGTGTCGTTGATGTTGATCCGGCTTTCGCCGTCCGAATCCACGTTCGACTCCTCGCTATAGACCGTGACGTAATCGTGAAAACCCGCGTCGAGACTGCCGTTGTGGTTGTCGTCCGGCTCGCTCTCGTCGCCGTCGTTCTCGTGGTCGTCGAGGTAGCCGTTGAGGTTCGTGTCCTCGCCGTAGAGCAGGTCTTCGGAGGACCCGTTGATCAGCAGGATCTCCTCGACGGTCTCCAACGGCGCATCCTTGCACTGATAGCCATCCGCCTGGAGCAGATAGGACTCGCTCTCGGCCCCTCCAGTGGTCACATCGCTGTCCGAGTCACGCCAGTCGATGATCGAGGCCGCCAGCTCCGCGGTCATGCCCGGCAGCTTCTGGAGCATCTCCACCGACGCGGAGTTCAGGTTGATCTTGCCCGCCTCGTCGGTCAGGCCGAAATCGAATTCGTGATCGCTCTCCAGATTCGAGCGAAGGACCCAGAAGTAGCCGGCCTCGCCCACCTTCTGCTCCTCGTAGTCGGCGCTGGCCTCGGAGCTTGTCTGGTCCTCGTCCTCTTCGGCGGCCTCGGCAATCCTGGCGATGACGTACTGCAGGACTCCCTCGGCAATGCACTCCGCCTGGAGCGCGGCGACCTGATTGGCCGCCACCGCGGAGGCGACCCGCATCGAACGGGCGAACACCATCGCCAGGCCGGCCAGCACGAGCACGATCCAGATCGTCACAATGAGCACCGTCCCAGCAGACCGCCGCGAGTCGGATTGTCTCGTCATCCAGCGTCTCATCGCATCTCTCCCTGCGAGGTCGCTGCGCCCGTCGAAGCGCTGCTTCCCGTCGTGCTGCCTGAGGTCGTCGTCTCGCTCGACGATTCCTCCGCGGCCTGGCACGGGATCGTAAAGCACTGAATGAGCCGCCGCTGGACGGGGTCTTTCTTCACGTTCCTGCTGCTGACTGTGTCCCTGCCCGCATAGGCGAGTTGAATATCCACCTCGATGGCCTGGGGCAGACTGTTCGAGTCCTCCGTGGAATCCCATTCGTCCAGCCAGTCGTCGCCGTCGAAGTATCGCAGATTCAGCGACAGCACGTTGCGGCACAAAACCTGCTCCTGGGGCTCTACCTCCTTCGGGGCCAGCAGGTTCATCGTGACCAGCCGGACGAGCTGATAGGACATGTAGTTCGTGTTGTGGGCGTCTTTGTCCTCCTCCAGGAGCAGTTCGATCTTGCCCAGGCCGCCGTTCAGGGAGTCGTCGTCCGCGTAGACGTGGGTCGTGTAGAACTCCACGGAGTCGCTGTCCACGCCCTTGAGGCCCGTCGCATCCTCGCCAAGGAACGAGACCGCCAGGCCGTTGCTCTCCGGCGGCAGCACCCCCTGGAGGTCCTGCTTGATCAGCTCGATCGCGTTGATCGCCTGCGAGGTCGGCTCCACCGCCGTCAGGGCGCTGCGATAGGCGCGAAAGCCCGTGTGCAGCGCGGTGTAGAGCGACGAGCTCACGACGACCATCAGCGTCATGGCCACCAGCAGCTCCAGGAGCGTGAACCCTTCATCTTGTCTCGGGGAAACCGCCACGTCAGCTTTCCTCCGGATAAACCAGCGTGCTGAGCGTCACCTCCCGCCGATGGCCCGCCGACCGCCAGGACACCGTCAGATCGAGTTCGCGGACGAGCGTGTCCGTCCAGTTGGAGACCTCCAGCGACCATTCGTAATCCGACCAGTCGTCTTCGAAGCTCCCCTTCTTGCCGCCCTGCTCCCAGTCGCCGGTGACGATCAGTTCCGTCAGCTTGGCCTTGGCCAGCGAGACGGCCTCGACCTCCCGGCGAGACTGGCCCGCCAGCCGGGTGCACAGACCGATGCTCCGCATCGCGACGGGCATGATGGCCCCAATCAGCGCGACGGTGGCCAGCAGCTCGATGAAGGTAAAGCCGCGAGTCCTCTGGCCGGATCGGGTTGTCGGTCTATCGGGTAACATATTCCGTGTAGATCCTGTCGGATTCCACAATGGAGAACGACTCGGTAACTGTGGGGCAGGAGACTTCAAGGGCCCGTCCCCGCCGGTCGATGAGTCGAATCGTCGCGGCGGTCACCGTGCCATACGGCGTGAACACCAGGAATGTATCCCGATCTTCTTTCTGGACGTCCTCCAGCTCCAGGGCCAGGTCCTTCGGGATCGTATAGGCCTTTCCAAAGCTCGTATTGAGCCGCTCGTAGGTCCCGGACTTCTGCGCCGTCAGCCAGCAGGTGCGATCCTGCACGTCGAAATGCAACCGGTAGATGATCCCCTCGCTGATGGCCTGTGAACGCGCGAACTGGGTCAGAGCCAGGATCTGGGCGGCCGCGTCATCGCCCCGGCGGGAGGTGAAGAACCCGCGAAGAGACGGCGCCGCCATGCCCAGAACGGTCGAGAGAATCACCATGACCAGGATCAACTCCAGGAGCGTCATGCCCCGATCCGACCCAGATTGTCGCCAAGTCACATCCATAGAACCGCCTGCGAACCGAGAGCATCCCAGGCCCTCGTCACTTTTCGTCCGACCAGTTGGTGATGTCGTCGTCGCCGCCCTGGCGTCCATCGGGACCGTAGGAGTACAGGTCGTAGCCGTCCTTGTTGTACTGCCCGGGATAGCGATAGAGGTATTCGTTGCCCCAGGGGTCCTTCGGAATCGCCTTGTTCATATACGGCTGCTGCCAGCCCTCGGAGTTGGACGCCGGCCGCTTGACGAGCGCATCCAGTCCCTCGGCCGTCGTCGGATAGCGGCTCACGTCGATCTCGAAGGAGTCCAGGGCGACCTCCAGTTGCGAGATCTGCGTCTGGGCCGCGGTAACCTTCGCCTGCTGCCCGCGCTTGGCGAACTTCGGCGTCACAATCGCCGCCAGGGTCGCCAGAATCACCAGCACCAGCAGCAGCTCGATCAGCGTGAAGCCCGACTCGGTCGTTCGTTTCCGTCTCAACGGCTTTCTCCCATTCTTCCACAGTTTCATATCGCATCCCAACTAACGAATCAGTTCCTGCATGTTGAATATCGGCAGAATCATGCCGATGACGATCGTGCCCACGAGGGCCGCCATGACGAACAGCAGCGCCGGCTCGGCCATCGCCACGAGCATCTTCAGGTAGCGATCCAGTTCCTGCTCGTAGGCGCCGGCCAGACGAGTCAGTTCCTTGTCTAAGCCGCCGCTCTCCTCCGCTACGGAAACCATCTCGATCACCGAAGCGGGAAACAACACCCGGCATCCCTCCAGACTGCGGGCCAGCGGAGTGCCGCGCTGCACGTCGTCGATCGCGCCGTCCACCGTGTCGGCCAGGACCTGGTTGCCGATGGCCTCCTTGGCCACGCGAAGCGCCGCGACCAGCGGCACGCCCGCGCCGACCAGCGTGCCCAACATCCTGCAGAATCGCACCAGCGCGAACCGCGACACGGCCCGGCCCACCAGCGGCATGCGGAGCATCGCCCGTTCCCGGACCCGTCGGCCCTCTTCCGTCGCGGTCGTCCGCTGCACCACGAACACGGTCAGGATGATCACCAGCACGAGCACGAACCAGTACCGCAAGGCCGCGTTGCTGACCGCGACAATCGCCTTCGTCAGCGCCGGCAACGACCCGCCGTACTCCGAGAACATCGTCGAGAACCGCGGGATGAAGTAGATCAGGAGGAACACGAGGATCGCCGTGGCCAGCACCGACAGGATCGCCGGGTAGAGCATGGCCGAGGTGACCTTCTCCTTCAAATCCTGCTCGCGAGCGCGGAACGTGGCGATCTGTTCGAGCACCACGTCGAGGAAGCCGCCGGTTTCGCCGGCGCGGACCATGGCCACATAGACCGGCGGAAACGCACGCGGATGCTGGGCCAGCGCATCGGCCAGGGCCATGCCGCCGGCGACCTGGTCGTGTACGGTCGCCCAGAGCCTGGCGGCCGCGGGTTTGGCGGCCTCGCGACTCAGGATGTTCAGCGCCCGACTCAGGGGCACGCCGGCCGCCAGGAGATTGGCCAACTGACGAGTGAAGGCCTCCACCTCGGACTTCGAGACCCGCGTACTGCCGGCGAACCGTCCTTCCTCGCCCCGATCCTCCTGGCGTTCGACCGAGACCGGGCTGAGGCTCTGCGAAAAGAGCTGCTCGATGGCCGTCGCACGGTCCTGCGCCACGAGCCGGTCGCAGACCTGCCGGCCCTCTGCGTCAATTGCCTTGTACTGGAACGTTGCCATCTCGCGTCCTTACTGCTGCGGTTGCGGATACACAAACTGTTCGATCGAGAAGGTGTCGTCCTGCGTGACCCGCATGATCTCCTCGATCGTGGAGCGTCCTTCCCCCAGGTGGCGGAATCCGTCGTCGCGCAGGCTGGTCATGCCGTGCTGGACCGCCATCTTGCGAAGCTCGGGCGCCGAGGCGTTCTCGAGGATGAGCGATCGGACGTCGTCCGTGATCACCATCAACTCGAAGATGCCGATCCGCCCTCGATAGCCCGTCCCCTGGCACTCGCGGCATCCGCGTCCCTTGTACAGGACCTCGGGCAGCCGGTCGCCGAACCGCTTCTTCAACGGAGCCATCTCTTCTGCGGTCACCGGCTCCTTGCAGTGCCTGCAGATCGTGCGGATCAGCCGCTGGGCCAGCACCGCCTCGAGCGAGGAGGCCACCAGGTACGGCTCGATCTTCATATCCACCAGACGAGTCAGCGCGCTCGGCGCATCGTTCGTATGCAGGGTCGAGAAGACCAGGTGGCCGGTCAGCGACGCCTGAATCGCGATCTCCGCCGTCTCGGAGTCACGGATCTCGCCGATCAGCACGACATCGGGGTCGTGACGCAGGATGGCGCGGAGGCCGCTGGCGAAGGTCAGTCCCGCCTTGCGAGAGACCTGGATCTGGTTGATCCCCTGGAGCTGGTACTCGATGGGGTCTTCGATCGTGATGATCTTGCGCTGGACGTCGTTGATGTGCGACAGGGCCGCGTAGAGCGACGTGGTCTTGCCGCTGCCGGTCGGTCCCGTCACTAAGATGATCCCGTGCGGGCGTTCGAGGATCAGCTCCATGACCTGCAGATCGCGCCCCGACATGCCGAGCTTGTCCATCCCCAGCAGGACGCTGGAGCGATCCAGCAAGCGAAGCACGACCGCTTCGCCGTAGATCATCGGGATCACGGAGACACGCACGTCGATCTCCCGACCCGAGATGATGATCTTGATGCGTCCATCCTGCGGGACGCGTTTCTCCGCGATGTCCAGCTTGGCCAGGATCTTCAGACGCGAGACGATGGCCGCCTGGAACTGCTTGACCTCGGACGCGATGGAGGCCTCCTGGAGCACGCCATCGATGCGATAGCGGACCCGCAGGCTCTCCTCGAACGGCTCGATGTGCACGTCCGTCGCCCGCAATTCGATCGCCTCGGTCAGGATCTGGTTGACGAATCGAATGATGGAGGCCCCTTCTGCGGCTTCCGTCAGGTCCATATCGTCGTCCGAGTCGGTGTCGATCACCTGCAGGCCGTTGTCGCCGGCCTCCGAGATCATCGACTGGACCGTGTCGGCTCCGACGCCCAGGTACTTCTTGATGCATCGGTCGATATCCGCCAGCGGCGCCAACGCGATCTGGTAGTCTCGTCCCGTCGCCAGCCGCAGCTCATCGATCGCCGAGGTGTCGAACGGATCGCTCGTGACGGCGAGCAGATCGCCATTGTCCCCCTGCACCGGCATGATGTGCTTGTCGAGAAGGATACGAGCGGGGAACTG
>CAZDTD010000108.1:3657-12819 GCA_964507995.1 uncultured Pirellulales bacterium | reverse complement strand
GGGACTGAGGTAGAAGACGCCCAACGGGAGCTTCTCAGTCTCCGTCGCCTTTTGGAAGGCGGCCATGCGGTCGTGCGGGTCGTGGGATTCGTCGAGGTAGTACGTGTGTTCCTTGAACCACTGGTATGTGTTGAGCTTGTTGTAGGTCACGCACGGCTGGAGGATATCGAGCAGCGCGTAGCCCTTGTGCGCGATCGCACGCTTCATCAGGTCCTTTGTCTGCTCGCGGTCCTGGGCGTTGGCCCGCGCGACGAAGCTGGCGTTCAGTGCGATGGCCACCGCCAGCGGATTGAATGGTTCCAGGCACACACCGCGGACCTGGACGGGCGTCTTGAAGCCCAGCGAACTGGTCGGCGCTGCCTGGCCCTTGGTCAGGCCGTAAACGCGGTTGTCGTGTACGATGTTGGTGATGTCCGGATTCCGGCGGATGCAGTGGATGAAGTGGTTGCCGCCCTCGCCGTACATGTCGCCGTCGCCGCTTTCCGCGATGACGGTCAACCGGGGATTGGCGGCCTTGATCGCAGTGGCCGCAGGCAGAGCCCGCCCGTGGAGGCCATTGAAGACATGTGTCCTGATGTAGTGCGGGATCTTGGCCGCCTGGCCGATGCCCGAGACCATCACAAGCTGTGTCGGGTCGATATCCAATTCCGCGACGGCTTCCTTGAGCGTCTTGAGGATCGGGAAATTCCCGCAGCCTGGGCACCAGGCGATGTCTATGTCACCCATGTCGAACACGTTGATTTCCATCAGTCCACGTCCTTCAACAATCTCGCCAGTCCGTTGACAATCTCTTCCACACCGAAGTTCAGGCCGTTGTACTTCAGCAGCAGCTCATCGGCCGGCACGCCCGCGTGGAGTTCCACGAGCCTGGCAAACTGGCCGGTGGCGTTGCCCTCTACGATGACGGTCCTGTCCGCCTGGGTCATATAGTCGGCCGTGCCGTCATAGAGCGGATAGACCTGGCTGTAGTGCAGCATGGCGATGTCATCCCTACCCAGTCGTTCGACGGCCTCTTTCACCACGTGGTAGGTCGATCCCCAGCACAAGACCAGATTCCTGTAATTCCGCGGCCCGACCAGCGTGGGCGGCACGACATCCGCCGCAAGCGACTCGCCCTTGACCAGCCGCTTATCCACCATCCGGACCCGCCAATTGAGGTCCTCCGTGATATGTCCCTCTTCGTCGTGCTCGTCGCTGTCGACGACCACGAGTCCCTCGCCGTAGCCGGGCACGCCGCGAGGCGAGACGCCATGCTGCTCAATCGCGTACCGTCTGTAGTCCTTGGCGGTCTGGACGAAATGCTTCTCGACGTCAGTCCTCGACAGATCGAACGCAGGCGTGTCGTGGTAGGAGTCGATGTAGTACTCGTCCGTCAAAATGAACACGGGGACCTGGTACTTGTCGGCGAGGTTGAATGCCCGTTGAGCCAGGCGGAATCCCTCTTCGAGCGTCCCCGGGGCCAGAATGATCAGAGGGAACTCGCCATGTCCGGCGTAGAGAGCCAGCTCCAAATCGCCCTGCTCCGTTCGCGTGGGCAGTCCGGTCGCCGGTCCCGGCCGCTGAGCCAGGTGGATCACGACGGGCGTCTCCAACATGCCGGCCAGGCTGAGCCCCTCAGTCATCAGGGCGAAGCCCCCGCCGGAGGTGGTCACCAGCGCGCGAGCCCCGGCGTACCAGGCGCCAATCGCCATGTTGATCGCCGCGATTTCGTCCTCCGCCTGCTCGACGACGATCCCGAAGTCGCCGCCATGCTGGGCGAGAAACGTCAACACGGGCGTTGAGGGCGACATCGGGTACGAGCTGACGAAATTGCAGCCGCCGGCAATGGCCCCCAGGCTGACCGCCTCGGCGCCGTCGAGCAACAATCGGGCCGCGACCTCGTCAGTGGACGCCGCGTCCAGCGTCAGATCGTGGACATCCAGCCCGGAGGCCGCCTCGTAGCCGGCTCGCGCCGCCCTGGCGTTGTCTTCCACCACCTCGGCGGATTTACGGGCGAACGAATGACGCACATGGTCCGTCAGCCGCTCCAGGTCGATGCCGAGCAGCGCCGCGACGGCTCCCACCGCTACAATGTTCGAGTAGATCTTGTTCCCGATCTGAGACGCGATCGTCGTGAACGGGACTTCGAGGAACCTGCACGACTTCACCACGGGACCGTCGCCGGCAACATCTCGCTCGGCCAGCACAAGAGTCTGCGCCGAGACCCGCGAGGCAACGTGTTCGACGGCCCCTTTGCCGAGCGGAATCAGAATGTCGATACGGTCGAGATAAGCGGCCACTTCGCTGTGTGAAACCCGAATCGACGTCGAATTCATCCCGCCGCGAACTCGCGACATGTACTCCTTCATGGCGAAGACGTGATACCCCGCCCGTTTCAGGAGCCGGGTCAGCAGAAACTCCACGGTCTGCACGCCCTGCCCGGCCTGACCGCACAAGACAATCGAGAGATCATCCCGCCGTTCGTATTTTGCCCCGTCTGCCATACGTTCAACATCCCATTGAAGAAACAGATCGGTCCCTGGTCAACCGCGTCAGCCCGCGACTGCCGAGCTGTCGGAAACACCTTTATATACATCCCGATCGTTCGCCGGTTCGGGAATTGCCGCTCCCATGATCGGAATACCGATATCTATGGCATTGAGGAGTCTCCTCGATTACAATACGACAGGACAATGGACGAGATACGGCGCAACCTGGCCCGAATTGACGATCAGCTCGCCGGACGCACCTTGTACAATCGGCTGGTGAGTCAAGCGCCTCTGTTCTTGCCCGCGATCGGCCTGATGGCGGGGATTCTCGTACAGCATGGGTTTCCATCTCGTCTGATGGATTGCCGTCTACGCCTTCTGCCCTGGGTCTGGCTCGCGGCGGGAGCGTTGGCTGGGTCCCTGATGCTTGTGACGCGGATTCGCCGCCACCTGGGACCGCAGGGACTCGCTATCATCGCCTCGTTCTGTTTCCTGTGCCTCGGCGCAATTCGTCTATTGGCCTTCGAAACAGCCGGCCCCTCCGACATCCGGCACTTCGTCGGCGACGAGCGTTCGCTGGCGACGGTTCGAGGTCGCATCCTGACGCAGCCATATCAACAATCCCAGGACTGGCTCTTCGCCCGGTTCACCTCATCCGATCCGACCACGGCGTTCTACCTGGGCGTCGAAGCCGTGGAGACCGCGGGAGGTCCGCGAATGGTCGGAGGCACAATTCGCGTCCGCGTGGATGAACCGGCGCCCAACCTGCAAATCGGCGACGATGTCCGGATCGACTGCTGGCTCCACCGATATGAGGAGCCGACGAACCCCGGTCAGTTCAACGTCGCCCGGTACCTGAAACTCAAGAACGTGTACGTGGGCGCATCGGCGCCGTCGCGAGAGGCCGTCACGGTCCTTGGTGATGGGCCGCCGGCCGGCGTCGCGATCCGGCTGCGAAAAGCATTCACAGATGCCGCGAACAGGGCACTGCTGGACAATCCGCCCTCGAACACGCAGGACGAGGCCATCGTCGAGGCCCTGCTCCTCGGCGAGCGACGCAACATTGCCCCGGACACCTATGAGGCGTTCCGGCGGACCGGCCTGCTTCACATCGTGAGCCTCTCGGGAATGCACCTGTGCATTCTGATCGGCATCGTGTGGTGGGCGGGCAAGCCCTTCGGACTCGCCAAGCCCGTTCGCGCTGTGATCTGCGTCGTCGCGACGGCGGTCTTTCTGCTCGTCGTCCCCCCGAAGCCGCCCATCCTGCGGGCTGCGGTCATCGTCTGGTCCTTCTGTACATCCATCTTCCTGCGCCGGCGTGCGAACCCGCTCAATTCCCTGTCGCTGGCAGCCGTCACTCTGCTGCTGATCCAGCCGACCCAGTTGTTCGACGTCGGCTGGCAGTTGTCGTTCGGCGCCACGGTCGGAATCCTGGCGTTCACCCGAAGACTCGAAGACTGGTTTCGGGAGAAGGCACATGGCTGGCCCAGGCCGCTGAACTGGGAAGCCTTGTCGGCAACGCAACTGTTGAAGGCGATGGCGAACACAGCCATGCGTGGCCTCTCAGTCGGTCTGGCCGCCTGGCTGGGCAGCGCAGGCATTCTGCTGTACCATTTCTACAATGTCACGCCACTGGCCTGCGTCTGGACCGTGATCGCGTCCCTGCCGGTGACGGCCATCCTGACCGTGGGATTCCTGAAGATCATCCTGGCCTTCTTCCTGCCCACTCTGAGCGCGTTCCTCGGCTGCGTGCTCTCGGTCCTGGCGGACTTGCTCATCGGGATGGTGCGGCTCATGGCCGAACTCGATGTCTCCTACATCCTGATCGGTCACGTGCCACTGTTGCTGATTCTGCTGTACTATGCCCTGATCCTCTTTGTCGGGTTCATTTATCTGCGGCGGCCCATCCTGAAAAAAGCGATCTGCATCGCGACGCTATTGATCCTCGTCGTCCCGCTGGGCGTGCTGAAGTGGCAGAGAACCCATCGCAATCACCTGAGCGTCACGTGCCTCGACGTCGGGCACGGGCAGGCGATCCTGGCCCGGCTTCCCGGCACGATGAACATCCTGTTCGACGCCGGTTCCCTGTATGGCAGCGACATCGGCACAAGGATCGTCCTGCCGTTCCTGGACCACGAGGGCATCAGCCGGCTCCATGCCGTGGTCGTCAGTCACAGTGACATCGATCACATCAACGGCCTGCCGGAGGTGGCGAATCGTCGCCGGGTCGATCGCGTCTATTTCGATCCAGCCTCCTTCACGCAGTCGCAAGACACAGAGACCATCCAAGTCCTGATGACCCACCTGGCAAGCAGGCGAATCCCAGCGGAGCCCGTGCCTGAGGCAATCGGCGCCGGGCCGGCGCAGGTCCGCATACTATGGCCCACCCGAGAAGCCCTGGCGGATCCCCAGTACGACGACAACGACAAATCACTTGTGTGCCTGATCGAATACGCCGGGAAACGGGTCCTTCTGTGCTCGGACATCGAGGGACTCGCCCAGCGCCGGGTCATGACCCTGTATCCGACCTTGAGAGCCGATGTGGTCGTGGCTCCTCACCACGGCTCGACCCGGACCCTCGACAGCCGATTCCTCGAATGGCTTGCGCCGAGCGTCCTCCTGTGCAGTTGCAGCGAAAGGGACTGCGAACAGGGCCGCGTGATCAGGGTGTCACCGACCGGCGAATTGTTCACCACAGCTCAGGACGGCGCCCTTAGTGTTTGCATCGAGCCAACCGGTGTGATACAAACAACCGGTTTGGAACAACATTAAGGAGATTGCAGCATGAGTCGAAGTATCACAAGATCATCAATCAGCATCCTGTTTCTGAGCCTTTCTTTCCTTCTTGTCGTCGCGAACCCGGCAGTTGCGACGAATTTCGACTATGAAACCGCCAAGGCGGACCCGAACGATCTGACCTTCTACCAACCGCCCATGACGACCGAGCCATATCCGCTCACCAGCGCCAAGAAGGTCAAGAACGTCATCCTGTGCATCGGGGACGGCATGGGCATCAACACGGTAGCGCTGGCCGGCACGACGGTCGGCGGCCCCGGCGGCAAACTGAACATCGAGAGATTACCCGTCGCCGGCCTCATGAGGACGTACTCGGCCGATTCCTTTGTCACCGATTCAGCGGCCGGCGGCACGGCCCTGGCCACCGGGATCAAAACCAAGAACGGCATGGTCGGAATGAATCCCGACGAGAAGGGATACTGCACGATTCTCGAAGCCGCCCAAGACAAAGGCATGGCGACCGGCCTGGTTGTGACGTGCACCATGAGCCACGCAACGCCCGCTTCATTCGGCTCGCACGTCAAATCGCGAAAACTGGAGCCCGCCATCGCAGAGCAGCTCATCGCCAATCGGATCAACGTCCTGTTCGGCGGCGGACGCAAGTACTTCCTGCCCCAGGCCGTGCCCGAAAGCGGGCGCAAAGACGACATCGACCTGATCGCCCAGGCCAAGGAGGCCGGCTATACCTACGTCGAGACGCTCTCGGAATTCCGCTCGGCTCACGATTCGCACGTTCTCGGCTTGTTCCAGCTCGACGCGTTGAAGACCGCCGGGCCCGAACCGACCTTGGCCCAGATGACAAACAAGGCGATTCGACTTCTCAACCGGACGAGCCGCCGGTCCACGCTCGGCGCGAGGGGCTTCTTCCTCATGGTCGAGGGCAGCCAGATCGACTGGGAATGCCATGCCAACAAGGTCAAAGGGGCGATCCGCCAGACCCTGCTGTTCGATCAAGCAGTCGAGGCCGCAGTTGATTTCGCCCTGAGGGATGGGCATACCCTTGTGATCGTCACGACGGACCATGAAACGGGCGGAGTAACCCTGTTCGGCGGCACCGAAGAGAAAGCCGACGCCAATCTGGGCGTAAAATGGTCAACCAAGAGCCATTCGGGCTGTCCCGTCGGAGTCTGGGCCCTTGGACCGGGCGCGACCCGATTCACCGGCGTGCAGGAAAACACGGACATTCCCAGGAAGATCGCCCAGTTGCTCGGGATCAGACCCTTCCCACGACCTGTGAAATGACGAAAAGCCGGACCATCCTGAGAGTTGACGCGACGTACCACCTGACGGTGCAGGTGGGAGATGCGGTCCGGCGAGGCCAGAAAATACAAGAGGTCCCGGATACGGGCGAGCCCCCTGTCGCACCCATATCCGGGACCATCGAGAGTATTCGATTCGATCCCGCCGATCACGAATTTGTCATCGTGATCGCGTCGAAGTCTTAGGCATTGCCTTCGGGCGTCGCCTTCTGCGGCGTGGCACGCCGCATATTCACCACGATCTCAACCCGGCGATTCTTGGCCTTGCCGGCGGCACTGGCGTTCGAGGCAACCGGCCGTGCCGACCCGCACCCGCCCGCTCGCACCTGCTTCTCAGCGATACCATGAGCGATCAGGTACCTCGCCACCGACAGGGCACGCTGTGCGGACAGTTCCAGGTTATCCTTCCACAAATCCTTGGTCTTCACGATCGGATCGGTGTCCGTGTGACCGACGACGTCAATGTCCTTGTCCGAGTACTTCTGCTTGATGACGGACAGGATATGGTCGAGCTCCGTGCTGGTGGCGTTCTTGAGGGATGCCTTGCCGGAATCGAAGAGGATCGTGTTGGGCAGGGTCACCGTGATCGTCCCGGCCGCGGCGTCGAACGCCACGTCGTAGCCTTCGCCGAAACCGGTCGCGTCGGCAGGTGTCTTGTTCAACTCGTCGATCTGCCGCTGCAACTCATCGATCGTCTGCTGGTCCAGGGCGATTTGGTCCGCCAGTTGCTGCTTCTGGCTTTCGAGCATCTCATACCGACCCTTGAGATTCTGGTGTTCGACGTTCAGATAGTCGTATTTCTTCTTGTAGTCCGTACAACCGGACAGCAAGGATATGGCGACAAGACTAACAAATGGAACTGCGAGCGTTCTGCTGATCAATTGCATGCGGCACCTCCCTGCACAAAGTACAAACCCGTCCCTCCCGCGTCATTGACCCAACACGAAGCTGACGCGGACCATAATCCAATCGTGGAAGATCATAACAGTCAAAACAGCTAATGACAAGAACGGACCATAGGGAAGCTGGTGAATTTTTTTTGAGAACATTTGAAAAAGTGCCCAACCCAGCCCGAAGAACGGCGCGATAAAAAAGGCAATTACGACCATTACCGGACCGATCACCGCCCCGGCGGCGCCCATCAGGTGGACATCGCCCAGTCCCATCGCCTCCTTCCCAAAGGCAAGAGTCCCCAGGATGCGGGTCGCCCAGACAGTCGCGCAGCCGACGAAGTACCCGAAGAGGCTGCCGAGCAGGCCGGAAACGACCGGATGCGACACAACCCGGCTCCACCAGGTTCCGAGCTGGCCGGAGGTCGTCAGAATCGCGGAGGCGAGCACAGCACACACGATGATTGGCGCCAGGAAAATGATTTCCCGAAGGGCCTCGAACCGGTGGTTGAATTGCGGCTCGTCGAACGGCCCTGGGCCGGCGGGCCGGCCCCGATCATCGTGGACTTCGGTTCCCTTGCCCTCCGTCGCTGGCTCGTCGTAACTCCTTTTCAGAACGCCTGTTCTGAGCAGAATCCAGCCGATGCCAAGCCCAACAGCAGCCCCCACCGCCAGCGCGCCCGTCCGTGATGAGGCCGTCGGAAGCAACGAATCAGTCCGAATCGTCTCGAAGTCGACGAAGTACCCGCCGACGGCCGAGCCGACGACGCCTGCAACCGTGACAAACCAACAGATGCCCAGAGGGATGATCCACAACTCCAAATCGATGCCCGACGCCGCGATGAAGGCGCCGATCAGCACCAAGTGCAACAGGTAGACGAACCAAGTTCCCTGCGCGCCCATCGTTGGACGAACGTTCGTGTAAAAATAGGCAATATATACCCCGAGAAAGACGACCCCGGTCAACAACTCCACGATGAAGTACCGAGCCGAGATCGGGGCCTTACAGTTCCGGCATTTCGCTCGCAGCACAAGCCAGGACAACAACGGGATGTTGTCATAAAATCGGATCGGCCTGCCGCAATGGGGACAGGCCGATCCGGGATGCACAAGCGACTTTTCCCGCGGCACGCGATAGATCACCACGTTCAGAAAGCTGCCGATGCAGCATCCGAACATGAAGACAAAGATAGCTACGGTCCACTCCTGCGGAGTCACGACAATCCCTTTTGAATTGACGATTGATGAAGGATGATTGACTATTGGCCGAAATAGACCAGTCTGTGCCCAATCATCCACAATCCACTGTCAATCACCCTTTCGACGCCTTGCGATTCACCACGCCGGCGACCTTGACGGGCAGAGCGAACAAACGAATGAAGCCCTTGGCGTCCATCTGGTCGTACTCTTCGCCCATCTTGAAGCTCGCCAGGTCCATCTGGTACAGGCTGTTCGGGCTTTTCATGCCGGCGATGGTGCAGCGACCCTTGAAGAGCTTCAAGCGGACCTCGCCCGTGACGTTGCGCTGCGTCACATTGACGAATGCGTCGAGCGCCTCGCGGAGCGGGCTGAACCACAGGCCGTAGTAGACCAGATCGGCGTACTTGAGCGCCACCTGCTGTTTGTAGTGCATCGTTTCGCGTTCGAGTGTCAGCGTTTCGAGGGCATTGTGCGCGGTCATCAGGATCGTGCCGCCCGGCGTCTCGTATACGCCCCGCGATTTCATGCCGACGAGACGGTTCTCGACGA
>CAZDTD010000108.1:2279-3557 GCA_964507995.1 uncultured Pirellulales bacterium | reverse complement strand
CCGCCGCTGTACGCCAACACCACTTTCTCATTCTTCGACATAGCTTGCCCTTCATGCTCAAGGTTGGACGAGCGTTTTCGCCCGCCACGCGACGTCGTGCCGGAATGCACGACCTGTTAGGAAGCCGGATTATACGGATCGGGCCGCCGGGATTCAACGGAATACCGGAATGCCTCAGCGCAGCCACAGAGCTGCTATCCCTGCCGTCGGCACTTCGTCTTCATCTTCATTCTCATCCTCATCCTCGCTCTCCTCTTCAGATTCGTCCTCGTCCTCAGACTCATCCTCGTCGTCCTCGTCCTCCTCGACTTCCACGACCTCCTCCTCGGATTCCTCGCCGGGCATTTCCCTGCCCAGCCGCTCATAGGTCGCCTCCAGCTCGCTCTGGAATCTGTCGGGGTCCATGGCCTCAACGTGGCCATCCAGGAACAGGACCAGGACCTTGTCCATGCCGAATTCGGGATTCTCGTAGGCCACGATGTTCCCGGCCACATTCCCCGCTGTGGTCTGGTCCGGAATGTAGAGGTAGCTGGGACCGTCGAACCAGTCGGGCTTGCGAGGCGATTCGAGAATCTTCGAGTCGCGGTAATAGGGCTTCGCCTGCTCCAGATCGGACGGGGTCTTCCCATCGTGATCGTCCGCGTACATGATGACCGCCAGACCCAACTGTTTGAGGTTCGACATGGAGGCGACGGTCCGGGCCTGCTCGCGTGCCCTGGCCAGCGCCGGCATCGCGACTCCGGCGCCGAGGGCGCCGCCTGCCACGGCCGCCAGACTGACCTCGATGCCCGGCCCGCGATAGAGCGACCGCAGACCATCCGGCGCAACGTAGCAGTAATCCACCGACGGCCCCAAGTCCTTGATAATGTGCGTCAGCGAGGGCAACATCGCGGGGAGTTTGATATTCTGCTGCATGGCCAGCATCGTCGCCATGGGCCAGACCTGCTGCGCCTGCATCATAACCTGGGTAAACTGGACGGCCGAATCGGCGTAGCTGAGATTGTGTGTGTTCTGTGGCAGTCCGGCCGCCACCTTCTTGTAGCCCTCGGCATCGAGGAGAGACTTGCCATCGGCCCCTTTCGACACGAGCTGCTTGACGCCCAGATTGCACAGCTCCATGCTCGATCCGATCACCACGTGATCGCTCGCGATCGACCAGGTCGGCCTTACCCCCATGACCGCGACCGGTGCGATGGTCCAGATGTGCAGGGTCGAGCCATCGTCCTGCTTCTGCTCGCTGATCTGGAGCACGCCTTCGGACTGCTGAGCGATGAACTC
>CAZDTD010000108.1:0-2179 GCA_964507995.1 uncultured Pirellulales bacterium | reverse complement strand
CGCAAAGACGCCGCCGGGCGGGGTGGGCATTTCCACAAAGGCTTGAACCACCACATCGGGTCCTGCGAAGCCGGCCCTGGCACAAAACGTCTTGACCTCGGCGCAGCCGAGTTTCTTGAGGGCGGCTGCAAAGGTGTTCGCATCCTTGTCGCCGGATTCCTGGCGAATGATCGATCCGACCAACTCGCGAACCCGCTGGACATCGGCGGCAATGACACAGGCGTCACCACTCCCCGGCACTTTCCCCAGTGCGGCGGACACCGTCGCACGCGGCTGCGACAGGTACTTGACCGCGGCGCCTTTGGCGTCGTTCACCGCGACGACGAAGCAGTCGCCGGCCCAGCCCCAGTACAGCGGGACACCGCCATCCGCCGCCAGCGCCCGCACTTTGAGAGAGCCAATCTCTTTATCGACAATGCCTTCCTGGCCGGCCATCGCCTCCAGCTTGCTCAACACGGCGGTGAACTCCGCCTTGCGGCCTCCCGCGTCCAGGATCGCGAAGCCCGCAATGGGCGGCCCATCCTCCACGGGCGTCTGCGCGACGCCGACCACGATGGGCCGGCTCAGGGCAAGCCGGACGTAGTCGAGGACGAGATCGACCTCCTCGGAGACATTCGGATCGTCTGATTCCTCCGCCGCCTTCGCCACCAGCTCCTTCTTGATCGATTGATAGAACGTTCGAACCCCCTGGTCGTTCCAGATCCGACCGAGGGCCGTCTTCTCGAAATCGCCCTTGAGGGCGTCGCCCCCGCTGGCGCCCGCGAAGGCGATCACATCGTCGGGCAACCGCTTCGTCAGTTCCTCCACTGCCGAAGCGCCCCACGCCGCAGACGCCCAGGCAAAACCGACCACCAACAGAGTTACGCACACCAGCCGAACGCACCATACGCGAGCCATAACGATCTCCCTTCAAAAAAGGACCGAGTCAATACTTCCACGGGCATTCATTGTATAGAGGCCCTACCGCGACTGCAACACCCCGCGCGAAGCAATTGCAGGGATTGACACGCCCTGCCCGACTCGCGATAATCTCCGCTGCCCGAAGGCTACACAACAGGGGTATGGCAACAAAGACAGACCATTCTGTGGCAACCGTGAAGATGGAGTTCAAGACGTTCCAGGCACAACATTCCAACTCCGCGGATACGGGCAGAAGTGAGTCGCACAGGAGAACGGCGTGAACGCATCTCGCCTCATCATCATCGCAGTCATTCTGACGTACGTCCAAACCGGCGCAGCCGATTGGCCCGGCTGGCGTGGGGCCGCGAGGAATGGGATCTCATCCGAGACGGATCTGAATTGGCAATGGCCACCGGAGGGGCCCAAGGTCCTCTGGAAAGGCTCGGTCGGAACAGGCTTCTCCTGCGTCACGGTGACCGCCGGGCAAGCCTATACGCTGGGCAATCGCGAAAACGTCGATACGGTCTTCTGCCTCGACGCCGAGACGGGCAGGGAGTTGTGGCGACACTCCTATCCCTGCCAGCTCGATCCGAAGGCCTATGAAGGCGGTCCGATGGCCACCCCGGCGGTCGATGGCGACCGCGTCTATACGATCAGCAAGTTCGGCCACTGTTTCTGCCTGAACGCCCAGACCGGGGCCGTGATCTGGTCGGCCCAATTCGAGCCGCCGCCCTGGACTGAGGAAGACTACAAGGTCTGGTGGGGATATGCAGGCTCGATCCTCGTGCTGGAGGACCGGCTCATCCTGCCCGTCGGGACCGCCGGCCTGGCGATGGACAAGCTGACAGGCAAAATCCTCTGGGACAACGGACCCGGATACTCGGGCTACTCCTCGCCGATCCTCTTCGAGATCGACCGCCAACCCTGCTTTGCCTTCGCCAGCGGCCACGAGATCGTCGCGGCAGCGGTCGCCGACGGCCAGGTCCGATGGAAGATCCCCTGGAAGACCACCTGGGACCAGAACGCCTCCGACGTCATCATCTCCGATGGGAAGCTGTTCGTCTCCACCGGTCACGGCGTGGGCTGCGGGCTCTTCGATCTCTCGACCGGCTCACCCGTAGAACTCTGGCGCAACAAGAACATGAGAACCTACCTGAGCACCTGCATCCTCTGGAAGGGCACATTGTACGGCTTCGACGACAAGCAGTTGCGGTGCATCGACTGGCAGACGGGCGAGGTCCGCTGGACAGGTCCCAAGAAGGGCTTGGGCTCGCTCATC
>CAZDTD010000107.1:0-12871 GCA_964507995.1 uncultured Pirellulales bacterium | reverse complement strand
GCGCAAAAATAGAGGGAGACAGCGACCCCCCATTGCCTTGAACGGTCTGCCGCCCCCCCTGGAAAGAAGGAAGGAGTATTATGAGAAAGCTTGTTTGTGCCGTTGAGCAGTCTTTTCGGCACCCCTTACCAAGCAAAGTATACGGAGCATTCCCCAGCGGGCAAAACACGGCGGAGAAAAATCTCGCATCGAAATCAAAACCCCGAAGGACGCGAAAAAAGAGATACCGTTGAGATTCAACCGCAGAGGCCGCCGAGGGTCGCAGAGAGGATGGAACCGCCGATGAACGCGGACACGGAGTTGTCATTCCCGCGAACGCGGGAATCCACTCTTTTGGGATGATTCAACCACAGAGGCCACCGAGGACCGCAGAGACAGTGAGACCGCAGATGAACGCCGATGAACCCAGCCCAGCCTTCGGCCGGAACCAAGAGCGTTTGCCGCTTTGCAGGATACCGGCGGAGATATGCGACGCACACCCGAGCCGACCCCCTCTCCGCTGGTATCCCCAATGCGAAAAACGCATCCCTTCCGATCCGCACAAGGCTCAGCCGGCAAAGGGTTGATGGACCGACCACCGAATGATCTGGAAAAGGATTTCAGTGGTTGCGGGTTAGCAGCACGGAGTCTTGCGCCGATCATCGATCTATGTTCTTCTCAAGTCGCCGCCCATCCCGGCCGATAGAGACCGTAGCGGCCAGTTCTTGCACCTTCGATGGAACCATAAGCAAGTGAAGAACGACAGCCGACATGCATGGAGACAAGCGCGCCAGGAAACGAGGTGACGGCTGGGAGAATCTCTATGACCGTAGTTGTTTTGAAGCCAGACTACCGCACATCGGCAACGATTACGCCACAAGTAATCCGTCCAGGTAGATCGAGTTTGCGGACGACTTTCCAGTTGGCCGCTGATGTAATCATCCCACAGGGCTTGACGGTGGACGACGCGTTTCGCAACACGGCTTGTGCAGTCATGGACTGGCTGCAGGAGAAGTTCCCCCAGACACTGCCGCCGTCTGCGCGAAACATCGAGAGCTTTGATATAGATCACTGCGGCCAGCAGCAATTGGCCGGGATGTCATTAGCAGAGGACGGACTGTGGAGTGTCCGTCTCGTTCAGCCAGATGCACCGTACAAAGACCGCCCGGCGGTCGCGGGACGAACATGGACGACAGAACTGGCACAACAACGGACCGGTTCGGGCATCCGCTTCAATGTGCGAGTGCAGTGCGCCTCAGCACCTTATGCAACCGAGCCGATCACACTGACACGACCGCGCGTGGTCATCGATATCGCAAAGAAGTTCGGGTTGTGTGAAATTCGAGCCATGGACGGCCGGCCGTGGATCCTGGCGTCAGAGGACGATCTGTGCGTACTGTACGATCTGCTCATAGACAGACGACGTACCCTGCCCGTGATTCTGCTAACACAGCCAGACAAGTACCAGTGTCCAGTCAGAATGTCCAACTATGTACTCGACGAAGCACTTCTGGCGAAAAAGACTCAGGGGATGGCGCACGTGGTGTGCATGCCGATGGACTTGGGATACAAGTGGACGGACATGATCGGTAAAGTATGGTCAGCCTTCCATGGCGCAGTCCGCACGTACTACCCTCGGTTGGATTTTGACGAAGATTCACCATTCAGACACCCTCGCGTCCTGCCCGACCGCATTCTATTCTATCGGTATGACGAGCAAGAAGCCGAGAACGCATTCGCATCCTTCTTGATTGACAAAATGGCTGAACACGCGGCAGCAAAATCCGTGGACTGGGGCAAGTGTCTCTTCTTCGCAGACGCAAGAACTCGTAGCACCGAAGTCCTGCATGAGCAGATCAAAGAGGAGATGCGACAGCGATACCAGACTGATATAGGCGACACGCTGCAAGCACAGATCGATGCCCTTCAGAAAGCACACGATGAAAGAATCACAGCATTGAAAGCGAACATCGAGGAGGCTCAGGAAGAAACCCGAGAATACCATGATTTGGCCGAAGGATACAAGCAGGAGGCAGAACGGTACAAAAGAGACAATCGAAGCCTTCAATTGCGGAACGATAAGCTCCGAACTGCCATCAGAGCCAAAACAGGGAAGAGTGCCGATGCCGAGATAGAAATCCCCGGCAACTATGATGATATGCCTGAGTGGGTGGAAGAGCACCTGGCAGGCCAGCTAGTTCTACATCCGCGTGCCCGCCAAGGGATCAAGAAGGCCGAGTACAGTAATATCTCGGTGGTCTACAAGTCTCTTTTGCTTCTGGCGTGCGAGTATCGCGATATGCGACTCGGCCACAGCGACGCGAAGGAGGCATGGGAAAACGGGCTTGAGCGGTTGGGACTACATAACGGTGGTTCGATCACAAAGGCGCGGGCTGATGAACAAGGCGAAACCTATTATGTACGCTATCCGCTTGACTCGAATCAGCGAAGATTCCTCGAGTTACATCTGTGCAGCAAGTCTACAAAAGACGATCGGTACTGTCTGCGCATCTACTTTTTTTGGGATGAAGATGGCAACCAAGTGGTGGTTGGCTGGTTGCCCAGCCACCTGGACACGCGAGCTACTTGATAGGTTATCTGGGAAATGAAGGTATATCCATATGGACGGGACCTCTGACCTTGAAAGAGGATTCTTTGATGCGTATGCATCAGCTACGACAAATCTGCGCACATGGCTGGTCGCATATGGAATCGGAGCACCGGTTTTGTTCCTATCCAACGATGACCTGTGGAAAACCCTTGCCAATGCGGAGTGTGCCTCTTGTGTGGGCGTTCTGTTCTTGGCTGGGGTCGCTCTGCAAGTACTTATCGCTCTCATCAACAAGAATACGATGTGGTTCTGTTATTTCGCAGAGTCCAATCCGCCGTTCAAGTCATCTCGCAGATATAAAGCGTGGGCTTGGTTGTCAGAGCAGTTCTGGATCGACTTTTGTGTTGATGTCGTGAGCATAACGCTTTTCATAGTGGCAACCTACAAAGTGTTTCTGGCAGTGGTGCACCCTTCAAATGCATAGAGGAACGAGACGGAGCATTGTCGCCCAAGTTTTTCTTGTATTCTTCCTTCTATCATGCCATTGGGCCAAGAGAAGATTGCCGCGCTTTCGCTCGCAATGACATGGGCGGAAAATGCCGGGGTCCAGGGGCAGAGCCCCTGAGAGCCTGCTGAGAAGAAACGGTGGGCGGAGCCTACCCTACCGCTGTCGCACCAACTTGTTCCTGCCGGACAACGACGTCAACCCTCTGCCGCTCCCTCCCGGTCCCGTCGCGAACCGGGTCGATGATCGTTGCGGGGATCAGCGTTCATCCACGTTCATCCTTCGAGTTTGCTCAGGACGGCTTCTGCGGTTTCATTCCCTCTGCGGCCCCCGGCGGCCTCTGCGGTTGAAAGACAACAAGATCAGCGGGAAGTCAGCTCTCGCTTCGTTTGCGTTTGCTGAGAAGGACGGTGTCGCGCAGGGCCTGCTCGTTTCGGGCGGACCTCCACTTTCGCTCGAAGTCGGCGTTCTGGACGATCTGGGCGATGGCGGAGAGGACGCGGAGGTAGAAATTCCGCTGCTGCCGGCCGCCGATGATCACGAAGATCGTGTGGATTTCGGGGGCTTTGTTCGAGAAGCGGACACCCTGTCGGCTGCGGGCCAGCAGAATGTCGAAGCTGTCGGCTCCGTCTACGACCACATGAGGGACCGCGAGGGTGTCGGTCAGGACCGTGCTGGTTTCCTGTTCTCTTTCGCTCAGCAGTCGCAGGAGCGTCTCGGGCTCCATGCCCACCCGTGGGGCCAGTCGCTCGGAGACCAAGCGGAAGAACGCCTCCAAGTCCATGCTCCGGTCCAGGTCCAGTACGACGCTCTTTTCCACGATGGTGTCGAATCGATCCAGGGCGATCTCGTCTCGCTCGCGGACGATGGCCTTCAACTCGCTCTCCAGATCGCTGTCGCCGAAGTCCTTTGCCGTGATTCGACTCACTAAGTGCAGCAGCGCCGATTCCGTCTGGGCGCGCTTGCGTCCGTAGAACCAATACAGCGCAAAGCCCGCCACCAGCAGGGTGGTCGTCACGAGAAACGCGTTCTCTCCCATCTCCAGAATCACGAAGGCGAATCCGATCATCGTGGCCAACTGGACCCAGGGATACAACGGCGTGCGAAAGCTCGGCCGATAGTTCTGCAGGCGGCTCTCCCGCAGCAGGATCACCGAGAGACTCGCCAGAACGTATCCGAGCACGAAGACGGTCGACGCCGCTTCCACGAGGATCTCCAGGTGGATGAACATGGCCAGCAGGACCAGAACGCCCGTGGTCAGGACGGCGACCCAGGGTGTTTTCGACCTTGCCCCGACTCGGCTGAACGATGCGGGCAGGAGTTGATCCCGACTGATTGCGAACAGATAGCGGGAGGCCGTCATGATGCCGGCGTTGGCGGTGGTCAAAAACGCCAGCAAAGCCGCGACGGCGACGGTGAATCGTCCCGCCGATCCCATGAAAGCGGCGGCGGCATCCGAGATCGGGGTCAGCGAATTGTCCAGTTGCTCGGCCCCGAGCACGCCGCTGGTGACCGTAATCATCAGAGTGTACAGGATCGTGACGAGTAGCAGGGCCAGGACCATGCCCAACGGGACCAGTCGGCCGGGCTGTTTGATTTCGCCCGCTACGCTGGCGACCTTGAGCAGCCCGCCATAGGAGACGAACACGAAACCGGTTGTCGAGAATACCGCTCGCAACCCGTAGGGGGTGAACGGCTCGAAGTGACGCACGTTGATCTGGGGCAATCCCCGAACAATGAAGTACAGCATCAGGACCAGCAGGGCGACCACGAGTGCGACCTGGAACCGCGCCGCCTCCCGCACGCCAACGAGGTTCAGAATGATGAAGGTGATCCCCAGGGCCACGCCGACGACATAATGGTTCACCGGAAGGATCGGCGCCAGCAGGACCGCTGCCCCAACGAGCGCAAAGGCGCTCTTGAGGGACAGGCTGAACCAGCTCAGAACTCCGGCGGCGGTTCCCATGGCCGGTCCCATCGCGCGGGAGATATAGAAGTAATCCGCGCCGGCCTTGGGCATGGCGGTCGTCAGCTCGATGATACTCAACAAACCGCCCATCGCCAGCAGGCCGGCGAGGAAGTAGGACAGGACAACGGCCGGCCCGGCCCGGGCGTGCGCCAGGCCCGGCAGGATGAACAGGCCGGAGCTGATCATCGCCCCCGAGGCGAGCGAGAAGATGTGAATCAGACCCAGCTCTTTGGCCAATCGCATTAGCGGTCCTGCCTTTGCCAATCGCATCATAAGGTGTATTTGTACCTGTGGATACGCGGAGGCGTCGTGCTGGGTTTGGTCGCCCCCGACAAATCACGGTTTTCCTACCGGAAGATCAGGCCTTTCCATTGACATCCGGCCCATGCGAATCCAGAATACTGTACTGTCGAGAATCCCGATGGCCCTGTGATCGCGACGCGAGGGGGGCCGGAGGATCATGGATGAGGCCCTTCCAGAGGAAAGGAGCGGATGCGATGAGCTACAACGAGAGGAAAGGGGAGAATCGAGGTGTAAGTGGTGTCCTGTCGAAGCGTCACGCCGCCACAATCATCCATCGTTCGTTGTCCGCCATTGATCCCCGTGGTTTCACGCTTATCGAGCTGCTCGTGGCAATCTCGCTGATCGCTATCCTGATGGCGATTCTGGTTCCCGCAGTGGGTCGCGTGCGAAGGCAGGCCAAGGCGATGGCGTGCCAAGCGACGGTGCGCCAATGGGGTCAGATCCTGGCTGCGTACACCACGGAGAGCAACGGCTGGCTTGGCTGCGACACTGAGGGTGTGATAACTGCTTTGTGGCTGCTTCGCGGCACAATGCCTCTTGAAAATGCCGACCTGGTTTCCCGTCCCTTGTCCCTCTTGGCCGATACGGAGTCGATCCGGTGTTGCCCCACAGCACACGAGGTGCCGCCCGAGAGCAGCGGTGTTAACAGCGTCAAACGCGTTGAAGTTGACAAGGAAATCACTCTGTTGGAGTTCAGGTACACGAACAGCACCTTCGGTGGTTGGGAGATCTTCTATCCGACGCCGGCCTTTCATGGCAGCTATGGGTTCAACAAGTCGCTGCTCTCGGGTGAGTTTGCCTCTTCGGTGTCTGAGCGGGTCGTCCGCAATCAGTATGGTCATTTCCGCGTGATCGACGTCCCGGGACGGGCGGACGTCCCATTGCTCTTCGATTGTGCGTCTCCTGTCGCCGGTGTCTCTTCCGCCGATTCTCCGCCGCGGCTGGATTCCGGTGACCAGCCGGATCGACTTGGTTCCGACATTGGGAGCATCTGCTTGAACCGCCACAACGGGTGTATCAACGCCCTTTTCACAGATTGGTCTGTGAGGCGGGTCGGGCTGAAGGAGTTGTGGACTCTGAAGTGGAACCCCAAGTTCGACAGGCGGGGCTCCTGGACCCGGGCGGGCGGTGTCCAACCTGAGGACTGGCCCAGGTGGATGAGAAACTTCAAGGACTACTGAGCACACCGTCAGAATGCCGCAAACGCCGGAAGAGCGGCGCCGTCAACTCCCATGTTCTTGGAGCGTACAAACGTCCTGTGCAGGGAACAGTGGGGCTTGTCACCATCGTGAGGATGGACTATCATCCCGGCAGCGGAGTGGGGTGCGAACGGCTGAGCCGTAGGATACTGATCGAAGGGGATGAATGCTGCCGATTTCCGATCCCATATTGATCTTCGCCACGGTCATGGCGTTGATCCTCGTTGCTCCGATGCTGGCGCGGCGGGTTCGGTTGCCTGAGATCGTCGGGCTGATTGCCGCCGGGGCGATCTTCGGTCCTCACGGCCTCGGGCTTCTCGCGCGCGACCAGACGGTGCATCTGCTCGGCGCCGTCGGTCTGTTGTACATCATGTTCCTGGCCGGGCTCGAAATCGACCTGCACCAGGTACGAAGGGATCGCAGCCACGCCGCGGTCTTCGGAGTCCTGACCTTCATCATTCCTCTGATCCTGGGAATCGCCCTGGGGCGGTGGGCCCTCGGGATGACTGTCTCTGCGTCCATCCTGCTGGCCGGCATGCTCTCCTCGCATACGCCGATCACGTTTTCCATCGTGAGCAAGCTGGGTCTGACCAAATCACGATGCGTCGGGACGGCCGTGGGGGGTACGATCGTCAGCGACACGCTGGCTCTGTTGGTGCTCGTCGCGATCGCAGGCGCCACGCGGGGTGACTTGAACGCATGGTTCTGGATCCGGCTCTGCGTCTCGATGCTGGTCTATGCGGCGGTCGTCGTATTCCTGGTCCCGTGGCTTGCCTGTGCGTTTTTTCGTCGGCCGTCCAACGACGAGAACACGGACTTCGTGTTCGTCCTGGCCGTGGCGTTGTTGAGTTCCTATCTGGCCAGTCTGGCCGGCCTGGAACCGATCATCGGGGCCTTTCTGGTCGGGCTGGCGCTCAACAGCCTCATTCCCGAGAAGAGCCTCCTGATGACCCGGGTTCATTTCACCGGCAATGCCATCTTCATCCCGTTCTTTCTGTTGTCTGTGGGGATGCTCGTCGACGTCCGTCTGCTGTTCAGCGGGGTCGAGACATGGGTTCTCGTCCTGGGCATGATCGTCGTCGCGATCGCAGGGAAGTTCGCCGCCGCGTGGAGTGCGGGAAAGTCGCTCGGCTATATCCCGGATGAGGGGCTGCTGATCTTCGGCCTGAGCGTCAACCGGGCGGCCGCGACGCTGGCGATCGTCCTCGTCGGCGTCGACCTGGGACTCTTCTCCCAAGCCGTGATTACGAGCACCATCCTGATGATTGCCGTCAGTTGCCTGGTTGGGTCGATTGTCACGGAACGCGCGGGACGCAGGGTGGCCTTGCACGAATCCCAGGCGGCCTTCGACGCTTCGACGGCGCCCCATCGCATCCTGATTCCGCTCCAGGAACGCCAGGGGGCCAAGGAACTGCTGGATATCGCTCTGCTGCTTCGTGAGAAGGGGTCGCACGAGCCTGTGTATCCGCTCCAGGTGGTCCCCGAGGACCGCGACGTGAACCAGAAGGTGGCGCAGGCGGAGAAGGTGCTCGCACATACCGTGGTGCGGGCCATGTCCGCGGGCGTGCCGGTGACGCCCTTGACCAGCGTGGATTTGAACGTTGTCTCGGGCGTCGTCCGGGCCGTCCGCGACAATCGGATCTCCATGATCCTGCTCGCCTGGGACGGGCAGACGAGCTGGAAGACGCGGCTCTTTGGACGGACCATTGACGCTGTCGTCGAGCGGAGCTGCCAACAGGTCCTGGTCAATCGCCTCTGTCAGCCGGTGAGCACGGCCAAACGGATCGTCCTGGTCCTGCCTCCCTTCGCGGACCATCAGCCGGGCTTCGAGTCCGTCGTTGCCTCCGTCAAGACGCTGGCCAGTCAGGCCGGAACGACCCTGTTGATTCTGTGTTCCAAGGAGACGGTTGCGGATGCGGGCAACTTCGTCCGTCGGACCCCGCCGACCGTGTCGGTTTCTTTCGAGACGCTGGAAGACTGGAAGCAGGTTCAGACACGAGTGGTCGAGAGGCTTGTTCCGACGACCGACTGGCTCATTCTCATGCTGGCCAGGAAGGGCGAACGGGCCTGGCAACCGAGTCTGGACCGTCTGCCGGGGCGCTTGGCGCAGGCGCTTCCCAGGGTAGCTTTCTCGGTGTTCATCCCACCCACCGAGCGATGGGATAGCTGTCAGGCGGCCGATAAGATCGCCGATTCCGCGTATATCTTCTCGACCTTCGTTCGGGATCGGACCCGGCTGCAAATGGACGTTGAGACCACGGAGGACGCAGTGCGCGAGCTGTTGAGCGGCTACTTTGGCCGTCGGACTGCGGATGCTCATGCGGCGACCTCCCTGCTGCACTCGATCAGCCAGGAGGAACCTGTGGAGTTGACGCAGGACGTCGTCCTGTTGCACGCCCATGTGCCGTATGTGACCGAGTCAGTCACGTTTCTCGGAGCGCTGCAAAACCCGCTGGACGTGCCGTTGGCCTCCGGTGGCCCGCACATCCTGGTCATTCTATTGGACCCGGTCGGCCAGGACCCTGCGAGACACCTGCAAGCCCTTGCGGACATCGCTCGGATTGTTCGCCTGCCCGACATGGTGCAGGTGCTTCGGACGGTCCGGGATTTCGACAGTCTGATGGAAGAGATCGCACGGCGCACGATCCATGTTTAGCCCGGTTCGAAGGTACTTTGGCAGTTGACTTTTTGCGTTCCCTGCATTAGTTTAAGGGCTTTGGAATACAGCCCTGACTATGGATGGTGGCCGGCCTTCGCGTGAGCGTCACCCCCTGTGATTTTTCGGCAATCCTGGACGGGTCGCCGTACTGCCTGGGATGGAGAGAAGATAGGGAATATGAAGGAAACAGAGCAACAGCAACCCAAGGACCATTTTGAAGAGATGCCGATTCTTGAGGAGCTCAAGAATTCGTATCTGAACTACGCGATGAGCGTCATCGTATCGCGAGCGCTGCCCGACGTCCGGGATGGATTGAAGCCCTCGCAGCGACGCGTCCTCGTCGCGATGAACGATCTGAATCTCGGTCCCCGCAGCACCCACCGCAAGTGCGCCAAGATCGTCGGCGACACCAGCGGCAACTACCACCCCCACGGCGACCAGGCCACCTACGGCACGCTCGTTCGCATGGGCCAGGGATGGAACATGCGGTATCCGCTGGTCGATCCGCAGGGCAACTTCGGCAGCATCGACGCGGACCCGCCGGCGGCCATGCGATACACCGAGGCGCGAATGGCGGCTCCGGCCATGGAGATGATGGCCGATATCAACTATGATACGGTTGATTTCATCCCGAACTACGATGAAACGCGAACCGAGCCTGTCGTTCTGCCTTCGCGATTTCCCAACCTGCTGGTCAACGGCTCGACGGGCATCGCGGTCGGCATGGCGACGAACATCCCGCCTCACAACCTCCGCGAGGTCTGCGACGCTCTGTTGCTCGTCATCGACGATCCCAAGTGCGGATTCAAGGAGATCATGAAGGTCCTGCCGGGTCCGGATTTCCCGACCGGCGGCATCATCTGCGGCAAGAAGGGGATCATTGACGCCTATACCACCGGTCGTGGCCACCTGACTGTGCGAGGCAAAGCGGAAGTCGAGTCCAATAAAAAGGGCAAAGAGCAGATTATCATCACGGAAATCCCGTATACGGTCATCAAGACCACCATTGTCTCGAAGATCGCGGACTGCGTCCACGATGGTTCGCTGCCGGAGGTGGCGGACGTCCGGGACGAATCCGACCGCCAGGGCCTGCGGATCGTGGTCGAGATCAAGAAGGACGCCGATGCAGAGATCGCGCTGAACAAGATCTATCGGTACTCGCCTCTGCAGACGACGTTCGCGATTGCCAACATCGCGCTGGTCAACAGCCGGCCCGAGACGCTGACGATCCGCGAGATGCTCGACCACTACCTCGAACACCGCAAAGAAGTCATCCGTCGTCGCAGCCAGTTCCTGCTGAAGCGGGCCCGCAACCTGGCGCACATCCGTGAAGGCTTGATCCTCGCGGTCGGCGATATTGATGAAATTATCGAGCTCATCAAGAAATCGCCCGACGTCCCGACGGCTAAAATCAATTTGATGAAGAAGGCGCTCCGCTTGGCCGAGAGCGAGACGCTTCGCAAACTCCTGCCCGCCGAGTTCGTTCGGGAGAAGAGCAAGAGCGATCAATTCCTCACCGGTCCGCAGGCGGATGCGATCCTGAACATGCAACTGCATCGTCTGACCGGCCTGGAAATTGAGAAGCTGGCAAAGGACTACGCGGACCTGGTGCAGGAGATCAAGGGTTACGAGGCCATTCTGGCCGATGAGAAAGTCCTGCTCGACATCGTTCGGAAGGACCTCAACGAGATCAAGGACAAGTACGGCGACAAACGCTGCACGCAGATCACCGGCAGCCTCGAGGCCATTGACATCGAAGACCTGATCGCCGATGAGGACGTGATCGTCACGGTCAGCCATGCCGGGTACATCAAGCGGATGCCCCTCGATACGTACAAGCGCCAGGGCCGGGGCGGCCGGGGCATCATCGGCTCCGACCTCCGAGAGGACGACTTCATCAAGCACCTGTTCGTCGCGTCCACGCACGATTACCTGCTGATCTTTACGAATCGCGGCCGATGCTATTGGTTGCGGGTCTACGACGTGCCGGCGATGAGCCGACAGAGCAAGGGGCGCAGCATCGCCAACCTGCTGAACCTGGGTGCCCAGACGATCGCTTCGATCATCGCGGTCAACAGTTTCGCAGACGAGGAAGGCAAGACGCCGCGGCAATTGGTCATGGCGACCAAGGACGGCCTCGTCAAGAAGACCGAGCTGAGTCAGTACAGCAATCCTCGTTCGAGCGGCGTCATCGCGATCAACCTCGATCCGACGGACGCCCTGATCGGCGTCGCCCTGACCACAGGTAGCGACCACATCATCCTCGGCACCCGCGACGGCATGACGATTCGATTCGACGAGAAGGAAGTCCGCTCGATGGGCCGGGTCTCGCGGGGGGTTCGCGGCATCAATCTGCGGCCGAGCGACGAGGTCGTCGGCATGGTCATCCCCGACGAGAAGGCGGCCCTGTTCACGGTCTGCGAGATGGGCTACGGCAAGCGGACGGGCGTCGAGAACTACCGTTCGCAGACCCGCGGCGGCGTGGGCCTCAAGAACATCAAGACCAGCGACCGCAATGGCAGAGTGGTTTCGCTCAAGTCCGTCCTGCCGGGCGACGATCTGATGCTCATCACCGCCAACGGCATGATCATCCGCACCGGTCTCGACGAGATTCGCTCGATCGGCCGCAATACGCAGGGCGTTCGCCTGATCAACCTCAAGGAAGACGACAAGCTCGTGGCCGCCGAGAAGATCGCCGCCGAAGACCTCGAAGGCGAGGAAGGCGAAGCGCCGGCGCAGTAAAACAAGCGAAGGACAGGCCCTATTCGTCTTATGAGTCCTATTCGTCCGATAGGACGGATGGGACAGATAGGACGGATAGGATCCATCGTCAATGACCGATCGCATTTACGTCATCGCGGGCAAGGACGAATCGCTCGTCGGGACACGAGCCCAGGAGCTTGTGGATGAGCTTCTGGACGTCGAGCAGCGGATGACTGCGCTGCTGAGCGTCAACGGCGACGAGGCGGTCGTCTCGGATGTGCTCGATGAGCTGCGGACGGTCCCTTTTCTGGCGGACAAGCGCGTCGTGCTCGTGAAAAACGCCGACGGCTTCGTATCGAAGAATCGTGAGATTCTCGAACGGTACTTCGAGAAACCCGCGGGCACCGGCGTCCTCGTCCTGGCGGTTGCGGGTTGGGACGCCCGTACCCGGCTGGCGAAGATGCTGCCCAAGGTCGGCTCGCTGATCGCGATAGAGCAGCCGAAAAAATGGGAGTTGCCTGCGCATTTGATACAGTACGCCGCGACGAAGCACAAAATCAAGCTCAATCGCGACGCAGCGGAGATGCTCGTCGAGTTGATCGGCGAGGAGCTGGCCCAGCTCTACAACGAACTGGAGAAGCTGATCCTGTTCGCGCGGGATGAGAAGGTGATCCGCGTCGACCACGTCGAGTCGCTCACCGGCCACCATCGGATCTACGACGCGTTCGAGGTGATCGACGCGACGATTGGCGGCAACGCCGGCCAGGCGATTACGCGGCTTCGCAACATGTTCGAGCAGGACAAGAGCGCCGAGTACAGCGTGGTCGGAGCGTTTGCGTTCCATCTGCGCCGGATGTTCCAGGCCCGCGCGTTGCTGGACAAACGCATCAATCCGGCAGACATCGCCAAGCAGCTTCGCATCTGGTACAACAAAGATCGTTTTTTCGCCCAGCTCCAGCGGACCACGCTCTCGCAGATTGCGACGTTCCTGGAAGAGTTGGCG
>CAZDTD010000106.1:5822-12984 GCA_964507995.1 uncultured Pirellulales bacterium | reverse complement strand
TGGTCAGCTCGAACTGCCGCCAGTGGGTGACGGGCTTCTCGCAATAGACGTGCTTGCCCGCCTTGAGGGCGTCGAGGGCCTGGTAACCATGCAAATGGTCCGGCGTGGCGATGCAGACCACGTCCACGTTCGGATCGGCCAGCAGCTCGCGATGGTCCATGTAGGCCTTGCCGCCGTAACCTTCGATCCGCTGCATGAGCCGGGGTCGGTACACGTCGCAGGCCGCGACGATTTCGATAGGCTCCTTCGCCTGCGTCTTGAGCCAGTGAAGGGCCTGAAAATGCGCCCCGCTCCGCCCGCCGCAGCCAATGAACCCAATCCCCAGCCGCTCGTTGGCCCCCCGGACCGTCGAGCTGACGGTGGGACTCAGAATCATCCCGGCCGCAGTGACGCCGCCTGCCTCTCTCAGGAACTGACGACGATTGAGCCGACTGCCGACAACAGACTCATCTGTCTTCTTCATGCCTGTCCACTCCTTCCCCAGACGTTGAGATTCGCGAGTATTCATCCACAAACCATCGATACGCCGAGCCTATCTCCTCGACGCCCACCCTGCCATCCCATGCGACAACCGCATACCGCAGTGTGAGCGGCTGCCCCGCGGACATGACCAGCGGCTCTTCGTGGAGATTCAGCGTTGCCGACAGATACGCGAAGGGGCTGGCCATTGTAAACCACGTTGTTGGGTGCCGAGGATTGGCGGGATATCCAAACATAGCCACCGTCACCGGCTTGCCATCGACCGTAGCGGCGTACGCACACCAGTCCGACTGGACAAGCCGTTCCTCGCCGCGAAAAACCGTCCCCTCTTTGCCACCAGCATTGAAGAACTCCCCGCCGTCCATCGATCGGACGAACCTCATGCCAAGACCGAAATAGTGGGACCCCGAAAGGGTCACCGACTGCGTGTTCTTCGGAACGAGCAACTCGCTTCGCCAGATCACTACAGTTGCCCCCAGCCTGTCGACCTGACAGACTTCAATCGTGCGTAGCTCTAACAACTTCCTCTTGTGTCCAGCGGAATTCACCCAGGTCGGAACAACGCTGAAACCGGCACTGGGTCGTCCGCCACGCTGGGCGATTACTACCTGAGCAGACGAACTCGCGGTCTGGCGACCGGCGGTCGCCATCTCCTCCCAGAAATTCACGCCATCAACAGCTACCGCGAACATCAAGCCATGATGGTGCAGGTGGTCCGACGGCGCGTCGAGCAGAACGTTCACCCCGGCGGGCGTGTAGAGTTCCTTGACATACGGCTTGAACGGGACATCGCCGTAACGATACTGGAGCACAGAGGATTTGCCCGCCTGGATCCGGATGCTGTTGACATCCACCGTGATTTGAAACGGCTGCTGTGCCTGCACCGGCTGGAAGGAAACGAATACGATCACCGCTACGACGAGTAGCACGCTCATTCTGTTCATAGGTCCACCTCCACCTCGTAGCATGGGCATCTTGCCCATGAATGGAAAACACGGACAGGATGCTCGTGCTACTGTCAGACAAACTGCTTCAAATGCTTGATGCTCCGTTCGGCCTGCTCGATCGTACCACACTCGACGCTCAGGACGATGTCGCGAGGGGCTTTCCGGCAGACCGCGATGACCTTCTTCCAGTCGATGACGCCATCTCCGCAGGCGCAGCCGGCGGGCGTGCCGGTGACCTTGCCGCGCTCGGCCTTGGAGTGCTGAATCGAGATGTCCTTGGCGTGCAGATGGACCAGCCTGTCTCTGACGTGTTCGAGCCAGACGATTGGATCGTGACCGCTCAGGTACGAGTTGCCGGTGTCGAAGTTGATGCCGATGGCCGGCGAATCCACGAGACCGGCGATGCGGTCCAGGCCGGCGGGCGTCTTGCTGTACTGCTGGTGCGGCTCGATGCCAATCAGGATGCCGCGGTTCTCCGCAAACCCCGCCGCCTCCGTCAGCGTGTACTTCATCAGAACGTGGTCTTCCTGTCGCGTGGTCCAGCGGGGCTTGGGGCCCTCGTCGGTGTTGACGACCGGCGCGCCGCACTCGGCGGCAAAGCGGATCGCCTGTTTGAGATAGTTGCCGCTGACGTCCGGCCGGCACAGCGCCGTGTGCGACGACAGGCCCGAGAGCTTCACGCCGGCCTTCTCGCAGGCCCGCCGGACGCGGTATGGATCCTCGTACATGGAGATCGTCATGTAGTAACCGGCCTCGCTCATCAACTCCCGGCCCAGATGGACCCACGGCTCGATATACTCGTAGCCCAGTTCCGCGGCCTTCTCGACGCCCCACTCGAAGGACTTGTCCGCATGCCGAACGAATTCCATGTTCACGCCGATCCCGATCTTGCCCATGCCAGTTCTCCTTCAAGTTGCTGATTGGCTGAACCACTCGATAACCGCTTGCAGGCGGTCCATCGCCACGAAGGCCAGCGACAGAACCGCGATCACCCACATCGTAGGCTTCACATCCCGGGCTTTGCCCGACACCAGCTTGATCAAGCTGAACGAGAGGAACCCGAAGGCCAGACCCGTGCTGATGCTGTAGCTCAGGGCCGTCATCACCATGATGATGAACGCCGGAAAGGCCTCCTCCATGTTCGCGAAGTCGATCCGCTTGATCTCCTTCATCATGAACAGCCCGACCATGATGAGAGCCGGCGCCGTGGCGCATTTGGGCACGACCGCCACGAGCGGCACGAACATCGTGGCCGCCAGGAAACACAGGCCGGTGACGACGGAGGCCAGGCCGGTGCGTCCCCCTTCCTCGATGCCGGAGGCCGACTCGATATACGAGGAGATCGAGGAGGTCCCCATCGCCGCGCCCAGCATGCTGGCGGCGGCGTCGATCTGGAGCAGGCGGTCCAACCCTTTAATGGTCCCCTTGTCATCCACCATCTTGGCCTCGTGACAGCAGGCCACCAGGGTCCCGATGCTGTCGAACATGTCGATGAACATCAGAGCGAAGATGTTGCCGAACAGGCTCCACTTCAGCGCGCCCCAGATATCGAGCTGGAGGGCCACCGCGCTGATGTCGAAATCCAGCGACACGACCGCGGTTGGTTTTGGGGCGAGGCCCGTCACGATGGCCAGCGCCGTCGAGAAGAGCATGCCGATCAACAGGGCGCCCTTGACCTTTTTGACCGACAGGAACGCCATGAGCAGCAGGCCGCACAGGCCGATCGCAACCTTTCCGGTCAGCGGTCCGGCACCGACCAGCGTCTCGTCGTTGTTGACGACCAGGCCCAGGTCCTGGAGGCCGATGAAGGCGATGAACAAGCCGATGCCAACGGAGATGGCCGAGACCAGGCTGCACGGGATCGCCTCGACCAGCCGCTTTCGCAGGCCCAGCAGCGTGAGCACCCAGCACAGCAGGCCCGAGAGAAATACGACGCCCAGCCCGACCTGCCAGGTGATCTTGCCGCCCACCACGAGGGTAAAGGCGAGGAACGCGTTGAGTCCCATGCCCGGCGCCATCGCGATGGGCGCGTTGGCGAGCAGGCCGGTGAAAATCGTCATGACGCCGCTGACTACGCAGGTAACGATGATGAGCGTCTGCTTGTCCATGCCGGCGGCGCTCAGGATGGCGGGATTCACGAAGATGATGTAGGCCATCGTCAGGAAAGTCGTGATCCCAGCCACCACCTCGACCCGCAGACTCGTCTGGCGGTTCTCGAACTGAAAATACCTGCTCAACATTACGTCCCTCGTCTATGGTTCCAGGTCTTTGAGGATCGCCGCGACCAGCGTGGCGGAGTTTTTCGCGGCCATCGCGTAGAACTTCTGCTTGTCGACGACGGCGCCCTCGTCGGCCTTGTCGGCAATGCTGCGAATCACCAAGCACCCAATCCCCCGCTGGTAACAGACCTGCACCACCGCGGCCCCTTCCATCTCGACCGCATCGGCGTCAAGCTTCTCCGCCAGTTCGACACATTTCTCTTTGGACGACACGAAGGTGTCCCCTGTGACGATGGTCCCGACGACGACCTTCGGCGGCCGGGAACCGTTGCGATGCGCAATGGGGTCGAATGTCGTCTGGCGGCCCGCCCGTTCGGCGGCCGCCAGCAGGTTCGGGTCGACGGGAAAGAAGACGGGATTCGTCTCGCCGGTCAGGCGATTCTTCACGCCGCCGGGCTCGATGCCTTCGGGCCACCAGGACCCCATGTCGTGGTAGGCGGTCTGCCTAGCAATCACGATGTCGCCCGGCTCCAGGTTCGGATCGACCGCGCCGGCAATCCCGGTGAAGACAACCTGCGCAGGCTTGAAATGCTCGACCAGGAGAGTCGTAACCATCGCGGCGTTGACCTTCCCGACGCCGGTCCAGGCGATCACCACCGGTTGATCTGCAACCCGGCCCGAGACGAACTCGATGCCCTCAATCCGTCGGGACCGAACGTCGGTCAACATCTTATCGAGCAGAGCCACCTCCTGGTCGAAGGCCCCGAGCACAGCCAGTCGAATCGGGGAGTCCTCTTGCGAGGCCGCGGGGGTGCAAGAACACGCGACAACCGCAAGTACGAGACAAGCACCCGCTGCGAGAAGACGTCGTTCCATAACTTCTCCTGCTCCAACCATCCAATCCGTTGGCATTCGAATGCGAGCGAGAGGAATCGAACCTCCACGTCCTTCCGGACACAAGGACCTAAACCTTGCGCGTCTGCCAGTTCCGCCACGCTCGCATGGCGACGACTACGTCGGCGGAATCATTATCGCCGCCCGGCCCTCTCCGATCAACGGAAAACCAGTCGTCCCCAGCGGATGTCTACCCTCGCAGCAGCGGCTCGGGGTCCTCTTCCTCCGGAGGTTCGGTCGGCTCTTCCTTCGAGATCTTCTCGATGCGTTTCTCGGCCTTCTGCAGGATGTCCCGGCAGTGCTTGATCAGGGCCATCCCCTTCTCGTACTGATCGAGACTGTCCTGCAACGCGATCTGCCCCTGTTCGATCCGGGTCACGATCTCCTTGAGCTGCCCGATCGCCTGCTCGAAGGTCAGTTTGGCGATCTCGTCCTTGTTCTTCCGTTCAGCCATCGAAGAGGCCTTTCTATTGATTATTGATGATGGATGATGGATTATTGAAGACGGAGCCCGGCTTCTCATCGCAATCATCCATTATCGATCATCCATTATCAATCTCTGTCACCCGGCTCTCGATCCGATGCTCGTCGGCCAGTTCGGTGACAATTGGGTCATCGATTTGCACGTCGCCGGCCGTTCGCACGACCTGGCCGGTGCGGAGGTTCTGCGTGAGGCTGTAGCCGCGGCGGAGGACCGACCGAGGATTCAGGCCGGCCAGGCGGTTTTCCTGCGCGGTGATCTGGAGGTTCTTGCTGTGGAGGGTCTGTGTCACCGCGGCGAGGCTGCGGCCTTTCAGATCGTTCAATTCCACCGTCATCTGCCCGAGCAACCGGTGCGGCTCGATCCGGGTCACCTGCTCGTAGGAATCCTGCACCTGCTTGTGGGCCTGGAAGAACACTTGCCTCATCGCATCGCCCAAATCGCCGCACAGATCGTCCACGCACTGCTCGCGGTTCAGCACAGGCAACAGCGGATTGCGGAACACGGCGCTGGCCAGGACCGTCTGCAGGTACTCGCTGCACAGGCCGAAACGCGAGCGAACGCTCCCGGTCAGTCGGCGCTGCTGGTTCATCAGGTCCGTCAGCACTTCCCCCCGATCCGGCACGGCCGCCACGCCTGCCCTGGTCGGCGTCGAGGCGCGGGCGTCCGCCACCAGATCGGCGACCGTCACATCAACCTCGTGCCCCACCGCGCTGATGATCGGGATTCGCGAGGCGAAGATGGCCCGGGCCAGGATCTCCTCGTTGAAGGCCCAGAGGTCCTCCAGCGACCCGCCGCCGCGACCGACGATCAGGACGTCAAGCTTGAGCCGGTCGTTGCGGCGGTTCACATCCGCGATGGCGGCAGCAATCGCCTCGGCCGCCCCGGGACCCTGGACCGGCACCGGGTACAGGGCCAGCCGGGTGCAGGGCCAGCGATTGTGGACGCTGTCGGCGATGTCGTGCAGCGCAGCGCCGGATTCGCTCGTCAGAATGCCGATCCGCTGGGGGTACCTGGGCAGCGGCTTCTTGTGCGACTCGTCGAAGAGCCCCTCCGCCTCCAACTTGCGGACCATCTGCTCGAAGGCCAGTTGCAGGGCGCCCATGCCCGCCGGGATCATCTCGTCAACGACCAGCTTGTACCGACCCTGGGGCACGTAGAGGTCGATCGAGCCGGTGACCAGCACGGCCAGTCCGTTGGCCGGCTTGAACTTCACCTTCGCAAAACTGGTCCGCCACATGGCGCAGGGCAGCACCGACTCGGCGTCCTTGAGACTGAAATAGCAGTGCCCGCTCTGGTGGGCCTTCCAGTCGGTGATCTCGCCTTTGATCGTCAGCGAGGACGGCAGATGAGCCTCCAGCACGTCCTTGACGAGCGAGTTCACCTGGGTGACCGTATATACCTTCGTTCTTGTCTGTGTTTGCGGCTGCATACGAGTGCGATTATATGGCATTTCCGGCCGGGTCTCAACAGAACACAGCCACACTACAAATGGAACGGTGGTTCGGGAGTTGATCCGGATGCCGCCCACCCAATACGCAGGGTGCCATGCTTACGCTTGCGTAAGCATGCTCCACAGGTCGATAAGCCATGCCCACGCAAGCGTGGGCATGGCACCCAGGCTTTGCATGCCACAACCATCTGGCTTGCGTTTCGTCGTCCCGGCGGCAACAATGGCGCAGATGAATACAAACGACCAATCGAATCACAACGATCAGCCGCAGCAGAAGCGGGTTCGCCGGGTGCGATACAGCGGGACCCACCCGCGGAACTACGCGCAGAAGTACAAGGAACACAATCCCGAGGCCTACCCGGAGATCGAGGCCCACGTGCGGGCCAAGGGCAATACGCCCGCCGGGACCCACATTCCCATCCTGGTCGAAGAGGTCATGGAATGTCTGCAGCCCGCGCCGGGCGAGATCGTCGTCGATTGCACGGTGGGCTATGGCGGCCACGCCTGCGAGTTCCTCAAACGCATCGGGCCTTCCGGCAGGCTGATCGCTTTGGATGTCGACGCCGCCGAGCTGGAGCGCACCCGCCAGCGGCTGAGCCAGGCGGATGCGCCGGTCAGTTTCCATCGCAGCAACTTCGCCGGGATCGCCAAGATCCTGCAAAAGGAGCGTCTCGACGGGTACGACGTC
>CAZDTD010000106.1:0-5722 GCA_964507995.1 uncultured Pirellulales bacterium | reverse complement strand
GTCAACGACGAACTCGGGGCCCTCAAGGAGCTTCTGCGGCTCGCCCCCTACTGCCTGCGTCCGGGCGGCCGGATCGGGATCATCAGTTTCCACAGCGGCGAAGACCGTCTGGTCAAGCAGGCGTTTCGCGAAGGAGTCCACAACGGCGTGTACGCCTCGGCGGCCAAGGAAGTCATCGTCCCGTCCGCCCGCGAGGCCCACGACAACCCGCGCAGCAGCTCGGCCAAGTTCCGCTGGGCCATCGTCGGCTCAGGGTCCAACGTCTGAGGCCCGTCCGGATACGTCACCGCTCGGGATCGTTCCGGTAGTGCAGTTGGACCAGCCCATCGGGGTAGTTCGTGCTCTTGACGAACTGCAAATGACGGCGTGGAAACGGACTTTTGAACAAGGGGATGCCGCTGCCGAGCACAGCCGGGACGATGGAGATGATGTACTCATCGACCAGCCTGTCCTGCATGAAGCTCGCGACGAGATCGCCGCCGCCGGCAAGCCACAGCGTGTGAAAACCGGCCTCGTCGAGGTTGTGGACGAACTCGCTCGGCCGCTGATCCGTGAGATCCACGTCCGGCGTGGCCCGTTCGAGCAGCCGACGTGTGAAAACGAAGACCTGTCGGCCCGGGTAGGGCCATTCCCCAAAGTTCAAGACCTGCTCATAAGTTCGGCTGCCCATCGCGATGACGTCAACTCCCGCATAGAACTCCGCGTAGCCGTAGTCCGTCCCTTCGCTGTCCACAACGGACAGCCAGTCGATATTGCCGTTGGCGCGAGCGATATATCCGTCGAGACTGCTCGCGATATAGAGGATCGTCCTGGGCATAGTCCTGATGACCAACTCCTGTCCGGCGCGTACAACGACCCGAGACCTTTCGGGAAGGTTCACGCGCTCCGATGACCCTATTATACACACGGATCGATGGAAATTTCGAAGTTTCTGCCGAAAGATATTGGAATTGATAACCGTCCCAATCCCCGGTATCGTGGTCCTCGATACAAGCGTCCCTGAAACATTGTCGGAGGCAACAATGAACGCAACAGAACGACACCCCGCACAGCCCTGGAACGCGACACAAATTGCCGGCCTGGCGATGGTCTTGTGTTTTCTCGCCGCGAGTCCCGGTTTCTCACAAGCCGAGATCAACGTGGCTTTGTCCGAGCGTCCTCACCCCTACCTGGCGTGTACGTCGGAGGAACTCGCACGACTTCGGCAGGCCTATCGCAGCCAGGGTCCCGAACGGGACATCGCAGCGGCCCGCGTGAGGGAAGCGGCGGGATTCGTCGATGACCCTGTGACGTTCCCACCTCGCGGCGGCCAGCACAACCAGTGGTATCAATGCGATACGTGCCAGATCGCACTCAAGACAATCGACGCCACGCACCATCAGTGCCCCAGGTGCGAGACGATCTATTCGGGCCCCCCCTACGACGATGTGATCTTCAGCCGCCAGCACGACCGCAATCTCCAGCGAATGCTGACGGCTGCCTGGGCCTTCGCCATATCGAACGACGAGAGGTTCGCAGAGTACGCAGCCAAAGTCCTGCTCGGTTACGCCGACCGGTACAACCAGTACCCCTACCACAGCGCCTCGCAGAACCCCAAGAGCCGCTCCGGCGGGCACCTCTTCGAGCAGACGCTCAACGAGGCCGCCAGCATGGCGACGGAGATCGGCCCGGCGTATGACCTGATCCACGACAGCGAGACGCTCAGGCCGGCCGACCGCCAGAAGATCCGCAACGGACTTCTCCTGCCCATGCTCCAGAACATCGACAAGAACAAGACCGGCAAGAACAACTGGCAGACCTGGCACAACGCCGCGATGATCTGGGGCGGCACCCTGGTCGAAGATCCGTCCTGGATTCAACGGGCAATCACCGACCCGCAGAACGGGTTTCAGTACCAGATGGGAATCTCCGTCTCGAAGGAAGGCATGTGGTATGAGAACAGTTGGGGATACCACTTCTACACGCTCCACGCCCTGATCAACACAGCGGAAACCGCCCGGCGACTGGGCATCGACCTCTGGTCCGACGGCCGGCTTCGAAATATGTTCACGCTGCCGATCTACTACACGATGGCCGACGGCATGCTGCCCCGGTTTGGCGACGACACCGGCTCCTCGGTCCGAGGCGCGGGCCGCTCGTTCGAGCCGGCCTATCTCGCCTACAAGGACCCGCAGATCCTCTCGCTGCTGTCGACGAAGCCCACCTTCGAGAGCGTCCTTCTCGGGCGGCAGACCGACGTCACGACGGACCCGCCCGCCTTGAAGAGCAGGGTCTTCGAGGACGCGGGCCACGCGATTCTGCGAGCGGGCGGCCAGGCGGGACTGACCGCCGCGATGACGTTCGGCCCCTACGGCGGCTTCCACGGCCACTTCGACAAGCTCAGTTTCGTCCTCTACGGATTCGAGAAGGAACTGGGCGTCGATCCCGGTCGGGCCAGAAGCCAGGCCTATCGCCTGCCCATCCACTCGAACTGGTACAAGGCCACGATCTCGCACAACACAGTCCTCGTGGACGGCAAAAGCCAGAAGCCCGCGGCCGGCAAACTCCTTCGATTTCAACAGGGCGAGGGCTTCACAACGGTCGCCGCCAGTTGCAACGACGCATATCCCGGGGTCCAATACACCCGCCGGCTCGTCATGACAGACGCCTATCTGCTCGTCGTAGACCAGCTCCGTTCGGAGACTGAGCATCGCTTCGACTGGTTGTACCACAACCAGGGACAAAGAGCAGCGTGCGAGGCAGTCCAAAGCGATGCGACCCTGGTAGATTATCCGGGCGGTGAGTACATACAAAACGCCAGGAAAGGCACAACGGCAGATGTGATTCGTGTGCGGTTCGAGGATATCAAGACCATAACCTGCCTGACGATGGCGCCAGGACAGGACACCACTGTGACTGTCGGCGATGGCGTCGGCGGATCGGTCACGGACCGCGTGCCCATGGCGATGATCGGCAGGACGGGTCGGGAGGCGACGTTTGCCGCTGTCCTGGAACCGGTGCCCACAGCCGGCCGGCCGCAAGTGACAGGCGTGCGGCTTACACAGAGCGACAACGGACCGGTCGTGGTCGTGGAACGCAGTGGCGGTACAGATACGATCACGATGCCCGCCGACCAGGATACATCGCTCGTCCGCTCGGACATGCAGACGCTCCTGACCATCGATCCCAGCCCGAGCAATCCGCGGAACTCCGAGGGGGACATCGTCGAGTTGAAGGGCGGCCGGTTGTGCCTGATCTACACGCGTTTCACCGGCGGCGGCGCCGACGACGCGGCGGCGGACCTCGCCATGCGAACCTCAACGGACGGTGGCCGGACTTGGAGCGATGATACGATCATCATCCGGCGGACCGGCGGCATGAACGTCATGTCCGTCTCGCTGCTGCGCCTGGCCAGCGGCGAAATCGCCCTGTTCTACCTGCTCAAGACCTCCGACGAGGACTGCCGGCCCATGATGTGCCTCTCGACCGACGAGGGACAGACCTGGAGCCCGCCGGCCTGCTGCATCACGGACGAGGTCGGCTACTACGTCCTGAACAACGACCGCGTGGTCCAGTTGCGTTCCGGCCGGCTCGTCTTGCCGGTCGCCTGGCACCAGGGCCCCGGCAAAGCGAGGGACTGGGCCGCCATCGTCATGTGTTATCTTTCCGACGACAACGGCAAGACCTGGCAACGCAGCAAGGACCCGTTCAAGGGCTACTCGGCCGACGGCCGACGGGTCACCCTGCAAGAGCCGGGAGTCGTCGAGCTGAAGGACGGCCGTCTGATGATGTTCATCCGCACCGACGCGGGCAGCCAGTACGTCTGCTATTCGCAAGACAGCGGCCAGACTTGGTCAAAGCCCGGTCCATCGAGCCTCGCGTCGCCCCTGAGCCCCGCGACCATCGAGCGAATCCCCTGGACAGGCGACCTCCTCTGCATCTGGAACGATCATTCCGGCCGATACCCCTTCTCCAAGGGCCGGCGAACCCCCCTGTGCATGGCGATCAGCCAGGATGAAGGCGCAACCTGGAGCCCGTCGCAGATCATCGAGGACAATCCCGACGGCTGGTACTGCTATACCGCGCTCACCTTTGTGGGAGATCGTGCGATTCTGTCCTACTGCGCGGGAGACAAGCAGGTCGGCGGCCTGAACCGGCTCAAAGTCCTGGCCATACCGAGGGCCCATCTGGCCTCGGCCTTCTGAGCCCGCGTCCCGCGTGACGAGGAGATGGCGACACACAGATCAGCGAGAATATCTTGCGAGGGCCGTATTCGGCTTGATTTTGTCCCTGGCATATGATAGAATACGTACGCTCTCTTGTAGTTTGTGTTTTCGTCGGACCTCGCAGGTGGTTTTCCGCTCGCGGAAGAATCAGCAGGATCATCGACTTTGTTCGGCCGCGAGTTAGGCTTCTATCCTTCTGATACATCCCAGCAACACCATCCCGGGTAGTTTTTGTGCCCACGTAGGGCATAATCGCATAGTAGTGCGCGTATAGAAAATGGGTTTTGGAAGGAGGACGACATGAAGTGTAGGGTCCATTGTTTGATCACACTCGTCTGCGCGTTGAGCCTGGCTTGGACGGGCACGGCGGGTGCGGAACTTCTGGGGTGGTGGGCATTCGATGAGGGGACCGGAACCATAGCCTACGATGGAACCGACCTCGGCAACAACGGCACGTTGTCGGGCGACCCCGAATGGGTAACCGGCCAACTGGGCGGCGCGCTCGACTTCGACGGCGACGACAGCGTCACTTGCGGCCAGGCGCCCCAACTGGGAGTCACCACGGCGCTGACGATTGCCTGCTGGGTGAATCCTTCCGCGCTGACGGGCGAACAGGGCATCGTGTCGCGTTCCGCCGCCGGCATTGGCTACACCTTCAAGGCCAACACCACACATCTTCGATTCACAACGCCCGGGATCATGGATCACGAAGGCAGCGTTGGAACCCTGCAAACCGGAACCTGGCAGCACATCGCGGTCACGTTCCTGCCCAGCCAGAACGAAGGCCTCTTGTTCTACATCAATGGCGTTGTGACCGACCGACTGACGAGCTCGGCCCTTGCGGGCGGCTCGGCGGAGTTCATGATTGGAAACAACCATTGGACTCAGTACTTCCAGGGCCAGATCGACGACGTCCAGGTCTACGACGAGATCCTCACGGCCGAGCAGATCGCCAAGATCATGAACGGGCTGTCGGAGCCCGGCCTTGCATCCGAACCCGTCCCGGAGAATGAGGCGACGGACATCATCGCCGATACGACGCTGAGCTGGACGACCGGCGAGTTTGCCGCCACGCGCAACGTGTACTTCGGAACGTCGTTCGACGACGTCAACGACGCCAGCACGTCCGACCCGCGAGGCGTCCTCGTCAGCGAAGGCCAGACGGACACCGCGTTCTCCCCGGACGGTCCGCTCGAATACGGCCAGACCTACTACTGGAGGATCGACGAAGTCAACGCGGCCCCCGATTCCACCGTCTTCCAAGGCAAGGTCTGGAGCTTCGCGACCGAGACGTATGCCTACCCGATCACCAGCGTGACGGTTCAGGCGTCGAACGAACAGGGCACTTCGCCTGCGATCCGGACCATCGACGGCTCCGGCCTCGATGAACTCGATCAGCACAGCACCGATCTGAAGACCATGTGGGCCACCTCCAGCGGCCTGCCCGTCTCGATCCAGTTCGCATTCGAAAAGGAATACAAGCTCCACGAGATGTGGGTCTGGAACGCCAACTCGGA
>CAZDTD010000105.1:0-13010 GCA_964507995.1 uncultured Pirellulales bacterium | reverse complement strand
CGGCGTCACTACAAACCACGCGATCCCGCGAGGCCCGCCGTTGCTGCGCAGGCCCGTGCAAAAGCGGAAACTTGATGCTCGCTACGGTGTGGCCGGTTTGTTCTGGTCCTCGAATGCGAATTCCCCGTTCTCGACGGACCAGTCGGCTCCGAAGAAGCCGACTGCGACGTTCTCGGAGTTCTGTCCACCGATTTGGCCTGGACGGGTAACCAAGCAATCGGGGTAGCGGACGAACGACACAAAGAGCGACACGGGATAAGTGGCCCTCATGCCGGCCAGTCCGCTGCCGCCGACTACGACCACGGAGGCGACGTCGCTGTCTTGTCGCGGCTGGACGAAGATGGTCGAGAGGTCGTCGCCGCGGAAATAGCGGTTCCCCACCCGCACTTCGCCCCGCCGGACCTGCACAGGGCCGCTGCCCAGCAGGCCGATCCAGGCGGAATTCGTCTCGGCGTTGCCGTAGAGGACTATCGTGCGATCCGGGTACCGCGAGGGCAAAAATGCGGAGTCTTCGACGATCTCCACGGACCCGTTGCCGCGATACAAGAAGGTTTCCGCATCGAATCGTGCCTTGGCGATGGACCAGGCGTTTTCTTCGGGAGCGCCGCGCGAGCCGTAGACGAACACGAACCGATGCTTCAACTCGTCCTTGGCCGCGCCGTATCGGTGGGGTCCCTTGTTCTTGAAGGACGGTTTCCTGGCGATTCGCCACTGGTCGTCCTGGCGGGCCAGCCAGAGGCTTCCGAGGCCGGCCGGATAGGGGATATCGGCCAGGGTCTGGCCGTCGAGCTCCACGGTGAACGGCTCTTTGGCGAGCAGAGGGCTGACGTCCAGCCTCAGGATTGCGACGTTTTCCGTGGTCCCTTTGAACAGGCGTTTGTTGGGCCAGAGTTGGATGTGCGCCTTGCTCAGGTCGAGATGGCGGATCTGCCCTTCGATCGCCAGCCAATGACACCGGCTCGAAACGCCCGGATTGGCCGTGACGAATTCGACCTCGCGGACCGCCGACGTGGGCGGCAGAGCGTGACGCGCGAACAGATCGAGCATGAAGGGCCAGTCTACACAGGCGGTCCCGCCGTCGTCGTATGGGTTGCCCCACCAGTGTCCCATGCCGGGCTCCTCGTGGTAGATCCAGTCGTGGTGGAACTCCTTGAGGCGTTCAGCCATCGTTCGAGCCTGTTCCGGGGGAACGTTGTCGTCGCCGCCGCCGTGCAGGATGTAGACGCCGTGCTGTTTCAGGTTTGCCGCCAGGGCCTCCGTCTCGCCGGACTTGCGGCAACGGTCCAGGAGGGCCCCCATTCTGTCGCGGTCGTTGTTGTCGCCCCGTCGGCCGCCGTAGGTCGAGCGGGAGAGCCAGCCCGCACTGGGTCCTATCGCGGCGAAACAGTCGGGGTACGTGACGCCGAGGTGCCAGGTCCCGTGCCCGCCCATGGAATGGCCGGTGAGGTAGATGCGGGATGGATCGTGCTTCAACGAGTTCTTCGCGATCGCCAGGACCTCCATCGCGTCCATGCGGCCGAAATCCTCCCAGTCATAACCGTAGGGCCGGCGGTTCGTCGGAGCGACGACATGAAACCAGTTCTTCGCCGAGTAGGCGCCGGCCTGTCCCTGAGCCTCGACCCCCGCGCCGTGGCAGGATAACACGATGGCCGGCGCCGGATCGTCCGGGGATTCGGCCAAGGCAGGCCGCAGACCGAAGTACTGCACACTGCCGTCGATATCGCTGATGAACGTGACCTTGCGATGCTGATCCGCGAGACGGGTTTCCAGGCTCAACGGGATGCTATGACGCAGTGCGCCGTCGGGTCCTCGCAGTTCGAGCGTTCCCTCGATCCGTCCGTTGCCGAGAGGAGCGTCCGCCTGAATCCGGAATCCCGCCTTGCGAATGGTCAGCGGGATGATGGCCGGGATGGGCGTGGCTTTGTCGGTGAGTCCGGGGGCCCGCAGGGTCAGTGTGAATCCCGTCGCCGGTTCGCGCGTCGCGTTGACGACGACCACGGCGCCCCAGGTGTCCGCCTGTTCTCCGATCAGCAGATCGGGCAGCGTGAGGTCCTCCCGATGGAGGAACACGGTCGCCGGCGGCTCGTACAGCCGGACTTTGAATCCCCCTCGTCCAGCCTTGAAAAACAGGGAATTCGTCCCCTCGCGCAGGAGGATCGGCAGGTGCACGTAGCCGGCGCTGTAGATGTCGCCTCCTCGCGGCTCTCCGTTCACATACGTCTCGCTCTGGCCGGCGGCGTTGAGGATCAGGACCTTTTGCGTTTCTGAGACAACCGGCGCGTAGAGATAGGAACCGCGTCCCTCGACGTTTCCATCGGGACCGAACTCGACGGCCTTCCATTGCAGCCGGTTCTGGCCTTCGATGGATTGGCCCACCTGGGGACAGAATTGTGCGAGCGTCCCATCCACGAGCTTGCTGCGAAGCGGATCGCCGCCGAATCCCCGCGGCCCACGACCGCCCGGTCCGTCGCCTCCGGTCAGGAGCAGTCCGGACTTCGGCAGAAACGACACCGGCTTTGGACCGGCGTTCTGTGTTGATCCTCGAGCCCCCTGGGCATATGCCTGTGAACCGAGGGCTGCCAGCGAGATTGCCAGACTGCACCAGATGAGGGACGACTTCTGCATCGTTGCTTTCTCCTTCCGTGACGGGCCGCTACAGATCGGGGAACGCTGTGTCACCGACATTCGTTATCGCCTCGACAGGGAGGCGTCCCGCGATTGTATCAAACCGTCCGACTCCGTGAAAGCAACATTGCCCACCCGGGAGTGACTACCACCGGTGTGGACGCGGGTGATGCCAATGGCGAGGGTACGGGTAAGGCCCCGGCGGAGGTCCCGGAACCGGGACCACTTCGATGACCGGTCCCGGCGGACCGTAGACGACGGGGGGATGGTGAGGATAGGGTCCGTCATATGTGGCGACCACGCAGCCGCTCAGACAGAGGGCCGCAGCCAGAACGACGAGGGTCAGCAGTGTCTTTTTCATATTCTGTTCTCCCGAACCCATCGGTTCACATACCTGCCTTCACAAGGATAAGGCAACGAGCGGGCAATTGGTAACGCCATCCAGCCACCGTGGCTTGAATGCGACTCGAGGAAGTGATAGCATAAACCCCCGTTGGGCGGCGGTATCGAAAGACAAAGGGGAATCAGACAGATGAACAGACGTGACTTTCTGAGATATCTGGCTTCGGGAGCGGCGCTGGCGGTTTGCCCTCGCGTGCTGGGAGCCGGCGGGACGCGCAAGCCGAACATCCTGTTCCTGTTTGCCGACGATCAGCGGGCCGACACCCTCGCTGCCCTGGGGAATCCGCACATCAAAACCCCGAACTTGGATGCACTGGCGGCCTCGGGTTTTGCCTTCCGGACCAACTATTGTTTCGGGGGCAACAGCGGCGCGGTTTGTATGCCCAGTCGGGCCATGCTGATGAGTGGCAAAACGTGGTTTCACATCGACACCGTTTCCCTCAAAGACACCCGGTTGTTGCCGGAACTGTTGTGCGAGAATGGCTACGTCACGTTCGGTACCGGGAAGTGGCACAATGGTCAGGCCTCTTGGCTGCGTGCTTTTCAACATGGCCGGAACGTCTTTTTCGGCGGCATGTCGGATCACACCAAGGTGCCGGTCCGGGACCTCGGTCCAGACGGCAAACTGACGGAGCAGCGCACGGGCGAAAAGTTTTCCAGCGAGCTGTTTGCAGACTCCGCGATCGAGTTTCTTCAGAACCACGATCGCGAGAAGCCCTTTTTCGCTTATGTGGCTTTTACCGTCCCACACGATCCACGGATGCCGCCGGAGGTCTATCGGGAGATGTATTATCGGGACTTGCCTCCTCTGCCTGCGAATTTCCTTCCTCAGCACCCATTCGACAACGGCATGATGAAGGGCGGACGCGACGAGAACTTGGCTGCCTGGCCTCGGAGTGAGGCCGTTATCCGCGATCAGCTTGCGGAGTACTACGGCGCCATCACGCATCTCGATGGCCAAGTGGGGCGGATTCTCGAAGCGTTGAGACAGACCGGCCAGGCGGACAACACGATCATCGTCTACGCCGCCGACCAGGGACTCGCCTTGGGCAGCCACGGCCTGCTGGGCAAGCAGAGTGTGTACGAGCACAGCATGCGATGCCCCCTGATCTTTGCCGGTCCCGGCATTCCGCGGGGCGGGTCCACTCGGGCATTCACCTACCTGCTGGATATCTTCCCCACGCTGTGCGATGTGATCGGGATTCAGGTTCCTTCCGACCTGGAAGGCGAGAGCCTCCGGCCTCTGTGGGAGGGCAGGAAGGAGCGGGTCCGCGATTCCGCGTTCCTGCCGTTCCTCGATATTCAGCGGGCTGTGCGGGACGAGCGGTGGAAGCTGATCTGTTATCCGAAGATCAGCCACATGCAGTTGTTCGACCTGCAAAACGATCCGGACGAGACGACCAATCTGATCGACTGCGTAGAATACGCCGAGCATGTTCAAAGGCTGCTGACCCTGATGAGACAGTGGCAGACCAAAGTCGGCGACACGGTGGAATTGCCTACGCAGAACAAGCGACCTGAGGCTGTTGATCTGGCGGGGCGAAAGCGGGTCCCGGACCAGTGGCAGCCGGAGTGGATTGTAAAGAAGTACTTTGATGAACCATCGGGATCGTGACGAAGCAATGGGTTTTGTTTGTCGTAGTCTGTTTGTTCTTGTGGTTCTGTCGGCCGGCTCCACTGTTCGATGCGGGCACGCGGCCGGTGCAACGACCCTGTTTGCCGATATGCAGTTCCGCCGGGGCTTTCTACTCAGCTATCCGGATTCCTCCAGGGGCCGGGCGATTGAAGCGGTTCTCGATCTCGGCGACGCGAATAATGTCCCCGCCTGGCGGCTGTGCCAGTGGGCGACGAAATACAGTTTGGCCACAGTTCCTTGTGTCCGAGGGGATGCAGGCGATCTGTCGTACGAGAATGAAGGCAAGCGAGTCGTCGTCGGGGGCGCAGGTTCTCCCAATCGCGGCCTGATCCTCGACATCCGCGGCTGGGCGGAGTACGGCCCCAAGGCCCGAAAGCAGGGCGAAGGCTGGCCGCATCTTCTCATCGAGCAGGATGCGCCTGTGCTCCACCCGCTCGACGAGTTGGATGCAATCAGGCTGGCGATCAATCTGCGGCTCCTGCACTGCACGAATCACACGTCGTCGGCGGAATATGACCCAGGGCTCCACGCGGCCCAGTTCCAGATGTTCTTCATCATCAAGAACATCGCACAGGTTTCGCCCGATCGGGACAATTACTTCTGGTTCGGCGTGCCGTTCTTCGACAGTCGACATGATGTCCCGCCTGCCTACATGGCCCAGGACGCAGGCAAGGGCGATGCGACAGGCAAGTTCATCTACACCGTGGACGCCAGGTTGCTGGGCGTCACCCCCTTGAAAGAAGGCAATTGGATCACCGTGCGGGCCGACCTCCTGCCGTTCATCCGAAGCGGCTTGGAAGAGGCGGTAAAGAGGGGGTACCTCGGGAAGGGCGATGCCCATGACTACGCGGTGGCGAACATGAATCTGGGCTGGGAGATCCCGGGCACGTTCGACGCCGCGGTTCAGATTCGCGATCTGGATATCTCCGCGATTCGCCGATAACCCCGTTTTCATCTGTTTTTTGACTCATCCGGTTGCAGCATGGTAGGGGGAGGCAGTGGTCCGGCGGATCGCCTTGCCCACGAGATGCACAGGAAAGCGCCGAGCGAACGCGGATACAGGCAGCAGGGCGTCTCACCGATCCGTTGCCTCCCTGCTCATGCTATTGGCCCAACGCGCCAAATGCCGGGGGGCGGGGGCAGCGCCCCCATCGCACAGGTAAGTGCGCAAGAACCGGAGGAGCCTGTTTTTTGGGGGTTCTTCACGGAATTGTGGGGACGAACGGATACGGATTCCGACGCTTCGCGTCGGGAGTTTGGCGCCTTGGGGCCACCAGCATGGAGGGGCGTTGCACGCCCCCGAGCGACGCCCAGTCCCGCAAGCGAACGCCTCGTTCGCGTTCCAGCCGGAGGCCGCAAAGCGATACACTCACCCGGCGCGACCGCTTCGGGCGTGCCGCTCCAATGGTTCCGATGATCCCCATTATTCCGTGAAGAGCCTTTTTTTAACTGGTTTTCCATTGACAAATTCAATTGAACAATTAAATTATCTATTCGTATTCGTGAAAAGAAAGGAACCTCGAATGAAAAGAAGGCAGAGAAAGGACGCGCGTCAGACGCGGGAACGCCTTCTGGCGGCCGCCGCCGAGGTCTTCGCCCGCAACGGCTTCTGGGAAGCCACCCATGCGGAGATCTGCAAGAAGGCCCAGGCCAACATTGCCGCGGTGAACTACCACTTCGGCAGCAAGGAGAATCTGTACGTCGAGGCCTGGAAGCACGCGTTTGAGGAATCGATCCAGGCGCATCCGCCCGACGGCGGGGTTCCGCTCGATGCGTCCGCGGAGGACCGATTGCACGGCCATATTCTGGCGGTGATGCGACGAACCGCGGACCCCGACAACTACGAGCTCGATATCATGCACAAAGAAATGGCCAACCCCACGGGCCTTCTGGCCGACGCCATGCGCCAGTCGCTGGGGCCGTTGCGACAAACCACCGTTTCCCTTGTGCGCGAGCTGCTGGGCGAGGGGGTGGCCGAGCAGGTGGTCCAGTTCTGCGAGATGAGCGTGATCGGCCAGTGTTTCGGTCCCATGCTGCGTCTGCGACACGAGAGGAAGGGGACCGGGCCGGCGCACGTGGGCGGTCCGCCCGTGCAGTTCACCGTCGAAGAGTTGGCGGACCACGTCGTGCGGTTCAGCCTGGCCGGGATTCGCGGCATCCGGGAACAATTCCAGCAGCGGAAGAACGACGACAAGAAGCCTCGGCCGGGTCGGCGTGTTTTGAAACGGAAATAATCATGAGCAGGATCTGTAGGACAATCTCGATGAAATCAATGTCCTGGTTGTATGCGTCGCTGGCCGCGATGACGCTGGCAGGGTGTGCGGTGGGACCCGACTACGTCCCTCCGGAATCTTCCGCATCGTCGGCCTGGCACAGTGAACTCAAAGAGGGTCTGGGCGACAGCCCGACCGACCCCAACACATTGGCCTCCTGGTGGAAAACGTTCGACGACCCGCAGTTGTCCGAACTCATCGAGAGGGCCGTCGCGGGCAATCTGGACCTGAAGAACGCCCAGGCGCGCGTGCGACAGGCCCGCGCCGCCCGGGGCATCGCCAGAGCCGGCCTGTTTCCCTCGCTCAACCTCTCGGGCTCGGACAACTGGAGCCACTCTCGTGGGGAGATGGGCACGGGCGAGACCACCGAGCTTCACTCCGCGGGTTTCGATGCGGGCTGGGAGCTCGATCTGTTCGGCGGCGTCCGGCGGTCCGTCGAGGCGGCCGATGCGGATCTCCAGGCCACCCAGGAGGAACTGAACGACACGCTCGTGAGCCTGCTGTCCGAGGTGGCCCTGAACTACGTCGAAATCCGGACCTATCAGTCCCGGCTGGCCGCAGTCCAGGCGAGCCTCGAATCGCAGGAGCAGACCTATCAGTTGACGGAGTGGCAGTATCAGGCCGAATTGAGCGACGAGCTGGCGGTGTTTCAGGCCAAATACAATCTGGAGAGCACGCGAAGCCAGATTCCGGACCTGAAGGCCGGCCTGGACGCCGCGATGAACAGTCTCGCCGTGCTCCTCGGCAAACAGCCGGGCGAGCTGCACGAGGCGCTGGCTGCGCCTTCGCTTGTGCCGGTCTGTGCGAAGGAAGTGGCCGTCGGCGTGCCTGCCGACGCCCTGCGTCAACGACCTGACGTCCGCAAGGCGGAGCGCGAGCTCGCTGCGCAGACGGCTCGCATCGGTGTGGCCACGGCGGACCGCTATCCCAAGTTCTCGCTGACCGGCTCGGTTGGCGGGCAGGCCCTGTCCCTCGTTTCTGGCACCTCGGCCACGATCGGCGGAGGTCCCCAGGTCACGTGGGCGATCTTCGACGGCGGCGCGATCCGCCAGAACATCGAGCAGCAGTCGGCCCTGCAGGAGCAATACCTGATCCAGTATGAATCTGCCATTCTGAACGCCCTGAACGAGGTGGAGGACGCGATCACCGCGTATGTGAACGAGCATGACAAGCGGCGGAACCTTGAAGCGGCGACCGACGCCGCCCGGCAGGCGGCCGAGCTGGCGCTCTATGAATACCAGGCCGGACTGACGGATTTCAACAACGTCCTGGAGGCCCAGCGTTCGCTCCTGTCGTTCCAGAATCAACTGGCCGAGAGCGACGGGACCGTGACCTCCAACTTGATCCGCTTGTACAAGGCCCTTGGCGGCGGCTGGACCTGTCTTGATTCGTGAGCAACCCTCTTTAACACGGAGTGCAACTATGAAATCGACAAAAGTCCCTCAATCCCAGATAGCCCAGACTTTGGGGATCGATTCCTCCTCGACCCGCAAGAAGACGCGGCGGAGGCGATGGCTTCTTCTGATCTTCCTGGTGATGGTCCTCGTCGCCGCCGGATGGGCGTGGAAGGGTGAGAAACAGCCCAATCTTCCCCAGTACGAGACGCAGACCGTTGGGCAGGGCGATCTGACCGTTCTTGTCACAGCCACCGGCAATCTGGAGCCGACGGTGGATGTGAACGTGGGCAGCGAATTGTCCGGAATCCTCGAGACCGTCGAGGTGGACTACAACCAGGAGGTCAAGGTGGGCCAGGTCCTGGCCCGTTTGGACACCACCAAGCTCGAAGCCGAGGTCACGCAGTCCAAGGCGGCCCTGCAGGCGGCCGAAGCGAAGGTCCTGCAGGCCCAGGCTACGATTGCCGAGACTCGGAGCAAACTGGAACAGTTGAAGCGCGTCCGGGAGTTGAGCAACAACAAGGTGCCGTCCCAGGCGGATCTCGATACGGCAGAGGCGAACTACGCCCGGGCCGTGGCTGACGAGGCCAGCGCCCAGGCGGAGGTGGCGCAGGCCCAAGCCACGCTCCAGTACAAGCAGACCGATTTGACCAAGGCTGTGATCACATCGCCCATCAACGGCATCGTCCTGACCCGGGAGGTGGAAAAGGGCCAGACTGTCGCCGCTTCTTTTCAGGCTCCCGTGCTCTTCACGCTCGCCGAGGACCTGACCCAGATGGAGTTGCACGTCGACGTGGACGAAGCGGACATCGGGCAGGTGCGCGAAGGGCAGGACGCGGAATTCACGGTGGACGCTTATCCGGACCGGGTTTTCGAGGCCCAAATCGTGCAGGTCCGCTACGGATCGCAGACCGTCGACGGTGTGGTGACCTATGAGACCGTGCTGAAGGTGAACAACGCAGATCTGTCGCTGCGGCCGGGCATGACCGCGACCGCGGACATCACGGTCAAGAAAATCGCACAGGCCGTGCTGGTCCCGAGCGCGGCCCTGCGATTTGCGCCTCCTGTTCAGCAGCAGAAGAAATCCTCCGGCGGCCTGGTGGGCATGTTGCTGCCGCATCCCCCGCGGGACGAATCGTCCGAGGAAACTGTGGACACCAAGAAGAAGCAACAGACGGTGTATATCCTGCAGGATGGGCAGGCCGTCGCGACGCCCGTGACCATCGGGTCTACGGACGGGACCATGACCGAGATCGTATCCGGCGACGTCAAACCGGGAATGTCCGTGATCACCGATACGATCGATACAGGGAGATGATCATGATTGCCTCTACCCAAACAGACGGCGCGCCGTTGATCGAACTGCAGGGCGTGACGAAGGTCTACGGCGAAGGGCAGGCCGCCATGCAGGCCCTGGCCGGGATCGACCTGCGGATCGAGCAGGGCGACTTCGTGGCGATCATGGGCCACAGCGGCTCGGGCAAGTCCACCTGCCTGAACATCCTCGGGTGCCTGGATTCCCCGACCGGCGGCTCGTATCGCTTCCAGGGCGTCGAGGTCTCCCAACTGACCCGCGACCAGCGGGCAAGACTGCGTCGCTATTACCTGGGGTTCGTATTCCAGGGCTTCAATCTCCTCAAGCGGACCTCCGCGCTCGAAAATGTGGAACTGCCGCTGATCTATCGCGGCGTGCCGGCGCGCGAGCGTCACAAGCTGGCCTGCCAGGCTCTGGCCTCGGTGGGTCTGGCGGGCTGGGAATCGCACTGCCCGAACGAATTGTCCGGCGGCCAGCAACAGCGTGTGGCCATCGCGCGGGCCATCATCACCGGCGCCTCGGTCCTTATGGCGGACGAGCCCACGGGCAACCTGGACACCGCCCGCAGTCTGGAGATCATGGATCTGCTCTGCCACCTGAACCGCGACCAGGGGATCACCATCGTCATGGTCACCCACGAGACGGACATGGCCGAATACGCCAAGCGCATCGTCCACTTCAAAGACGGTCAAATCGAGTCCGACAAGCAGAATGGGAGGACAAACTGATGTTCTGGAACACGCTCCTGTTGGCCTTGCGGGAAATCCGACGCAACGTCCTGCGGTCCTTTCTGACCATCCTGGGCATCGTCATCGGCGTCGCGTCCGTCATCACCATGGTGACGCTCGGCAACGGAGCCACGCAACAGGTGACCAGCCAGATCGCCAGCTTAGGCAGCAACCTGTTGATGATCAGCCCAGGCAAACGCATGGGACCCGGCCGGGACAGCACCTCTCCTGCCTTCAAGATCGAAGACGGCGAGGCCATCGCCAAACAGATCGGATCGATCTTAGCGGTGGTGCCCGTGTGCAGCCAGTCCTCCACCGCCGTGTACGGCAACGAGAACTGGTCCACCTCGGTCACAGGAACGAGCAATGAGTACCTGACCCTGCGAAGCCGCACTTTTCAGGGGGGGCGACCCTTCAGCAGCAGTGAGTTGAACTCCGGCGCAGCGGTCTGCATTATCGGCCAGACCGTCCGGGAAAACCTCTTCGGCAGCCTCGATCCCGTGGGCAACCGGATACGCTTGGGGGCTCTGTCGTTCCAGGTCATCGGTTTGCTGGAGGCCAAGGGCCAGAACAGCATGGGACAGGATCAGGACGATGTGGTCCTGCTGCCCCTGCGAACTTTCCAGCGTCGGCTCTCGGGCAATCAGGACGTCAGCATGTTTCAGGTCTCCGTCGAGGACGGCGCCTCCACGGAAAAGGCCCAGCGGGAAATCAAACTGCTCCTTCGCGAGCGCCGCCACCTGTCCTCCAGCGAGGAGGACAACTTCAGCGTGATGGACACCAAAGAGATCTCCAAGATGTTGACGAGCACGACACAAATGCTCACCGGCCTGCTCGGCGCGGTTGCGGCGGTCAGTCTGCTGGTCGGCGGCATCGGCATCATGAACATCATGCTCGTCTCGGTTACCGAGCGGACGCGGGAGGTCGGCACGCGCCTGGCCATCGGCGCCCTGGAGCGGGAAGTGCTCATGCAATTCCTCGTCGAGGCCGTGGTGTTGTCCTCCTCCGGCGGGCTGTTTGGAATCCTGCTCGGACTGGGAGGCTCCTATGCCCTCAAGAACGTCCTGCAGGTTCCGTTCGTCTTCGATTCGAGCATTGCACTCGTCGCGTTCGTCTTCTCTGCGGCGGTGGGCGTTGTCTTTGGCTACTTCCCAGCCCTCAAGGCCGCCCGTCTCGATCCTATAGAAGCCCTTCGACACGAATGACGGCGGTCAGATGCTGTAGTCGATGACCTGCGATCTGGTGCGTGTGAAGATATTCTGGCAGTCGGGTGGCGCCGCCCAACTTGTTTGACGGTGCTGTTTCGGCAGCGTCGGCTCCTTCGAGATTCCACGGGCAAACGAGTTTGCCCGTGCCTCCCAGCGATGTGCCCGGAAACCTGCACACACGCGATCTGCTCCCCGATGCACCGGACTTGATTCGTATGAAAAGGGTACTATGCTAATGAACATGAAAATAAGATCCTTGTTCTGACGTGAAGGTATGCCCGAGACGGTGCTTGTAGCAGTGAGCGGCGGAGTGGATTCCGCCGTGGCGGCCGCGTTGCTCTTGCAGGCCGGATACGATGTGACGGCGGTGTTTCTCTGCCTTCACACTTCAACGAAATCTCTTGGTTCTGTGGCGAGGGCATCTTGCCCTTGCTCTTCGGATGGCCAGAAGCGTGGAAGCGTTCACGCTTCCACCGCGTCGCCCGATCTGCCTTTTGCCGACGCGCGATGCGCAGATGCGGATGCCCGGAATGTCGCCTCCCGGCTTGGAATCCCGTTCAGGGCCCTGCCTGCCGGCGAGGACTTCTCGGCAATCGTCGACAGTTTCGTCGAGGAGTACGAGAACGGTCGGACCCCCAACCCGTGCATTCGCTGCAACGAACGGGTGAAGTTCCGGCGGCTGTTCGAGCTGGCCGATTCGCTCGGCGCCCGCCACGTGGCGACCGGCCACTATGCCCGAATCGCGGATTACCACGGCCGGCCCGCCATCGCGACGGCGCGTGCGTCCGGCAAGGACCAGTCCTATGCGCTCTTTCGCCTGCCGAGGGAGTGGCTGGGCCGAATCCTGTTCCCTGTGGGCGATCTCGATAGCAAGCTGGCCGTCCGGAAAATCGCGGACAGCCTGGGTCTGGAGGTTCACGACAAGCCCGACAGTCAGGACATCTGTTTCGTTCCCGACGGGGATTACGCGAGCCTGCTTCAGGCGCGGAGCAGCCGGGCCCTGCAATCCGGCGACATCGTGGATGCGAGCGGTCGGGTTCTCGGAAGACACGATGGCTACGGACGGTTCACCATCGGCCAGCGCCGCGGAACGCGCGTGGCGATGGGCCAGCCTGCGTATGTGACGCACATCGATCCGCACAACGCAGTCGTGACGCTCGGACCCCGCGAGGAACTGAGGGCGGCCGGCCTGACGGCCGACGGTGCGAACTGGCAGGTGGATGTGCCCCTGTCGTTCGATGCGACGGTCAAGATCCGCTACAACCATCGCGGCGCCCCGGCCAGGATCACCCGGACGGGCGACGACACGTTCGAGGTCCGTTTCCGCGATCCTATCGAAGCGGTGACGCCGGGCCAGGCGGCGGTCGCCTATGTGGACGGATGCCTTCTCGGCGGGGGATGGATACAGGGAAGTACGAAGTGTGATGTT
>CAZDTD010000104.1:9979-13163 GCA_964507995.1 uncultured Pirellulales bacterium | reverse complement strand
TCGGCCACAAGCGGCTGATCGTGGTCTACGGCGAACATCCGAAGTCCGGCGTCGAGTACATGGCCGAGACGTTGCGAACCATCTACGACGTGAAGGTCAAGACCCGGTGCGGCTGGGGTCAGATTCACCGCTGCAACATCAACGGGGCTCCGCTCCAGGTCGATGAGTATCGCATCGTGAAGGAGGCGGGCCTCGGCACCTACCAGGTGTTCCAGGAGACGTATCACAAGGGAACCTACGCGCGGCTCCACCCGAGCAACACGATCAAGGGCGACTATCGCTGGCGGCTGTACTGCATGCACCGGGCGATGGAAGCCGGGATCGACGACGTCGGGATCGGGCCGCTGGTCGGGCTCTATGACTGGAAGTTCGAGGTCATGGCGATTCTGCACCATGCGATCGATCTCGAGAAGAAGTTCGGGATTGGGCCGCACACCATCTCGTTCCCGCGACTGGAGCCTGCGCACAACACGCCGTTCCTCAACGACCTGCCGTATCGGGTCAGCGACGAGGACTTCAAGCGGCTGGTCACGGTGATTCGCCTGGCGGTGCCTTATACGGGCATGATTCTGACCGCCCGCGAGACCGCCGAGATGAGGCGGGAGGTTCTGCCTCTGGGCTGTACGCAGTTCGACGCGTCGAGTCGTATCGGGATCGGAGGCTACGCCGACCGGCCCGACGACCGCCAGCAGGACGATCGCCAGCAGTTCATCCTGGGCGACACCCGCTCGCTGGACGAGGTGATCCGCGAACTGGCCGAGGCCGGTTACATCACTTCGTTCTGCACGGCCGGTTATCGCTGCGGACGCACCGGGGACAAGATCATGTGCCTGTTGCGAAGCGGCAAAGAAGGCCAGTTCTGCAAGCTCAACGCGGTCCTCACGTTCCGCGAGTGGCTCGACGATTTCGCCACTCCCGAGACGCTGGCGGCCGGCGAGAAGGTCATCGCCAAGGAAATCGAAGAGGTCCGACGCCGGCAGCCGGGGGTCTTCGAGTCGTTCATGAGCTACTACGAGAAAACCCGGGCCGGCGAGAGAGATTTGTACTTTTAGAATTGACGATTGCACAATCCTGCAATCTTGTTGAGAAAGGAACCAGGGCTTACCACATGACAAAGACCGCTATCAAGGAAAAAGCTGCACCGGCAACCAACGAGGAGAAACTCGCGGCGCTCCGGGAGCACATGGCGGAGATCAAGACGCGGGAGAATCCCCAGTCGCAACTGATCTCGATCCTGCACAAGGCCCAGGCGTTGTACGGGTACCTGCCGACGCACGCGATGGACGAAGTCGCCCAGACGATGGGCATTCCGACGGCGCACATCTGGGGCGTCGCGACCTTCTATCACTACTTCAAGCTGACGCCGCCGGGACGGTACGAGATCGCGCTGTGCCTGGGCACCGCCTGCTATGTCAAGGGCGCGGCCCAGATTCTGCAGGCTGTCAAGGACGAGCTCAAGATCGACGTCGGCGGCGTGACAGCCGATGGCGTGTTCTCTCTGGCCCCGGCCCGGTGCCTCGGCGCCTGCGGCCTGGCGCCGGTCACCATGATCGGCGACAAGATCCACGGCGAGCTGACGCCCAAGAAGATCGTTCAGATTCTCAAAGACTACCGCAAACAGGCGGAGAAAGAGAAGTCGTGACCGGCAGCGGCATCATGACGGTCCTGGAACGGATTCGCGCGGCCGAAATGCCCGACCTCGCGGATTTGTGTTCCGTTCTGCGCGTTGCAGACCCTGCGGAGCTGAACCTGCTGTTCGGTTTCGCCGACGTCGTCCGGCGTGAGTCGGTCGGTGACGGCGTCCTGTTGCGGGGGATCGTCGAGTTCTCCAATGTCTGTCGCAATACGTGTCGGTATTGCGGCCTGAACCGGCGGAACATCCGCCTGGCGCGGTACCGGCTCACCCAGGACCAGATCCTGGCCGCCGTCGAGAATATTCGCGAGGCCGGCATAAAAACCGTTGTGCTCCAAAGCGGCGAAGAGGATAATCTCGACGCTGATTGGTTGACGGAGGTCATCGCGGCGATCGGGCGATCCCTCGACGCGGCGGTCACGCTGTCGGTTGGAGAGCGGAGCCGCGAGGAGTACAGGGCGTGGAAGCTGGCGGGGGCCGACCGGTATCTCCTCAAGATCGAGACCTCCGATTCCGGCCTCTACACGGAGCTCCATCCGGGCATGAGTTTCGAGAACAGAACAAGGTGCTTGGAGGACCTGGCTGCTCTGGGCTACCAGACCGGCTCCGGCGATCTCGTGGGCTTGAAGGGCCAGACCGTGGAGCGTCTGGCGGGCGACCTGCAGTTCTTCAAGCGGGGCCGGTTCGACATGGTCAGCGTCAGCCCGTTCATTCCCCATTCGCAGACGCCCCTGGCCGGGGAGCCCGCGGGGGACCTGATGATGACTTTGAAGATGATCGCCTTGACGCGGATCGTCTGCCCGACCGCCCACCTTCCGGCCAGCACGGCGATTGGCTCGCTGCGCGGCCGGGACGAACGGCCTCGCGCCCTGGCGGCCGGGGCGAACGTGATTATGCCCAATTTTACACCCAATCCGGTCCGCCGGCTGTATGATATTTATCCCGGCAAGACCGGCAGTGACCTGTCGCCGCAACAGAGTGTGGCCGCCATCGAACGGATGGCTGCCGCGATGGGCCGGCGGGTCGATTATACCCGGGGCGATGCGCTGAGATGGAACCAGACGCCGGGATGCGGGGAATCGCGTCCCGTGACTCTGTCGAACGCCGACCTGGCGGAAGCGCGACGCAATTAACATGTATGCGAACTGAAGGAGATGTAGACGATGTCGAAAAAAGTACTGATGATTGACGATGATCCGGAATTCGTGGATGCGATTTCGAATCTGCTCGACGCCAAGGGCTACGAGGTCCACACGGCCTCGAACGGCAAGGACGGCGTCGCGAAGGCCAAGGCCGAGAATCCGGACATCATCCTGCTTGACGTCATGATGACCACGAAGAACGAGGGGTTCAACGTCGCCCGCGAGCTGCACGAGGACCCGAAGCTCGCGACGATTCCGATCATCATCATGACAGGCATCCGGCGGGAAATGAATCTGCCGTTCGGGTTCGAGCCGGACGAGACTTGGCTGCCCGTGAAGAAGGTCCTGGAGAAGCCGGTGAAACCCGAAGTCCTGCTCTCCGCGATCTCGGACAACATCCGGAAGTCAT
>CAZDTD010000104.1:6415-9879 GCA_964507995.1 uncultured Pirellulales bacterium | reverse complement strand
CCGGTGAAACCCGAAGTCCTGCTCTCCGCGATCTCGGACAACATCCGGAAGTCATAGCAGTCTTCTTGCGGAATGGAGCGAGGCGGCGTCTTCCTCGTGTGCAATGTTCGGCCGCCTCGCTCGATTCCGATCGCGCAGAGCAGCCGGCTATTTCGCGATCACGGGTTCGGGCTTGGCGGATCGGCTTTCGACGGAATGGGCGATGCTGTCGAAGGCCTTGTTCCTGACCGTTGCCGTGCGGTACCCGCGGGCGACGGCGCGCACGAGACCGCCGATGCGAATCGCCAGGTACAACGCGCCGGCCCCACAGAGCAAGATTTTGATCATATCCAACATTCTGCACTCCTGACCGGTAGTCCGGTTTATCCTGTCCATGTCCCGCCGCAGATCGGCCGACGGGACCGTTCGATCCCTTCGTTTGTCCTATCTGAACGTACCGTACGCGCGTTAAGGTGCGGTCAGCGGACTGTTAGAATTCCGTTAATCGTGGCCTGCCGGGAAACGATGGCGTATAATCCTGCCGTGGGCCAGGCCGGACCGCGGGAGCCGGGTCGCGATTCGAAAGCCGTGGTTCTGTACGGGCCCTGGAAGGAGAGCACGATGTCGAAAGCCACCATCCTGGTTGTGGATGACGAAGAGGATATTCGGGAACTCGTTTCCCTGAACCTGGATCGCGAGGGATACACGGTCCTGACGTGCGAGACGGGAGAGCAGGCGCTGGCCCTGGCGAGAGCGAAAAAGCCGGACCTGGTTGTGCTCGACCTCATGCTGCCCGGCATCGACGGCCTGGAGGTCTGCAAGCGGTTGAAGGCCGACCCGGCCCGGCAGCATGTCCCGGTGGTCATGTTGACCGCCAAGGGGGAGGAATCGGACATCGTCGCCGGACTCGAACTGGGAGCGGATGACTACGTCACCAAGCCGTTCAGCGGCAAGGTGCTCGTCGCGCGGGTCCGACGGCTCCTGCGCAAAGCGACCGAGATGGGCGACGACAAGGCCCTTGTGAAGGTTCACGGCCTGGTCATCGATCCGGCGCGGCACGAAGTCACGCTGAACGGCAAGCCGATTACACTGACCCTGACGGAGTTCAATATTCTGCACACGTTGTCCCGGCGTCCCGGCCTGGTGTTCACCCGCTACCAGATCGTCGACGCCATCCACGGCGACGACTACCTCGTGACGGACCGCGCCGTGGACGTCCAGATCGTCGCGCTGCGCAGGAAGCTCGGCGCGTCCGGGAAACTCATCGAAACCGTCCGCGGGGTCGGATACAAATTCAAGGATTGACGCCCATGTTTCGAACGCGACTGATCTGGCGGTTGTACCCGTGGTTCCTGGCCGTGACCCTCGTGACGATCGTGGCGGTGACGGTCTATTTCTCTCGCGAGTTCCGCGCGTTCCATCGCGACCAGGCTCGCGACGAGTTGAAGGCCCTGGCCGGCGTGGCCGCCCCGGAGATTGCCCGGGTTCTCGATGCCGATCCCGCCGAGGTCGATGCGCTGTGCAAGAAGCTGGGCCAGTCCGGCGGGGATCGGCTCCGATTCACCGTCGTCGCGTCGGGCGGGCGGGTCCTCGGCGATTCTGTCGAGATGCCGGCGGACATGAAGAACCACTCGGACCGCCCGGAGGTTGTGACTGCGTTCCGCAAAGGCTATGGGGAATCGATCCGTCCCAGTCCCACGCTCGGCAGGGACATGTTGTACGTCGCGGTCCCCATCGAGGGGACCGATTCGCCGCGAGCCGTGATCCGCGTCGCCATTTCGGCCTACGCCATGGAGGAAGTCATCGCGAAGATGCGGGCCCATATCCTCTGGTCCGGCTTGACCATCGTGGTTTGCATGGCGTTGCTGAGTCTGCTGATCTCCCGCGGCATCAGCAGGCCGATCGTGAGCATGAGACGGATTGCGCAATCCTTCGCCCGGGGACAGCTCAATGTCCGGGTCCCTGCGGCGGGCGCCGCCGAGCTGGACGACCTGGGAAAGGCCCTCAATGAGATGGCGACTCAGCTCGGAGATCGAATCCTCGCCATCACCCGGCACCGCAACGAATTGGAGACCGTCCTGTCGAGCATGATCGAAGGGGTCTTCGCGGTCGATTCCCGCGGGACCATCGTGAGCATCAACAAGGCGGCCGCCGGGCTGCTCAGCATCGATTCGGCCTGGGCCTCGGGCCGGAGCGTCGAGGAGGTCGTCCGCAACGTCGATTTGCAGCAGTTCGTGCGGGATACGCTCGCCAGCGACAAGCCGACCGAGGGCGATGTCTCCTTCCCTGGCGACGGCGGACGATTCTTCCACGTCCAGGGGGGCCGCCTCGTGGACGTCCGCGGCGAGCGAGGCGGCGCGGTGGTCGTCCTGAGCGACATGACCCGCGTCCATCGGCTCGAAAACCTCCGACAGGATTTCGTGGCCAACGTCTCCCACGAACTCAAGACGCCGGTGACCAGCATCCAGGGGTTTGCGGAGGAACTCGAGAAGGGGGGCGTCTCGGACCCCGAGCAGATCCGGCGCTACGCAGGCATCATCTTCAAGCATTCCCAGCGGCTCAACGCCATCATCGACGACCTGCTGACCCTGTCGCGGCTCGAAGACGGCAGCGAGCGGCGGGTCCTCTCTTTTGAGGACCACCCGCTCAAGGCGGTTCTCCAGGGCGCGATCGAACTGTCCGCCATCAAGGCGGAGGAAAAGCGGATGAACGTGACGCTCGTCTGCGACGAGGACGTGCAGGCCCGGATCAACCCCGTGTTGCTGGAGCAGGCGGTCTTCAATCTCATCGACAACGCCGTCAAATACAGCGAGGCGGGGACCTCCGTCGAGGTGTGCGTCGAGCCCTTGCGGGAGGAGACTGCCATCCACGTCAAAGACTCCGGCTGCGGCATCCCGGCGGAGCATCTTCCGAGGATCTTCGAGCGGTTCTACGTGGTCGACAAAAGTCGCAGCCGCAAGCTCGGCGGGACCGGTCTGGGCCTGGCCATCGTCAAGCACATCGCCCAGGTTCACGGCGGGCGCGTCACGGTCGACAGCGCGCCCGGCGTCGGCAGCGTCTTCACGATTCATCTCCCTTCCCAGTCCGGCTAATCAAATTCTAACGTCGCACTGATTCTCTGCTAACAAGTGACGACTATTCCTGTATATATGTGATGGCTGGCAGGTCCCCGGGATCGGCCCGGGGACGCATCAGGCCTCACGGCAGTTTGGGAGACAGGACAATGTCACAAGAACATTGGTGGAAACGGACTATCTCGCGGGGGATTCTCTTGACAATGGCGTTGTTGTGGCCGGCGGCCGCCGGGGCGCAGGAAGACGTGAACGAACTGAGGGCCGAACTGCAGGCCCAGAAACAGCGGCAGGCGGAACTGGAGGACAAGATCAACCAGTTGGAGGCCCGGCAGAAACTCAAGGAACAGGCCCTGACTGAGAAGATCGATCAAGTGGCGGCGGCGACCGCTGAGGAAGAGAAGAAGGCGGACG
>CAZDTD010000104.1:0-6315 GCA_964507995.1 uncultured Pirellulales bacterium | reverse complement strand
GAGAAGATCGATCAAGTGGCGGCGGCGACCGCTGAGGAAGAGAAGAAGGCGGACGTCATTCCCGAAGCCCTCAAGTGGGCGTCCAAGCTGAACTGGTATGGCGATTTTCGTTATCGGTACGAGTACATCGACGACGACAGCGCCTCGTCGGACCGGCATCGCAACCGCATTCGGGCCCGGCTCGGCCTGACCGCCAAGGTCAGCGACGAGTGGGACCTCGGATTCCGCATCGCCACCGGCCAGGGAGAAGTCTCGGGCGACCCGGTTTCCACGAATCAGACGTTCGACCAAGCCTTTTCCAAGAAACCGATCTGGCTCGATCTGGCGTTCTTCGGCTACCATCCGCAGTGGTTCAAGGGCCTGAACGTGCTCGGCGGCAAGATGGAGAACCCGTTCTACAAGCCCGGTAAGAACCAACTGATCTGGGATGGCGATCTCACGCCGGAAGGTGCGGCCCTGACCTACAACCACCCCTTCAACGACAAGACCAGTCTCAATCTCGCGGCGGGCGGATTCTGGGTGAACGAGGAATCCAGCGGCGGTGACACCTCGCTCTGGGGTTATCAGGGCTATCTCAAGCACCAGATCGACAAGCCGACCTACGTCCTCGGCGGCGCCGGTTGGTACGATTACGGCAACATCCAGGGCGAGGAAAGCCTCGCGGACGAGTGGGACGATGCGGGGGACGAGTTCTTCGGCAACACCTCGGCAGCAGGCGATGTCTATGCCTTTGACTATGACCTGTTCGAGCTCTTTGCCGAATTCGGGACTGTGGTGGCGAAACTGCCCGTGGCGGTCTACGGGGACTACGTCCAGAACACTTCGGCCGACGACGAGGATACCGGCTGGCTCGTCGGCATTCAACTCAACAAGCTCACGGACCCCGGCTCCTGGCAGTTCGGTTGGGACTACCGCGATATAGAGCAGGATGCAGTCGTGGGGCAGTTCAACGACTCGGACTTCATCGGCGGCGGGACCGGCGGGAAAGGCCATCGCTTCGCCGCGGGCTATATGGTCGTCAAGAACGTAACCGCGAACGTGAACTACTACATGGCGGAGCTCGAAAGACCCGGTATTGAGGGCGAGAAGTACGACCGCGTGCAGGTCGATGTGGCCTTCAAGTTTTGAGCCGATGATTTTCTGTGCTCTGAATCGGATCGTAACGCGGCGCTAACGCGCTGCTAACAAGAATCGCGTACAGTTTGGTTGAAGAATGCTTGAGAATGGGAGGTTTGAACATGAAGAAGACAATCGTGGGCTTGCTGGTGGCGGCATTGGCAATGGGTGCCGTGGTGCAGGCGGAGACACTCCAGATCGACGGTTCCACAACGGTCGGTCCGATTGCGGATGCCTTCGCGGAGTATTTCAAGAGCATCCAGCCCGATCTGGCCGTCACAGTGAAGAAGACCGGCAGCGGCGACGGGGCAGCGGCCCTGATCGACGGGCGGTGTGACATTGCGACGATGAGCCGGTTCATGAAGCCGGAGGAGTTCGAGAAGGCGGTCGCGAACAAGGTGCTTCCGGTGGCCCACGTGGTCGCGATGGACGGCGTGTGTGTCGCGGTGCACCCCTCGAATCCGGTCAAAGCGCTGACCGGCGCCCAGGTCCGTGACATCTACATGGGCAAGGTCACGAGCTGGAGCCAGGTGGGCGGGTCGAATACGCCCATCGTCGTCATTAGTCGTGATACGTCCTCCGGCACGTATGAGACGTTCGAGAGCCTCATTATGAAGAAAGCCGCGATGGCCGCAGGGGTCGAGTATGTCAACGCCAATCCGCAGGCCCAGTCGCGGGTCCGCACGACGCCTGGGGCAATCGGCTACGTCGGCCTGGGATTCCTGGAAGGCGTCAAGGCCTTGGCCATCGACGGCGTCGCGCCCACGCGACAGACCGTGGCCAGCGGGACGTACCCGGTGAGCCGGCCGCTGTTCCTGTTTACGAACGGCTACCCGAAGCTCGGCTCGATCACGCACAAGTTCGTCACGTTTTATCTGACCGAGAAGGGCCAGGAACTGGTCGAAGCCAAGGGGTATGTGCCTCTGACGAATTACTGAGCAGGGGGACCCGACGGAGATTTCCCTGAGATGAGATCCGAATGAGCAGCGCAGAACTGACACTTACACTGGAGCCGGCGGCCGATTCCCCTCGGCCGCTGGCGCTTACGCCCGGCGAAGACCTGCGGGGGTATGTCGCCTCCCACCTCGGTCGGGCGGTCCTGTTTTTGGTGACTCTCACGTCGGTCCTGGCGGTGGTGCTGATCCTGCTGTTCGTCATCGTTCGATCTCTGAGCTTCCTGTCGGGCTACAGCCTCATCGAGTTCCTGGGCAGTCTGGACTGGCGTCCGACGGCGGACAGCCCGGTCTTCGGTTCCCTGGCGATTGTCGTGGGTTCTCTGTACGTGTCCTTTGCGGCCCTCGTGTTCGCGGTGCCCGTCGGTATCCTGGCGGCGGTCTTCCTCAGCGACGTCCTCTCCTGGCGGGCGAGGAACGTCGTCAAGCCGGTCGTGGAAATCCTGGCTGCGATTCCCTCTGTCGCCTACGGTTTTTTCGCGGTCCTGGTCCTGGCGCCCTGGATGCAGAAGCACTTCGGGTTTAGCACCGGGACGAACGCGTTGAACGCCTCGTTGATCCTGGCGGTCATGGCACTGCCGACGATCATCAGCGTGGCAGAGGACTCGCTCTCGGCCTTGGGTCGGGAGCTTCGAGAAGCCTCGTACAGTTGCGGCGCGACCCGGATGGAGACGATGCTCAAAGTCGTGATCCCCGCCGCCCACAGCGGGATCATCGCGGCGGTCGTCCTCGGCATGATGCGAGCCATCGGCGAGACCATGGTCGTCTGGATGGCCTCGGGCAACGCAACCCAGATCCCGCACCCCTGGTGGGACGTCTCGCAGTCGATCCGGACGATGACCGCCACCATCGCGGGGGAGATGGGCGAGGCGCCGGAAGGCTCGCAACATCGCGGCGCCCTGTTCGCCATCGGCGTGCTGCTGCTGATCTTGACCTTCGGCCTGAACCTCGTCAGCGAGTACTTCCTGGCGCGGGCCAAGAAGGCGGCGGGGAGGTCGTGACATGAACCTGAGAGTCCGTGGAAAACTCGATCAGCTCTTCACCCTGGCGACCGGCCTGTCGGTCGTCCTGCTGACGCTCGTTCTGATCGCGGTCTTAGGTCCGATGGTCTACCGGGGCAGCGGCGCGGTCTTCTTCCAGGGCACGGTCGAGTTCCGCAAGATGCAGCGGGACCTGTTCAAGCGGGTCGACGAAGCCTCGCTGAACGCCGAGATCGCCGAGACGGAACCGTTCCGACAACAGGTCTATGCGATGATCGATGAGTTCCGCAAGGGCGTCGATGTCGAGGCCCTGTCCGCCCGAGTGCGGGAGATCCATCGGCAGTTCGGCGAGGAACTGCGGGACAAGGGCGTCTCGGCCGATCAGTACACCTCGCTGCGGAGCCTGACCCGCGAGATTCGAGACAACCTTCAGAAGGCGTTCGTCAGCCAGGATGTGGAGGCGATTCGCGGGATCATCGAAGGCGTGCTCGCTCACGCGGAGAATCCCGCGTTCCAGGGGACTTCCGCCCGGCAGTTCTTCGAGATTGCCCGCGGCTTCCTGGCCACCGCCCAGAAGGTGGATCTTGCCCACCAGCAGGAGTATGCCGAGTCGCTGCAGGAGGTGGAGGCGATCCTGTTCCATTCGCAGGACCTGCCGGGCCTGCTGGGTTCCCGTCCGGATGAGCCGGCGCCGCTGCTGGTCATGCTCCGCTACGGCGCAACCCGCTGGGACCAGGCCCAGAAGCTGCTCAACCGGTTCCTGTGGGTCGAAGAGTGGGTCGAAGCCAAGCCTGGCGAACCCCTGGTGATGCATCGCAAACCTCGTGCGAGCTTGTTCCCCGAGACGTTGCAGCCGCTGTTCGCCTATGTCGAGCAGAACGCCGAGAAAATGCTCCAGCCGAAGTTCACCGCCTATTGGCAGTTCTTCCTCGACGACAACGTCAACAGTCACTACTTCGGCGGTGTCGGGCCCGAGATCCTGGGCACCGTGCTCATCACGGTCGTCGGCATGTTGTTCGTCATCCCGCTGGGCGTCGTCTCCGCAGCGTATCTGGTCGAATGCTCTTCCGACGGCCAGATCATGCGGATCATCCGCATGTGCATCAACACGCTGGCGGGGGTCCCGAGCATTGTGTTCGGCCTGTTCGGCCTGGCGTTCTTCGTGCTGTTCCTGTTCCCCTTGCTCGGGTTTGAGTCCAAACCGTGCATCCTCGCGGCGTCGATGACCCTGGCGGTCCTGACGCTGCCTGTGATGATCCGCGCCAGCGAGGAGGCGATCCGCGCGGTCCCGCAGTCGTATAAGGAAGGGGCGCTGGCCCTCGGGTCCAGCCGGTTCCACACGTTCGTGACCGTGACGCTGCCGGCGGCCCTGCCCGGCATTTTGACGGGCGCGATCCTGAGCCTGGGCCGGATCGCAGGCGAAACGGCGCCGATCCTCTTCACCGGCGCGGTCTCGCTCGGCGATGTCCCGAAGTCCGTCTTCGACCCGACCCGGACGCTCTCCTACGGCAGCTACGACATGGCGGTGGGCGACCGCCTGGCGATGATGGTACCCCACAACCAGTACGGCATGGTCGTCACGCTCGTGACGCTCATCCTGATCCTGAACGCGATGGCCGTCGTGTTGCGGTCTCGCGTAGTCAAGAAACTCAGAGGACAGTAGGACTCGATTTGCGATGCCGGAAGATGGAGAAAATATGCCAGTGACAGCCGCCGACAACACGAAGAAATCGGACGGATTCGTTCGTAGTGTGCCCGTAAGGGCATCTCGTAGCACGGGCATCTTGCCCGTGATTCCGAATCATGGGCGGGACGCCCATGATTCTGTAACGCCTGACGGCGTCACTATAGACTGCAAATGTGCAGTTGTCCGGTCCGAGAACTTCTGCCTCTATTACGGCTCGAAGGCGGGCGTCAAGGACATCACGATGGACATCTACCCGTGCACCGTCACGGCGATCATCGGGCCCAGCGGGTGCGGCAAGAGCACCTTCCTGCGCAGCATCAACCGGATGAACGATCTAATCCCGCACGTCCGCACGACCGGCCGGCTCGAAGTGGACGGCCACCCCATCTACGACAAGCGGACGAACCTCGTGAACCTCCGCCAGCAGGTGGGCATGGTCTTCCAGAAGCCCAACCCGTTCCCGAAGAGCATCTTCGACAACGTCGCTTACGGCCCGCGTCTCCAGGGGACCGGCCGCAAGGACGAACTGCAGCACATCGTCGAGCAGAGCCTCCGGGCCGCGGCCCTCTGGGACGAGGTCAAGGACGACCTGACGAAGTCCGCCCTGGCCCTCTCCGGCGGCCAGCAGCAGAGGCTCTGCATCGCTCGCGCCCTGGCGACCAGGCCCCGCGTGCTCCTGATGGACGAGCCCTGTTCGGCGCTCGACCCCATCGCAACAGGCCGAATTGAGGACCTCATCGGCCAGCTCCAGAGCGCGTACACCATCGTGATCGTCACGCACAATATGCAGCAGGCGGCCCGCGTCAGCGAATACGCGGCCTTCTTCTGCTTAGGCGAACTCATCGAATACGACCACACCGCGAAGATATTCAGCAATCCCGCCAACAAGCAAACCGAAGATTATATCACCGGCCGCTTCGGCTGACGCCGCCTTGCACGACCTCGTCGCCCCGACCAGCCAGATGGACCGGCGCGATGGAATTCCACTATTTCGACTCGTCCGACTCGGCGTATGGCTTGGGTATGGCCAGACGCTGCCAGGAAGTCGTGATCGTGCGCAGCGGCGCGGGAATGTCGTCCGAGAGCCCTTGAATCACGCCCTCGTAAGTGCCGCCCGGCCGGCGGCGGAAGGCTACGTCAGCCCGCTCGGGAAGCTCGATCTCCAGGGCTCCGGCCTTCAGACGCTTGAGTCCTCCGGCGGCGAATGCCATCACCTCCCCGGCGACGTCGAAGCGGACGGCCGCGATACCGACTGCGTCGATCTCGACGGCATGTCCCTGCCAGGTGAACGTCTCGGCAATCGGATCACCAGCGGGGTTGTCCCGCCCGGCCGCGCGAAGGTACGTCCCGTCGGCCAGCGTGGCGAAGCCGGCCACAGGCGGTTGCGGATGCGTGGCGTCGCCGGTCCAGCCTGTGACTTGCGGGACGCCGGCCTCCGCGAGCTGGCGCTCGACCGCGGCTGCGCAGGCATTGTCGTCGTCGAAGTGCTGCACCTTGTCGCCCAACTGCCCGGCTACGTCGAATGGACGGGCCTCGGCGTCGCACGTCCATGGGCCGACCTGGAAGATCGCCGTCTTGC
>CAZDTD010000103.1:0-13193 GCA_964507995.1 uncultured Pirellulales bacterium | reverse complement strand
TCCCACGAAGAGCCGAGTCTCCGCAGATGGCACAGCACCCACCCAATCGGAATGGACGACGTAGCAGGGTGTGTTGTGCACACCATCTTCCTCATGTTTCGATAGCCAGGACCTGCATCGCATGTCCTGCCAGACACACGGGATTGTCGTCCTGCACGGGCTCGCCACGTCCGGTCAGCGGGTCGAGCGAGACCCGCCGGCCTTTTGCAGACAGGGTCAATCTGCATTCGAGATCGCTCGCGGCTTCGTTGAAGAGGAGATAGTAATCCGCGTTTGCCTTGCGAACGTGACGCACTCGCAGGCTGGGCGACGCCGGCGACGCCTGGACATCGGCGGAGATCAGCTTGTCGATCTGCGCGACGAACGAAACTGGGTCCGAGGATTCGGTCCAGCGGATGATCCGGCCTGCCCGGGCAAGCGTGTCGATCACCGGTCTCGCCTGGGCCGGCGGGTCCGCTTCGAGGATCAACGCGCGATAGTGCATTCCGGCGATATGAATTCCGGTGGCATCGACTCGCGCATCCTCCCATAGATGGCGAGCTTCGAGATAGTTGAAATCCCGCTGGTTCTGGAAGCACGCCTTGGCCGCCCGCCAGGGCAGCCAGTCATTCAGACCCAGGATGGCCAACTCGCACACGTGGGCGCTGTCCGTGTTCAGCCAGCACAGCCGCGAGGTCGCCTGCGCAAACGGCTTGAACTCGGACCACCACGTGTTGTTGGGCCCGACGTCCGGCGGCCGCTCGTCGATCCGCGGGCCGCGAATCGAATAGTAGAACGCGTGCGGCACCAGCATGTTGCAGCCGCGAACGAGCAACCAGTTCGCCAGCCACTTCATCTCCTCGAAGGTGAAGTGGGGACCGAATGCGCCGCAGTACTCGTTCAAATTGCGGCGCCGGCCCAGGTGGATCATCGCCGAGGATGCGCACTTGGCCTGCGTGGACTGCTCGCCTTCGAGCGCCGAGGGCTTGTCCGGCTCGATGTACCGCCAGACGATATCTTGGCCGGGGATGTGGAAATAGCGCAGCGGTCCGATGTCGTCACCGCCCGCCGGATGGCCGCACAGGCAGACACCGTGAGCCTGGCACCACTCGGAGATCGGCCGGTAGAACGTCTGCTCCAGGCGGGCCTCGATCGCTCGGTTGTAGTCCCGACGGTACTTCGCAGCGTTGGGTTCATCCTCATACCACAAGGCCGGCAGGTGCGGCGTGAAGTCGTAGCTGAGAAAGGCGTTGACGTGTTCGAGGATGTTCGTAGTGCCGGGGACCATGCCGCGTTCGCCACCACGGGCCAGCAGCGAAGGCTCATCGGTGAAGATCGCCTTGACCGTCGTGCCGAAGTGCTTACCGAACTCGTCGTAGTACTTCTGGTAGACCCGCCGGATGAAGCAGGCGACCGAATCGGGGTTCAGGATATCCGCGCCCGGCGGCTGGTTCTCGGGCACTTCGCGGTGGTCCGGCCGACGCGGCGGGTCGTCCTGCGTGAAGTGCAGGCCGCGAATGACCGAACGCCCTTCGCGAGCGGCCCGGTCCACGACCGCGACGCGATGGCCATTCACACGACGAACGATGACAACGAGCGTTTGCCCGGCGGCCAACTCGGGCTCGCGGTCACTGCCGATCCGCACGCCCTGGACCTCGCTTAGCGGCTGCGCCTCGTCGAGATCGATGCACACCAGGCCTCTCGTGCGGAAGGCGGGATTTTCCGCGACGACCTGCCCGCTGGACGAACCGCTCGGGTACATGCCCTCGTCGTAGAGGATCACCCACATGTCCCGCTCGGCGGCCCGCTCGATGGCGAATCGCATGAAACCAATCATCCGTTCGCCCAGCCACGGGATGCTTTTCGGCAGTCCGGCCCGTGGGTGGATGAGAAACGCATGGACGCCGTGGGCTTGGAAATCGTCGATCTGCCGCAGCAGTTCCGCCTCGGACAGGTCGTCGTTCCAGAACCAGAACGGCGCCTGCGAGAACTCATGGGGCGGATCGAGCCATTCTTCCGGCAGTCTTGCGGAGGGTTCCCCTCCGAATGAACCGCCCGAAGGCAGAACCAGGGCCGCCGCTCCTGTGCCGATGACCACCAGAAACTTCCGGCGATTCCACAGGTTCTTCATGGTGTCCTCCTCTGCACAGATCGGTCATTTGCCGGTGTCGAGCTCGACGGGTTCGTCGCCCGGAGCCGAGAGCCCTCTTCGATGGAGCAGCGAGCCCTCCAGTTGGTACAGCGAAACGAGGGCCTTCACGTAGTTGACGACCACCTGGACCTCGGCGATCTGGCTGGCCACGAGGTCCCGCTGCGCCTGCGCGACCAGCAGCGAGGTGGACTTGCCGACCCGGAACTTCTCGGTCTCGACGCGGAGCTTCTCCTCCTGGGACTCGCGGGTGGCCGCGGTGGCCGTGATCTGCTCGCGAGTCCGCTCCACCTCGACATACGCGGTCCGGACGTCCACCTGGGCAAGCTGCACCAGATTCTCCAGGGCCTTGATCGACTGCTGCTTGCTGATGACCGCCCGGCTGTGGCGGGCCTTGGCCGCCCGGTTGCCGGCGGGAAACTCGAAGAGTAGGCCCGCCTCGAGGTCGTAACTCCCTTCGTCCAGATCGTCGTTCGCCTCGGAGAAGGTCCTTGCATAGCCCGTCTTGCCGTACGTGATGAAGGCATCCAACCTCGGCAACAGGCCATTGCGGGTCCGCACCACGTCCAGTTCGCCCCGGCGAATCAGCAGGCGGGCCTGGTTCAGGTCGGGACGCATCTTCATCGCCACCTCGACGTGGTGCTCCACTGGATCGAGCGGAACGTCCGGCAGCGTCGTCATGTAGTCGAGAACGATGTCGGTATTCCAGTCAATCGTGTCGGAGGGATTGAGCAGTCGCAACAGGATCAGCCGAGCGATGGTCGCGTTGCTTCGCGAATTGATCAGATTCTCCCGCCGGAGGGCGACTTCCGCCTTGGCCGCAGCCAGCTCCGTCTCGGCCAGCGCTCCGATCTTGATGCGTTCCTGCGCCTCCTCCATCTGCTGCTCGGCAAGGCTCAGCGAATTCGTGTAGATTTCGATCTGCCGCTTGGTCAGGGCATAGTTCCAGAACCCCTCCTCGACCGACTGCACGAGCGCCTCGGTGAACCCCCGCAGCTCGTACCCGGAGATCTGCGTATCGATTTCCGCCTGGTGGACGCTCGCCATGTTCACACGGACGTCGCGTCCCTGCAACAGCGACTGCGTGACGGAGGCCCCCAGGCGGTTGGAGACGAACGTGTCGCTGTACAGCGACGAATCCGTATAGCTGCTGCTCGCGTCCAGTCCGAGGGTCGTCCCGCTGGGGAACAGTTTCTCCAGCGAGATTGTTCCGGTCGCGGTATCCTGGATGGAACTCTCGATGCCGGAACCGGCGCGGGAGAGCCTGTCGGCGACAGTTCGCTTCTGCGAGGCCTGGCCGGTGAGGACCGAATCGAAGACCGCCCGCTCCTCGTCCTCGGCCGTGCGGGCGATGTCGGGACTCATCTTCTGCACGATAAGTGATCGGTTGTTCTCCATGGCCATCATGATGGCCCGCTGGATATCGATCTTGAGGGGCTCCGCCTGCTGGAGGTCGGAGACGTCGGCACGCAGCGACGCGCACAACAGCGCCACAGCGAACACGCAGCCGGCCAATCTCAACGAGCACAAACGCAATCGTGGGATGCAGGCATTGGGATCATTCAGGCTTTGATTTTCGGAATCGTTTCGAATTTCGGATTTCGAATTTCGGATTTCTCGTGGGTCTCGTTTTTCAGTCATAGACGCCATTACCGACTACCTGTTGGAAACCTTTCTCGCACCGCTTTGGCCGACAGCCTCCGTCCGCCAGGCGTGTCGTTCGAAGATCGAGTAGACGACGGGCACGAACACCAGCGTGATCAGGGTGGAGCTGATCAAGCCCCCAATGACTGCCCTGGCCATCGGGGCCTGAGCCTCGCCGCCTTCGCCCAGCCCCAGCGCCAGCGGGACCAGGCCGAGGATCGTAGTCAGAGCGGTCATGAGGATCGGCCGCAATCGCCTGCGTCCGGCCTCCTCAATCGCCTCGCGGATCGGCACACCGTCCCGACGGCGCAGCAGATTCGTGTGATCGACCAGCAGGATCGCGTTGTTGACCACGATGCCGCCCAGCATGATGCACCCGATGAACGACTGGATATTGAACGTCGTCCCGGTGAAGAACAGCATTAGAATGACGCCGATGGCCGCCAGCGGCACCGAGAACATGACGACGAACGGGTCCCGCAGCGATTCGTACTGGCAGGCCATGACCATGTAGACCAGCAGCAGGGCCAGGACACAACTGAAGGACAACTCCCGGAATGACTTCTGCTGTTCCTCGTAGTCGCCGCCGTAGCTGATGGAGAACCCCGACGGCACCGGCACGGCCCGCAACTTGTCCTGGATATCCGCGATGACCGAGCCCATGTCCCTGCCGCTGATCTCGGCGGTGACCGTAATGATTCGCTCCTGGTCCTTCCGCTCGATCAGGACGGGTCCGCTTCGCGGGACCGTGTCCACAACATTTCGCAGGACCACCGGATCGCCGTTGGAGTTTGTGAGCGTCAGGTCCAGGACGTCCCGCAGGTCGGACTTTTCCGCGTCGCGGAGCTTGACGAGGATCGTGAACTCGTCGCCCCCCTGACGGTAGTAGCCGGCCTCGGAGCCGGAGAGGATCGTCTGGAGGGCGTTGGCGATATTGGAGACGGTCAGGTGCATATCCGCAGCCTTCTGGCGGTCAATCATGATGAGTTCCTCGGGACCGCCCGGGTCCCGACTGAGCTGCGTATCGGCGACGCCGTCGATACCATTGATGATCTCCTGGATCCGCGAGGCGAGCAGATCGGCGGTCTGGAAGTCGTGGCCCCGGATCTCGACGACCGCCTTGTTGGCCTCGGTGGTCCCCATCCGCATGACGAACAGGCCCTGGCCGGCCCGGGTTCGCACGGTCGTGCCGGGGATGCCGCTGAGTTTCTTTCGCAGATCGTCGGCGATCTGCTGGCTGGACCGCGTCCGCTGGGATTGCGGCACAAGAGCGATGCGGATGTCGCCGGTGTGGCCGCCGCCGCCGTACCAGCGAGCGCCTCCGACGTTCACGACGACGTTGCGGATCTCCGGCACGTTTTCGTTGACGATCCGCTCGATGACCTTGAATTTGCTGTCCAGCAGGTCCAATCGCGTGCCCACTTCCATTTCGACATCGACGCGGACCTCGCCCTCATCCGAGGCCGGCATCAGTTCGGCGCCGATGTAGGGCACGAGCAGCAGACACCCTGCGAGCACGACTGTCGCTGCGATCACGACGAAGACCCGATAGTTCAGAGCGACATGAAGGACGCTTTTGTAGCCGTTCTCCAGGCCCGTCAGAAGCCGTCCTGTGGCCTCATACATCCGACGGTTGAGATTCCGCCGGCCCGTAGCGTCCCATGAGCCGCGGGACAAGACTTTCGCGCTGAGCATCGGCACAACGGTCAGCGCCACCGCCAGCGAACACAGCAGCGAGAACGCCACGACGATGGACAGTTGCTTGAACATGACACCGGACATGCCCCGCATGAACACCAGCGGCAGGAACACGACAAGGGTTGTCAGCGTGCTCGCCAGCACGGCTGCCGAGACCTCATCGGCTCCGTCGACGGCGGCTCGTTCGACCGGCTCGCCTCGTTCATGAATGCGGTAGATGTTTTCCAGGACGACGATCGCGTTGTCCACCAGCATACCGATCCCCAAAGCCAGACCGCCCAGCGTCATGATATTCAGCGTCAGATTGCTGAAATACAGCAGAGCGAACGTCGCGATGATCGACACGGGAATCGCAGTCGCAATGATCACGGTGCTTCGGATGTTGCGGAGGAACAGCAGCAGAATACCGACAGCCAGCAGGCCGCCGGTGATGGCGGAACTGCCGACGTTCTGGATCGACCGTTTGATGTAGTCCGACGTGTCGATGATCGGGATGATGCGGATCTGGGGAATGTCCGCGTTCACTCGTTCGAGTTCCTCCAGGACGCCGCGGGCCACATCAACCGTGTTCTTGCCCGACTGCTTGCTCACGGCCATCCGGATTCCAAACTCGCCGTTGACCCGCACGATTCGCGTGATCTTCGTCCAAGAGTCCTCGACCCGGGCGATCTCCTTGAGCTGAATGGGAACGCCCTGACGGACCGCGATGACCGTATCTTGCAGTTGACGCAGATCCGTGTACTCGCCGGGCGTGCGGATCGTGATCTCGAAGTTGCCCTTCTCGATGGTGCCGGCGGGGATGTTCACGTTGCCTTCTTTGACCTGCGAGATGATCTGATCGAGCGGAATCGCCAACGCGTTGATCTTGGCGGGATCGAGACTGACGTGAATCTCGCGTTCGAGGCCGCCGTAGATGTCCACGGCCGCCACACCGGGGACCCGTTCCAGCCGGTATTTCACCTGGTCCTCCAGGATCAGACGGGTTTGCACGGGATCGAGCCGGCTGGAGGCGCCCAGATGGAGGATGGGGAAACTGGCCAGATCGAACTTCCGCACTGTGGGCCTGTCGGCCTCTTCGGGCAGACGCCGCATCACGCGATCCAGGCGGTCACGGATGTCGTTCGCGGCCGTGTCCAGATCGGTCCCCCACGAGAAGGTCACCCGCACGTTGGCGCGTCCCTCAACGGAAGTGGAGGTGAGTTCCTCCACGCCGGGCACGGCGCTCATCGCTTCCTCGATGGGCCGCGTAATCAGCTCCTCGATCTCCTCCGGCCCGGCGTTCTCGTAATCGCACGAAACGCTGATCGTCGGGTAGGAGATGTCGGGCATCAGGTCGATGGGCAGCCGGAACAGGGAGACTCCACCGAGCACAATGACCATCAGAACCACCATGATCGTGAAGATCGGCCGATGAACGGAGAACTGCGAGATCCTCATTGTGCGTCCCCCGCCTTCACAGTCTCGTCCATCGTCTGCTGCTGCGACACCTCCGGCAAGATCACCCGGGAACCGTCTTCCAGCAGATGGTTGCCGAGCGTGACGACCGCGCCGGAGATCGCGGGTTCCACCACCTCCGCGACCTCGCCGCTGGTGATCCCGATAGTCACCGGGACAAACCGGACCTCGGGAGCTTCGGAGCCGCTGAGAATGAACACGCCTTCTTTGCCGTCCCGTCGGACGACAGCGCTGATCGGAACCAGTGTTGCGTCCGCATGGCGGGCGAACTCCACCTGCGCCCGCACGAACATGCCCGGCTTGAGGAGGTGTTCACCATTGGGGATCTCAACCTCCACACGGGCCTGGCGGGAGCTCTCCTTGAGCAACGGCGCAATGCGCCGAATGACGCCCGTGAAGATCTTGCTCGGATACGCATCCGTTGTGACTTCCGCCGTCTGTCCGACGGTCATCTTCGGATAATCCCGTTCGATCACGAAGACCACCGCGACCAGCGGGTTGTTTTCAAGAATGGACACGATCTGCTGATTGGCCGACACCAATGCCCCCTCGTCCACGAATCGTTCGCCCACGACCCGATTCGGGTCCCCGCCCTCCCAGAACGCGCAAACCTTTGTGTAGGACAATTGCAGCTCGGCCACCTTCAATGCAGCTTCCTTCTGCTCGACTTGGGCCTGAGCGACCTTCAACTGCGCCTGGGCGGCGCTGTGGGCGGCCGAGGCCGTATCCAGTTCCGCCGCGGAGGCGATTTGCTTTTCGCGGAGGGCCGTGATCCGCTCGTACTCGCGCTGGGCCAGGTCGAGGTCGTTGGTGGAACTCTCGACATTGGCCTTGGACACCTGCAACTCGGCCGCTGCCTGTTCGACCTGCCGGGCAAACTGCTCGTCGTCGAGCACGGCGACGATTTGATTCCGGCTGACGTTGTCGCCGATGTCGACGAGCAACTCCTTGAGCCAGCCGGTAACCTTCGGAGCGACCACGAACTGCGACTTGGGCTTCAGCGAGCCGGTAAAGACGCCGACGTCGCGAATCTCGTCCTTGCGGACCGGCTGAGTCTCGACCGGCACGGGCGCGCCGGCGCGTTGCGGCCCTGTCTGACTGCTGGTCGCCTGAATCCGACGATGCGCCTGCCAGGCAATCAGTCCCATAATCGCAACAACAATGACTCCCAGGGCCACTTTCTTCATGTGTTTTCCAACCGTCCCTTCGGATTCCGTGTTTCCAATCGACAAATTCCCACCTGGCTCCGTCACAGAGAATTTTTCATCATAGACCGACAAGCAGAAGACGTAAACTCAAAAACGTCTTCCGGCGCTCCTGGCGCATTGCGTCTGCATCCAAGGACACCCCAGGCACAACCGCGCAGGGATTTCCTTCGATTTGTATAGAATGACGGATGAAACGACGCGATTATTCCGGACAATCACAGATTTCGCTCGTGGTGCAAGGCGGTTTCGAAAGATCTCGACGTGAACGACGCCCGCTATGGGTTGTGCCGCAGATTCTGGGCAAGCTGCTGGATGTCGTGGAGCCGGTCCGGCGTGATCGCTCCGCCGTAGCGAAGACCGGCATATCGGAGGTACCAGTCGGCGAGGGAGACCGGAGGCCGGGGGCCCGAAACCACGGTCTCTCTCGCCTGTTCGCCTTCGCAGAGTCTCACACGACCGGCGAAGACGTGCAGCGTTTCCTCGGGCTGCCGGCGGATGCCTGCCGATCTGGCCTTGCGATCCACGGTCGCCAGGATCTTGTGCAGCAGCAGCAACTCCGGGCTTGTGGCCATTCTTGGCTCCTTGCCGCCGTGCAGTCGGCGATACCGACGCAACACGGCCAGGAACACGGCCGCTCCAAGAAACGCCAATGACACCGTCACCGCAGTCTGGAAACTGTAGACATCGAAGAACCAGCCGAGCACGCCCACCAGTCCATACTCATACACCGCCTGGAGGAACCGGGCCAGGAGCAGACTGCTACGGTCGGCGTTATCGAGCGAAGGGTCGATCAGGGAATTGTCCTCCAGATCGTCCTGCGAGGTGGCCTCGACGACCACCCACGTATCCTTCTCCTGATCCCAGGCTTCGACCCAGGCGTGCGCGTCCATGTTCCTGGCGACCCACGAGTTATCGTCCTCGCCTCGCTCCGTAACAAGAAAACCCGTGACATATCGCGTAGGGACGTCGACGAGACGCAACAGGATGGCGGCTCCGGAGGCAAAGTACTCGCAGTAGCCCGTGGAAGCCTCCAGGAGGAAGTACGTGAGGCGATCTTCTTCCATCGGGATTTCCAGTCCCAACGAGTACGAATAGTTCGTCTGGAAGTGGCGGGTGACCGCCTCGATTTTTTCCGACGTCGTCCGGCACCCCCGGAAGATCCGGATCGCAAGCTGGCGGATCCGCGGGTCCAGTTGCGGCGGCGTAGCGGTCATCCGTCGCAACACGTTGGACCCCGGCGGATTGCCGCTCAGCGAGTTGGTGTAGGTCACACGGTACGACAGATTGGCGCGAGCTCCCGACGGTTTGATCGTGCCGTTATCATCGTCGCGCTCCAGCATGGCCTGAGGCGCTTCGATGGAACAGACGCCCAGCGGCGTAAACAGGGCGTCGATCACGACGTCCTCGTGGCGAATGGTCATCTCCCGATTGCCGTCCCGGCGACTCAGACGAAAGACGTTCGTCCGTCCGAGCAGGCGGTTCTGCTCCGGATAGACGGCTTCCCGATGCGACGTGTCCATCCATTCCGATTGACGGTAGGTGAGGAAAGCCCTGGCCCGCAGGTAACCGGGGCACGCGTCGCTGGCGATCTTCAACACGGGCTCGGCATTCGTATCCTCCATGATGGCCAGGACGTTCGACAACCTGCCGCTCGTGGAGAAACCGATGCGGGATACGCCGGCCACCGTGGTGTCGAACGTGATGTTGTTCCGCCAGAACCAGTTGGACAACAGGTTGAGCGAGCCCACATTGGCGTACAGCACGGAGCCGCCGATCCAGCCCAGATTCACCGCCGCGATCAGAAGCACCGTGCGCGAAACGTGCAGCGTGAAGCGGGGCCTGCGTCCGGCGTACACAGGGTCCTGGCCCCGACCGGCGTCCCACATCGAGCAGACCGCGTAAAACACAGCCATCGCAACGCTCGCCAGCTCCACGAGCCGGAAGGCGACGTATCGGTCGTCCAGCAGCAGGACCTGGCCGCCGGCCATCGCACTGGCCAGATGGAACAGCCCGAGCGAAGGCGACAACGGCGAGGGCCCCGTCTCCGGGACCGGAGTCCCGGCGCCCGATGCCCCCGGCTGCTGACGCGACCGCAGGAACAGGATCAGGATCATCGACGCGAAGAAGTACCGAGCGATCGTCTGCCAGGCAAAGGCCGCCACCTTCTCGCTCGGCGGGTGGGCGTATCCGCAGTGGATCGAGAACAGGGCCGCCAGCAACAACAGCAACAGCGGCGTCACATAGTGACGTTCCGGGCGGATGTCCCATTTGAACCGCCCCTGCACGCCCAGCATGCCCAGCATGCAGAGAATCGCCGGAAAGGCGATGTCCCCGGTCACCCACGCAATCAGCAGCGAGCTGCCCAGGATCATGAGAACCGCGATGACTCTCTGTGCTTTCACAATTGCTCCACGCGTCCTTCGAGAACATCCCGGGCCGACACGAACCGAATGTCCCCGGTCCACTCCTCGGCCGGCGTCCCGGCGCCTGGCTCGCCGATCACGACCGCCGTGATATGACAGCCCGCCCGCTCGGCCCACTCGACCAGCGTGCGGTAGGCGGCATCCCAATGCAGCACGACGAACACGATCTCGGAAATTTCCGCCAGGCGCTCCTCCAGCAGCGGGCCGATCCGTTCGAGTCCGTACCCCTCCGACGCCTGGACGCCGGCCAGGACCTCGTGAATGCGCTCCAGGCGAACGGCCTTGGGCCAGGCGCCGAACTCGTGCAGGTCGGGTCCGGCCAACAGCAGATCGATGAGGCAGTCCCGATGGATCGTATACGCGACGGATGCGCACAGACTGACGGCCGCTTCCAGCTCCTCGCTGTCCGCTGACTTCGATTTCCTGCGTCCCTCCGGCACGCGGGTATCCAGCACGATCGCGGCGTAGTCGTCGAGGTCGTCGTCGTATTCCTTCGTGGCCGGAGCCGCGAGGCGGGCCCAGGCCCGGACATCGAGCCGGCGGGGCGAATCGCCCGTGACGAACGGCCGGCTGCCGATGTACTCGGGCGAGCCGCCGACGCGTCCGGCGGGCCGCAGGTTGCTCGTGTTCACGTGCCGGCTCACATACTGCAACGGAATCCGCAGCCAGGAGAACGCAGGCAGGACGAGCAGGGTCTCCTGCTGCCCTTGCACCTCGCCGATGCGGAACAGGTTGAACGGGAAGGTCGATTCGCAGACGGGCCGGCCGATCCGGTAGCTGCCGCGGCGTCTGGGCCGGATCGCGACGGTCGCCTGGGCCGTCTCGCCCGGTCGCAGGCGGGAGACCATCGCGGCCTCGCCCACCTGATCGATCGTGCCGGGCAGCGCATCGAAATGCACGAACAGACTATAGGCGGAGAATCGCCCGATGTTCTTGAGGGTATAGGTGAGCTGCGTCGTCTGGCCCGAGATGATCCGGTCGGGCAGGCTGCCATCGAGCCGGATGCGAGGTCGAAAGACGTACCCCACGACGACGGCCACGAGGCAGACGGCAAGCAAGATCGAGAGCACGCCGAAGGAGGGAACGACGAAACTGGCCAGAACGACGAAGCCGGTCCCGCGAAGGATCACCCGTCCGGCGTCGGTCATGCGAATACGCAATTTGTATCGGGCCCTGGCCATGCGACCGCCCCCACTCACACAGGCACTTTGATCCGGCCCACAATGTCCGCGATGATCTGTTTGCTCGTCGTGCCGCTGTAGCGGGTCTTGGAGGTCGGGATGATCCGATGCGGCAGCACGTGGGGCACGCACCACAGGACGTCGTCCGGGATCACGTACTCGCGGTTCTCGTAGTACGCGCGGGCCCTCGCCGCCCGGGAGAGCATCAGCGTGCCCCGCGTGCTGATGCCGAGCTGGAGCCGGTTGTCATGCCGGGTGGTGTGGACGATCTCGACGATGTACTCGAGGATGCTCTCGTCAACGTGAATTGCGGCCGCCTCCTGCTGGATCTGGCAGACCTGAGCCAGGTCCAGCACGGGCTCGATTCCATCGAGCGGCTGGGCGACGGCGTGCGAGCGAAGGATATCGACCTCGACCTCCGCCGCCGGATAGCCGAGGGCGAGCCGGACCAGAAACCGGTCCAACTGGGCCTCGGGCAGTGGATATGTGCCGTGGAATTCCAGCGGATTTTCCGTGGCGATCACTAAGAACGGCTGCGGCAGCACGTGTCGCTGGCCCTCGATCGTCGCCTGGCTCTCGTTCATCGCCTCCAGGAGCGCCGACTGCGTCCGGGGCGAGGCCCGGTTGATCTCGTCGGCCAAGAGAATGTTGCAGAAGATCGGTCCCGGCTCAAAACGAAACTCGCCGGTGACCGGGTTGTAGATCGAGGAGCCCAGGATGTCGGCCGGCAACAGGTCCGGCGTGAACTGAATCCGCCGGAACTTGGCGTCGAGGCTCTGGGCCAGCGCCTTGGCGAGGGTCGTCTTGCCCACGCCGGGCACGTCCTCGATCAGGATGGACCCCCCCGCCAGCAGAGCGACGATCACCACGTCGATGCACTCGCCTTTGCCGTAGATGACAGTCTGCAAGTTATCCTTCAACCGCGACAATCGCGGGTTCTCCGTGCGAGCGCTCGTCACGTCCGACCTCCTGAAGCGTCATTCCCTTCGGTCACAGGTTTCAACAGACGGTTTCACTCCATACGTCCAGGTCGACAATCGTGTTCTATGGCGTCACACGGCCGAAAGCAGCTCGGTGGTCGTCCGCCATCGTCCCATTGAACACGTCTGTTACCTCGTCAGACAGTATACTCGCTCCCCCCGTTCTCGACAAGCAGCATCCGGCCCAACCCCAGGGTCATTCAAAGGAGACCCTCTTGCCGCCTTCCACTCGCTTGAGCGTGACGACGATCTCCTTTTCCCCTGCGGTGATACGGTGCCGTCCGAAGAAGGCCGGGACCTCGCATCGCCCCTTGTCGTCAGCCCGCCCCCGCCAAGTCGTCCACCACTGCCTGTAAACCAGGTCGCGGTACGCCTCGGCCGCCGGTGTCGGCGACCAGTCCCGCCGATACAGAGAGGATATGGGTATCCAGTTGGCCCCTTCCCAGAAGCCCCACATCAGGATGCCCTCGACCGCG
>CAZDTD010000102.1:8479-13351 GCA_964507995.1 uncultured Pirellulales bacterium | reverse complement strand
CGGCGAGGTCCTACAATGAAACGGCAGACTCGCAGCGATGGAGCCCTGGCTGATGTCGAGACGCGACGGGCCCCGCAAGCGGAAGTATCGGTTGGAAGGAAGTGAAATGCGTAGGTGTGGCCCAGTTCTTTCCGGAATTCAGCGTAGGGGGCTTATGCCGCGATATCGCGGTCAAAGGTGTTATGGAGAAACCATATAACCGTTGCTATGCGGAGATCACACTTATGACTGACCAGTCATTCGACAACTCAAGGCAGAAACGCCGGCAACTTGTGCCACCCGAAGCTACGGTGACCGACAAAGCTGTAGCCGCGGCTCGCGCTGCAGGATCGGCTGGCCTGGGGTTGGCTTTCCCCATCGTTGGGGACGTTGTGTCAACCATCCTTGGAGAGACTTTTCCCACAGCCTATCACCGACGCTGTGCTGAATGGAGAGATGATGTCACTGCTAGCTTAAACGAGCTGGCTGACCGCGAAATCGATCTGCGAGCACTCAAAGCGAATGACGCGTTCATCGATCTAGTTGTCGATGCTACGACTATAGCCGTCCGAACAAGCTCGGAGTTGAAGCGTAGATCCTTGCGTAATGCCATAATCAATGCGGGACTTCCCTCGCCGCCAAGTGCCGCGAAGCAACGTCTGTTTTTGCGTTTGGTCGATGAGTTTGATGAACTGCACTTGCAGTTGCTCAACTTCTTTGACTCGCCCGGGGAATTCGTGCGTGCCAAGGCCAGTCGCTGCCCATGCACGATGGGCCAACAGGCATGTTGTATGACCCCAAGACCTCTAACGCGTCGCTGAAGCGTGTATTGGATCTTGCTTTTCCCGAGTATTCGAAACAGAACGAGTTCTTGAGCACGATCATCTCGGAAGTGAAGAGACGTGGTCTCATTACAAGCGAAGAGTTGTTCGTTCATTGTCACGAACGGAGCAGTCTAACTACTCCTCTCGGGCAAGAATTTCTGCGGTTCGTGTTGATTCCGCACGCAGAATCGAGATGCAAGTAGAAGGTAGAACTTCGCCTAACAAGGCGAGTCGAGCGTACCGGCTAAAGCGGGCCGCTCACTCCTGCCGTTCTGCAACCGAAAGTAACAGCACGATGGCCGAGTACGAAATCGTCGACACCAATGCGGAGAACATCGCCGGCTGCGGCTTCTGTGGGCGCAAGGACCCCGACAACGAGGGGTATCGTCGGAAGTTGGATTGGCTCAGGAGACGCTACCCGGAAGGACTCAGGCTCAAGGTGTGCCGGTCACGGGAATGCGGCGATATCGGGACGATTGAGTATGTCCCCGGCAGTCAGGCGTGGAGGCCGGTGGAGGCGGAGGGGTACCTGGTCATCCATTGCTTGATGGTCAGCCGCAAACATGGGGGGAAAGGGGTTGGCACGCTCCTGTTGGATAGTTGCCTGAGGGATGCGAAGAAGGGCAACTGCCGAGGGGTCGCTGTCGTGACCAGTTCCGGTAGTTTCATGGCGGGAAATGGTCTGTTCTTCAAAGCGGGTTTTGTCTCGGTGGACCGCTTCGGTCCCTACGAGTTGCTCGTCAAGAAACTGCGGAAGGCCGCCCCGGACCCTCGATTTATCGTCGGCGGGGAGCGGCTCTTGAGAAAGTACAAGCAGGGCCTCACGATCCTGGCTGCCGATCAGTGCCCTATGATTCCAAAGTGCGTGCAGGACATTGCGGCGGTGGCCCGGACTTTCGGGTTAGAGCCGAAGGTGGTTCCCGTCCGGACCGCCAAGGCGTCCCGGGAGCTCCCGACGCCCTATGGCATGTTCAGCATCATATACGAGGGAAAACTGATCGTGGACCGTCCCGTCAGTGGGACGCGATTCGCGAGCATTCTGAGCGAGGCGCTCGGATCTCCGCTGACCGGCCCGGCGGCTGTCCGCCGGATGAGGCTGGTTCGGCAAGTGATGCACCACCACGATTGACCGAGCAGCCCACCTGCCTGGCAGCGGATGCCGCACATGAGACTTGATACTCAAGTTTTCAGTCGAAGCCGGCGGTTCCGTGGCTGTCGATCATCTCATCGTTCGAGAACTGACGCGGAGTAGAGAAGGAACTTTGGACTGTTTCGACCCGCCTGAAGGCGGAACTCCAAACCAAGACGAACGCGTGGCGCGATCTCCAGCCCAAATCCAGGCTTGACAGGAGAGGAGAGTTCTGCATATCGTGCTGACGATGTCATCATTGTGTGGATGTCTGAAGAGGCAATGAGCATGGCCACAACGACGAAAAATGAGATCTTTGATATCATCCGTCGGAGCCAATCTCAGATTCGAGCCCTTGGCGTGAAGCGGCTGGGGCTATTCGGCTCGTTTGTCCGTGGCGAGCAGCGAATCGACAGCGATGTTGATCTGCTGGTCGAATTCGAGGAAGGCCAGAAGACCTTTGACCATTTCATTCAGCTTTCCTTCTTGCTGGAGGATTTGCTGGGGCGACGGGTTGAGCTGGTGACGTCTGATTCGCTCAGTCCCCATATAGGCCCGTACATCTTGAGGGAGGTGGAGTATGTCTCCCTCGCCGCTTGAATACCTACGTACTGATCTCTGATTGTTGATTTGCGATTCTTGATTGGAGCGGCGCGTCGGCCTCTTCAAATCGACAATCAAAAATCATAAATCATAAATCCGCTCTGTCTCAGCCGGATTGCTTCCACATCCAGGGCGTTGCGGCGGCGAACCAGACGAGGGTCGCCAGCAGCATGATCCATTTCGCAGTGCCCAGCTCCATGCGACCGGCCAGGAAGAGAATCGACGGCAACATCAACGCGACCAGCGAAAGCACGGAGACGACGACCAGGATGGCGGTGGCGCGCATTGGATTTCTCCTATACCTTCGCTGTGGGGAGGGGGACTTGTCTCTGGTAGACTTGACTCAGGACGAGGTACACGCCGGATGCGATGAACCAGCCGGGCAGGGCGACGAAGTACAGAATCCAGCGGCCTACGATGAAGACGATGCCGAGGCAGACGGCCAACGTCACGACCCAGGCGGCGAAGGCGGCCCAGTTGAACCGGCGGCCGCTCAACTCTGCGTAGGAACTCCGCAGGCCGAACTTCGGGATCAGCCAGAAATCCACGAAGATCACAGCGCCCATCGGCATCAGGAGCAGGCCGTACAACGCCACGAAATCGTTCAGCTTCATCGCGAGGGCCGGGAACATCGCCGCGACTGTCGCGATGGCTCCGGTGATCAGGGTGACGCGGAATCGGGAGGACTTCGGGACAATTGCCTGGAACGCGAGGCCCGCCCGGTAGATGGTCGGATTGGCCGTGGTCCAGCCGGCGATGATCACGCAGAGCAAACCCGCCAGGCCGGCGGCCTGGTAGGCGAGCGGACCCGGCAGCACCTTCGTATTGCTCGGGTCCTGATGCATCTGGAACGCGTAGAGGATCGAGGCGGCCAGCCAGGCGAGGTAGTGGCCGAGGAACATGCCGGCTCCGCTGGCGACGGCGTACCAGGACTTCTTCGCGAATCGCAGAACCGACAGGTCCGACATGCCGACGTGCACCGCCATGTTGCAGAACCACGCGAAGAACATCACGTGCCAGAACGTGAACTTGACCTGTCCCGGCAGCGGGTCGCCTCCTTTCCAGATGCTCGTCCTGGCGAGCGTCCAGACATCGCCGAGGCAGGTGATCTGCGTGTCTGTGGCGTCGATGAACTGTCTCAAACCCACCAGTCCGAACGCGATGAACACGAGCACCATCCACGGCGCGGCAACGTTGGCGATCTTGGACACGACCTTGTAGCCATAGGCGGCCACGAGGGAGATCATCGCGCCGCACGCCAGCACCGCGAGCACCCATCCGACGCTGTTGGGGTACAGATCGTTCAACTCCGGCATGGGGAACTTGAACCACACCCCGAACGCGGTGGCGGACACGGTGACCATGGCGCCGGCCAGGAAGCAGAACATCACGCCGTTGGCGAGGTTGTAGAGCGTCACGAGCCGCCGGCCGCAGATCTTCTCCAGTTGGTAGTAGAGGGTCAATCTCGCTCGCGTCGCGATCGGGGCGCACAGAAAGACCCAGCTCAGCACGGCCAGCACGTTGCCTGCGATGAGCCCGACGACGACGTCGAACGCGCTGACGCCGGCGGCAACGAAAAGGGGACCGATCATTAACTCGGTCCCCGCCGTGTGCTCTCCGGCATACATTCCGATGAAGCTTTTGAAGCCGAGCAGCCTGTCGGGTGGCACCGGCTCCCGCTCGAACTCGCTGCCGCCCGTCGTTTCCTGCGGCTTTTGCTCAGCCATCGTTCTTTTCCTCTCTATCGCCAGTGCCGCCTGCCGCGACCGCCGGCTCATTGAGCCGGCGCCTGTGCGCCAAGATAGTTCCCGTAGCCGACGATGATTGTGGAGACGACCAGCAGGGCCAGTCCGATCGCCAGCTTGCGTTTCGTGCCGCTGCCGCAGCCTTTCCATTCCTTCAACGCGATGCCCCAGAGCGAGCTGAAGATGATGATGCTCGCCATGTGGATGGTCCAACTGGAGAACTTGTAGTTGCCCATCTGCGTTTCGCCCATCGTGTAGAAGAAGAACTGCATGTACCAGGTGACGCCCGCCAGCGCGCTGAAGAGGTAGTTGTTCAGCATAGGCACTTTTTCGCCTCGCGGGGCGCCGGCGACCACGGGACTTGCGTTTGCGCCCTGTCCGGCGGGCTGCTCGCGGAGCGTCGGGCTGAAGTACTGATAGCCGGTCTTGTTCTTGACGTTCAGCAGGACGCACCAGATGAAATTCGTGGTGAAACCGCCCAGCAGGACGACGCAGAGCTTCGGCAGGCCGGTCCAGAGGGTGGTCGTGCCGTGCTCAGCGGAAATCTGGGCAATCGGCTCGGCTGCGTTCAGTCCGTAGGCGAAGCTCGCGC
>CAZDTD010000102.1:0-8379 GCA_964507995.1 uncultured Pirellulales bacterium | reverse complement strand
GCGGAAATCTGGGCAATCGGCTCGGCTGCGTTCAGTCCGTAGGCGAAGCTCGCGCTCATGATGCCCGAGAAGGTGGCGACCAGGATTCCCTTCCAGAAGTTGAATTCCTTGATGGCCTCTCTTTTCTTCTCCTCGGACATTTCGCGGTCCTTGGACATGCCCGCCAGGCCGGTGACGGCGATGCCGAGCACGCAGACGATGATGCCGAACCCGATCCAATGGCCCGACGTGGTGGAGAATTTGTCGACGAGCGTCCCGTCGAACAGCGGCGGCATCAGCGTGCCGAAGACCGAGCAGTAACTCAGGGCGACCGCCATGCCCAGGGACATGCCGAGATAGCGCATCGTCAGTCCGAAGGTCAGGCCGCCCAGGCCCCACATGGCGCCCCAGAAATACGCCAAGCCGATTGCACGGCCTGGGGCTTCGCCGAGCACGGCAAGAAGATCGTTGGTCTGCGTCAGGGCCAGCACCCACGGGGTGATGATCCAACTGAAGAACCCGCCGACGAGCCAATACACCTCCCAGGACCACTTCTTCACGCGACGATAGGGCACGTAAAAGCTGCCGGATGCGAGTCCGCCAAGCCAATGGAAGAATACGCCGAGAAATGGATTTGCCACCATGATTGCTCGATCTCCTTTTAACCGCGTTTTGCCAGGACGTTCGTTTCGTATGCCTTCACTTCATCGATCCACGCCGGACCGGCCGGCACGTTCGATTTTGTGCAATAATAGTCCCAGACCGCCCCGAAGGGTAGTGTTTTCAATTCCTCCAGCAGGGCCAGACGCGACGTGTGGTCGCCCTGAGCCTCGCGCCGGGCGAGCGTTTTCGTGGGCTCCAGCATGGCCATCAGCAGGGCTTTGATCATGCAGCGGGTGCCGATGACCCAGGCCGCGATGCGATTGATGCTGGCGTCGAAGAAGTCCAGGCCGATGTGGACGCGGCCGAGGTAGTCGCCGCGGACGAGTTCCTGGGCCAGGGCCGTCAGCTCGTCGGAGAGGATCACGACGTGGTCGCTGTCCCAGCGGACGCCGCGACTGACGTGCAGCAGGATCTCGTCGGCGAACGTCAGCACGGCGGAGATCTTGTCCGCGACGGTCTCGGTCGGGTGGAAATGGCCGGTGTCTAAGCACAACAGGATGTCGTTGGCGACTGCGTAGCTCAGGTAGAATTCGTGCGAGCCGACGACGTAGCTCTCCGAGCCGATGCCGAAGAGCTTGCCTTCGACGGCGTCGAGCAGGTAGTTGCGGCTGATCTTCTCTGTGCGGATCTGGTCGAGCGAATCCTTGAGACGCTCTCGCGGCCCCTTGCGGTCGATGGGGATGTCCTTGTAGCCGTCGGGAATCCAGGTGTTCAACACGCAGGGGGCGCCGAGCTGCTTGCCCATGTAGGCGCCGATCTTGCGGCAGGCGATTCCATGCTCGATCCAGAACTTGCGAATGCCCTTGTCGGCGCTCGAGAGTGTGAAGCCGTCGGCGGCCTTCGGGTGCGAGAAGTAGGTCCCGTTGAAGTCCATGCCCAGCTTGTTGGCCTTCGCCCAATCGACCCAGTTCTTGAAGTGCCTGGGCTCCAACTCGTTGCGGTCGGCCTTGCCCTTGGTTTCCGCGTAGTTTGCGTGCAGATTCAGGCGATGCCGGCCGGGGATCAGGCTCAGAGCCTCCTCCAGGTCCGCGCGCAATTCGTCGGCGGTTCGGGCCTTGCCAAGATAATTGCCGGTGGCCATGATGCCGCCGCCGCTGAGCCCGTCGGCGCTCTCGAAGCCGCCCACGTCGTCTCCCTGCCAGCAGTGCAGCGAGATGGCGACCTTGCGAAGCTGCTTCATCGCCTTTTCCGTGTCCACGCCCAGTTCGCCATAGCGTTCGCGGGCGAGTTTATATGCTTGCTCGATCTGTCTTGAATTTGCCATGATATTCCCCTTCTTTCCGGTTTGTAGTGACGCCGTAAGGCGTTATCTTCAGTGCTCTCACGGACAGATCACAAATCAAAGATATGTCCTTCCGGACACGCTACGAACTCTCACTTCTGCACTTGAATGGGCCCGATCTTCAATGCCTCTGCGTCGGGCAGCTTGGGAAAAGCCGCATGGGGTTCCGTCTGATACCAGTAGGAAACTGCCGCGATGTCGTCTCTCTCCTGGAGGTACTTGCCATCCTTCTGCCAGCCGAGAGCCTGGATTGTCACTTTCAGGTCTTTCTCGAACCGGACCGGGTCGGTGATGTGCCAGCGATACAGGCCGAACCGCTGGCACATCTTGTAGATTTCGTCCCGCGGCAGGACTTGGGCCAGACCGGTGTAGGGTGTCGAGAACTCCGTGTAGCGAGCTTGGCCGTCGTCATCCTTGGTGTCGAAGTTGTAGGAGCCGCAGAAGTAGTCCTCGGTGCCCGTGCCGCAGATGGTCGGGAACTCCTGGTCTCCGTCCAGGAAGAACTTGATCTCGCCTTCGCCCCACCAGCCGGGACTGTGGACTTCCCAGGCGAGGTAGGTGCCGACGTAGTGGCCCTGGCCCTGGACGCCGTCGAGGATCGTGAACAGGCCCTTGGTCTTGAGCGGCGATTCACGACGGTACTGGGCGTGGAAGGTGGCCATGCTCTGGGGCACGTCGGTCAACGTGTAGTTGATCTGGTAATAGAGCGTCATGTCCTTGTCGTCGAGGTTCTCCATGGTGATTTTAGCGCTCTTGCGGAAGGGCATGGGCCAGTAGCAGTTGAACGCGCTGCCCGGGTTCACGCAGATGGCCAGCGAGTTGATCTGGGAATACTTGCCCCAGCCGCAGGCGAAGAAGTGGCTCATCGGCACTTCCACGGAAGGCGTCGTCTCGCCGTCCCAGTAGAAGCGAAGGATGTAGAGCTGCGTCTTGTCGAGCGGAGCGGGCGTCATCCAGATCTGCTGGATCGCGCCGGAGCCGTTGATCTCGCCCATGGTGAACGTGCTCTTGGCGGGAATCCGCACCGATGGCGAAATCTTCCAACCCTGGCCCAGGTCACGGGCGGCGTTTTTGCCGGTGCCCTCGGTGGCCATGCCGGCCTTGCCCTTTTCGCCGGTGAAATTCTCCGGACTGATCGAGCGGCTCTGGGCGCGCGAAAGTCTCGGCAGATTGGCCAGATCCATGCCCAGCCCATTGAACTCGCGCCCCTGTGCGAATAACCCGCCGGCCAGAAGACCCACGATCACGAGAGATGCCGCCCGATGTGCGCGACGACTGCGTGGTGACGCTCCGTTAACCCGTTTCATCCTCTTACCCTTTCATGCTTGGTCAATCCGCGTGTTTGTCCAACAACGTTTTCTCGGCCTCGCGCGTCCAGAGGCCGTGGTTCAGGCATGCCGCAACATCGGGCATCTTGACTGCAAGCTCTTCCAGACGGGTCAGACCCAGGTTCCTGCAGGCGGGGTACACCATGATCTTGCCTGCGATCAGGCGGTTCTCCACCGCCCGAATGCCTTCGACCGCGCCCTCGAAGCCGCTGATCGCTGCGACGCTGACGTTCGTATCGAGCTGGTCCGACTCGACCTTCTCCAGCATGCGTTTCATGTCGTCGAGCGTCGAGCCGCTGGTGCCGATGAAGTACAGCCGCTTCTCGATGTAGGCGTCCAGGTCGATCTGACCCGTGACGGTGGCGGGGATGCCCGCGAAGATGTTGATGATGCCCCGCGAGGCGGCGCAGTGCACCGCGCTGGCCACCAACTCGGGCACCGGCGCCATGAGCACCGTGTAGCTGTAGTCCAGCTCCATCTGTTCGTTCTTGGCGTTGTAGGGCTTGTAGTCGACGCCGTTCTTCTGGGCGAGGGGCTGGGCGATCTGGCTCAGGGCCGCCAGCCGGTTGTCGTCCACGTCGCCCGCGTAGACGGTGACGCCTTCGACACCCTGGCAGATGTTGCGGATGACGTGCATCATGCCCATCGGGCCGCCTGCGCCGACGACGTTGACCGTGTCGCCGTGTCGGATCTCGCCGGTCTTGGGAATGTACTTCATCGAATCGCTCGGGTCCGAGCCGGTGGTGCCGATGATGCGGATGCCGCCGTAGTGGACCCGGCCGACCATTGTGACGACCGGCGTGCCGAAGCGTTCGCCGCCCAGGACGATGTTCAGCAGGCCGCCTGCTGCGACCTTCGGGAACAACTGCTCCGCCGTGCGGGCGTTGGCGCCGAAGTAGATCACGTCGTCGAACGACGCGTCCCCCAGCTCGATCAGATTCTTGGCCCGGACGACGACCGGCTCGATATCGGCCGGCGGGATCGACTTGGAGACCCAGGTCACCTTCGCCGGCGAACCGTACTTGCGATAGAGGTTGTGCATCCGGCCGTCCGGGATGCCCGCGTCGGCGACGATCAGCATCTGTCCGCCCGCCTTGAGGGTCGTCCGCTCTTTCGTGACGTAGGCGTCCTCGACGCAGGCCCAGGGCTCGCACAACGCGATGGCCGAGCCCGCGCGCTGCTCGCCGGCGGGGATGAGCATCGACTCGCCGTCCGGGGCGGTGATGACCCGCTCGTCCATCAGGACGTACTCCTGCAGGGCGCCTTCGAAGTTGTAGCCGAAGGCGGCGTTGGAGGCGGCCGTGTGTACCCAGCGGTAGTCCGTCTGGACGAGGTACCGCTCGCCGGGCTTGGGCCATGTGACGCTGGGGCCGACCTCGACGATTCGCACGACGGTCTCGTGGCCCGGCACCGTCGGCGCCGCGTCCGGCACGTAGCTCGGAATCTCCTTGAGGAGGTCGAGGTCCACGCCGGAAACGACCGGGCCCTTGCGAACGTGGCCGGTGAATTGCTTGAGGAGCTTCAGGTCGGAGAAGCACAGGCCGACGACCTCGACCCTGGCGAGGATCTGGTGCGGACCGGGCTTGAAGACCTCTTTGGATTTGTTCAAAACGAGCTGGTCCGGCCCGACCAGTTGCACGGCGTATTGTCGATCAGGTATCTTTTCCATGGTTTGCTTTCGTACTCCGTTCAGCATGACAAAACGCCATCTGAACGCTCATCTCTAACGATCAACCCTGTGCTGTTCTCAAAATGTCTTGCGGCGATGCAGTGTTCTTGAATTCCGCGAGCATGTCTTCCCCCTCCGGCTTCAGAGTCGCGCCCACTTCTTCGAAGAACGCGTTCTTGCGTTCGGCGGTCTCGAAGTGCTCGTTCGCCCACGCGCTGGTGTATCCCAGCTTGCACTGCCGCTGGAGGACCGAGTGGGCGTAGACGATATATGAACCGGTCAGGAACGCCGGCAGCAGGGGGGCCAGCTCCGCGGTGTCGAAGGCATCGACGAACTTTTGGCCGGGGCTGTTCATCTCCGTGCCCTCGACGAGGACGAGATGCCTGCGCTGAGCGAGCTCGACCACATGATAGAGATTCTTCACCTTCTGGTCCTGCGATCCCGGCGTGTAGTTGCGGTCGGGGATGACGTTGAGCGCCACGGCCCCCGTGCTCATCGCGACGTCGAGCAGTTCCTCCATGGCCTGCTCGCCGTCACTGGAGCCGTCGAGCCAGGTGTGCACGGGCATCCCGCCGCAGGCCAGGATGAAACGGTTCGTGTCGGCCATCTGCGGGAACGAACCCTTGTCCGGCTGGACGTAGCCGACGCCGCCGCGTTTCATCGTCTTGGAGCGGATCGTGTTGATCAGGTCGCGTCCCTCGGGCAGGCCGAGCTTCTTTGCATCGGTCCCGAGCTTCTGCGACCAGAATGCTGCGAGCTCGTCGCCCTCACCGAAGACTGCCTTCGCCTTCCTGGCATATGCGACGCACATATGACGCTCCGTCGCGTTGCCGGCGGGGGTCAGTGCGAGGACATCGGCTTCGTAATCCAGCTCGACGGGACTGAGGTATTTGTTGACCCGCTGCATCAGGTCGCGGTTTCGCTGCTGGGCGGTCTCTTTCAGACTTTTGAGGAACTCCCGCTGTTCTGCGGGCGCCTTCGAGCTTGGGAACCCGACGCCCATGTGGTACGAGATTCCCGGCTCACCCGGCGAATTGATCACCCTTGTGGCGAATTCGGGAACGTAGACCCGCGTCTCCATGCCGGAGCAGCCCTTGAGGCCCAGCAACCGGCATGCGTTGCGGAACTCATCGAGCGCGTCGAGGACGTCGAAATCGACCGTGCCTGCGACGGCCAGGCCCGCCTTGCGAGCCAGCCAGGCGAATTTCGTCGGCGAGTAGCCGTAGGCGTTGTATGAGAAGAAGGTGTGGCAATGGAGGTTCACGAAGCGTCCGGGCTCGGGCAGGGTGATTTCGCCGGCCTGAGCCTTTTTCACAAGCGACGACAGAGCCTTCTTCCGCTCGGCCGGCTTGAAACTGTCCAATTGTTGTTCGAGTTCTTCGATGGTCAAAGCTGTTGTCTCCTTGCATTCTCGAAGGCATCGATTCCGCGAGAAACCGCGTTCACAGGGGTGCCATGTCTACGCTTGCGTAGACATGCTCCACGAGGCGTAACGGACATGCTTGCGCGAGCGTAAGCATGACACCCGATGTTTTGGGCCGGATTCTCCGGGATTATGCACATTATTTCTTTGCTGCGAATTGATTGTACTGCTGCTCCCAGAGACTGACGTTCTGGGGCCGGTACTCTTTCATCTCGAAGGAATTGCGGATGACCTGCCGGGCCTCGTCGATGCTCTTGAGCTGGCCGACGGCCTTGGCCTGCATCAGGATATTGCCGCTGGCGGTGGCCTCGATGGGGCCTGTGACAACCTTGCGCCCGGTCGCGTCGGCGGTGAACTGGCAGAGCAGCTCGTTTTGAATTCCGCCGCCGACGATGTGCAACGTCTCGATCTTGTTGTCCGTGACGTCCTCGATGGCGTTGACCACCGAACGATATTTCAGAGCCAGGCTTTCGAGGACCAAGCGGACCATCTGGCCCTTGTCCTGCGTGGGTTTCTGACCGGTTTCCGAGAGGCTCTTGTTGATCCTCGCGGGCATGTCGCCCGGCGCGAGGAAGTCGCTGTTGTCGCAATTGACGTATCCGAAGAACGGCTTGGCCTGGGCGGCCATCTGGGCCAGCTCGCCGTAGGAGAGGTCCTGACCCTCGCGCTGCCACTGCCGTTTGCACTCCTGGACCAGCCAGAGCCCCATGATGTTCTTGAGGAGTCGGATCGTGTTCTCCACGCCGCCTTCGTTGGTGAATTCGTAGGCGAAGGTCTTGTCGTTGATGATGGCCTTGGGCAGTTCGACGCCCATCAGGCTCCAGGTCCCGGAGGACAGATAGGCCCAGTGGTCGCCCTGGCCGGGGACGCCGAGGACCGCGGAGGCGGTGTCGTGCGAGCCGACCGCGATCATGGGAATCCGGCCGCAGCCGATCTCTTTGGCTACTTCGGGCGTCAGCTCGCCGATAATCGTCCCGGGCTTCGTGATTCGCGGCATGATCTCCAGCGGCAGCGAAAGCTCCTTGAAAATGGCCTTGGACCACTGGCCGGTCTTCATGTCCATCATCTGCGATGTGCTGGCCATCGTGTATTCGCCGATGGGCTTGCCGCAGAGGTGGTAGGAGAAGAGGTCCGCCATGAAGAGCAGCCTCTCGGCTTTCGCGAGCGTCTCGGAACCCGCCAACCGCATGGCCAGGAGCTGGTAGAGGGAGTTGAGCTGCATGAACTGGATGCCGGTGTTCTCATAGACCTCGCGTTTCGGCATCTTCGCGAAGGCCTTGTCCATCATGCCGTTGGTTCGGCTGTCGCGGTAGTGGTAGGGCTTCTCTAAGAGCTTGCCGTCCTCGCCGAGCAGGCCGAAGTCGACGCCCCAGGTGTCGACGCCGATGCCCTGGACCTTGCCCTCCGCCTTCCTGGCGGCCATGCCGATCCCGGTCTTGATGTCCGACAGCAGGCGGTCGAAGTCCCACCGCAGCGAGCCCTGTTGTTCCATGGGACCGTTGGCGAAACGGTGCACCTGTTCGAGGCTCAACCGTCCGTCCCCGACCCGGCCCAGCATGACCCTGCCGCTTTCGGCGCCGAGGTCCACCGCGATATAACAGTTGGCGTTCTGTGCCATCGCCTGCTCCTTCCTGCAACGAGTTTTCTGCCGTCTGCCGGCGTGCGCAAGCCGCACGCAAGACACCGATTAAAAGGCCCGGCGAAAGGATCGTCAACCATAAAACCCGTCCGGCGCAGCGAGGAGAGGCTTGCCGAGTTTCGTCGAAGCTGCTACGGTAATGGCATCATGAACCCAATCGATGAAGACCTTCGTCGGCAAATCAACCAGTTGGTTGACATGTACCGGGATCGGTGCCTGTGGTTCCTCAGGGCAGACTACTATCCAACCGATCTGCCGGATGTGTTGCGCGCGCTCGACTATATCCGGCGGTATGGCGACCGGGAGGCATTCCGCAAGGCTGGGGAGTTGTACCAATGGCTGTCACCAGATTCCAGCAGACCCTCTGCCGTCTCATAGCGGCGAATCGTCTTGAAC
>CAZDTD010000101.1:10266-13577 GCA_964507995.1 uncultured Pirellulales bacterium | reverse complement strand
TCTGCAACAGCCCAGAGATTCAGACGAGAGCCCTGCCCCTGCCCAGGCATCAGCGCCCAGACTTGATTGTCAGGACTCGATTCGGCCTGGAGAGGCCGGTCGATTAAACGTAACCCTGCTGCACCATGGCATCCGCGACCTTGACGAACGCGGCGGTGTTGGCGCCCTTCACATAGTTCACGAACCCGTCCTCCCTGCCGTACTTGACGCAGTTCTCGTGGATCGAGTGCATGATCGTGTGGAGCTGGGCGTCGACATCGTCGCGCGAGCGACGCATGCACCCGGCGTTCTGGTTCATCTCCAGGCCGGAGACCGCGACGCCGCCGGCGTTGGCGGCCTTGCCGGGACCGTACAGGATCTTCGCGTTGAGGAAGACCTCGACCGCGTCGGCATGAGACGGCATGTTCGCGCCTTCGCAGACGCAGTAGCAGCCGTTCTTGACCAACTGGCGGGCATCCTCCTCTTCGATCTCATTCTGCGTCGCGCTGGGGAACGCCAGATCGCACGGGACGCCCCACGGCCGCTTACCGGCCAGGTACTGGGTCCCCTTGAAGTGGTTGGCGTACTCGCTGATCCGCCCGCGTCGAACGTTCTTGAGTTCCATGATCCATGCGAGCTTCTCCGCGTTGATGCCGTCCATATCCACGATCGTGCCGTTCGAATCGGACATCGTAATGACCTTGGCGCCGAGCGTATTGAGTTTCTCGACGGTGAACTGGGCAACGTTGCCCGAGCCGGAGACCGTGGCGGTCTTGCCCTGGACGCCCTCGCCGCGTGTGCCCAACATGTCGTTGGCGAAGTAGACCGAGCCGTAACCGGTGGCTTCGGGACGCAGGCTGGAGCCGCCCCAGTTGATGCTCTTGCCGGTCAGGGCGCCGTCGAACCGACGGGTCAGCTTGCGATACTGGCCGAAGAGATACCCGATCTCCCGGCCGCCAACGCCGATGTCGCCGGCCGGCACGTCGATCTCGGAACCGATGTGGCGGAACAGGCAGGCCATGAACGACTGGCAGAACCGCATGACCTCGCCGTCACTGCGACCCTTGGGATCGAAGTCGGAGCCGCCCTTGCCGCCGCCCAGCAGCAGCGTGGTCAGGCTGTTCTTGAAGACCTGCTCGAAGGCGAGGAACTTCAGCACGCCGAGGTTGACGGAAGGATGGAAACGGAGCCCGCCCTTGTAGGGACCGAGCAAGCTGCTCATCTGGACGCGGTAGCCGCGGTTGACCTGGACCTCGCCTGCGTCGTCGGTCCAGACCACCCGGAACATGTAGACGTTCTCCGGCACCACGAGGCGATCCAGGACCTTGGCCTCCCGATAGGCCTTCGTGCTCTGGACGAGGGGCATGACCGACCTCGCCACCTCTTTGACAGCCTGATGGAACTCGACCTCGCCCGGCGACTGCGCGACGACGCGAGCCATGAAGGCGTCGACTAACGGTTCGATAGATGATTCTTCGGTCTTTCGTGACGTTGCGACAGTCATAGATTCTCCTGTAATTTGTGTCGTGCAATTCGTGTCTTATGTTTGTATCGCGTTTTGATGAGGTCCCGGTTTCTCCGGTCCCCGTCATTGGCGTCTTTCGCAAATCCTCTGGATCGAGTCGAGGTAGTGCTTCAACAGCCAGAATTTCTCCAGAAATTCCGGCCACCCGCAGGCCGGGGTGAAATTCGCAGCAGCCTCCGGAACGATCATGCCGCTGCTGGTCACGATCCGCCGGAATTCACCCCACATCTCGGCCCAAATCTGGTTGGCGTCCTGGGAGACGGAACCGGCCACCTTCAACAGGTGATCCAGCTCCATCAGAGGCGTGAACGGCAGGACCGCAGGCAATTCCACCGGCGTCTCATCTGCGTGAGCCTTCCTTCGCGGTTCAGCAGCCATTGCAACCTCCCTATCCAAAGGACTTTTGCCCCTGCACGGCGACGCCTCGGCCGCCGTACAGCACAGAGAATAAAACCATGGGCATTGTAACGAGAACCAACCCGAGCCTATCCCTAACGGAACACATACGACTTACGCAGTTTTTGTGTGGATTATATTACGCACACTATACCCATGCTTATGCATTTATTTGCATTGCCGACACAACTACACGACCGGAGCCAGCCATTATATATCATCTGTATTTATAACGACTTATAAGAATTGATCCTTCCGACAACAAAGGGCTTGCATCGGCAGGGCCTTTTCGCGATCATATATACATTGGGTCCTCGTCCTTTCGAATTCATGTGCATTAGATGGGTAATCAGAATGACCAAAGCTCCGACCCGCGCCCAATTGATCGAACAGGTGGAAACCCTGCAGAAACATCTGGCGTCGATGGAGGCCGCCAATGGCAAACGTCCTCAATCCGACATCGAGGTCGCCCTGCGAGAGCGAATCAAGGAACTCGACTGCCTCTACACGATCTCGACATTCCGTGAGATGTACTTCCACACCCCCGACCGCTTCCTCCAGAGCGTGGTCGATTGTCTGCCCCGGAGCTGGCAGTTCCCGGAACACGCCTGTGCGAGGATCATCTACGGCGACAAGCGATACGTCACCGAGCAGTTCGTCGAGAGCAAGTGGCGGATGGCCGCCGACATCGTAACGGAAGGCCGGGCCGTAGGAACGGTGGAGGTGTTCTATCGCCAGATCGTCGCCACCTGGGCCACCGGGCCGTTCCTCAAGGAGGAATACGCACTGATCCGCGACGTGGCCGAGCGAATCAGCACGATTCTGATGCACATGAAGAGCCTGTCGGACCTGCGTGAGGCCAACCGGGCGATTCAACGGGAACATCAGGCTCTCCAGGAGGCCAATATCGCGCTGCGAGCGGTACTGTCGCGACTGGAGGAGGAGAAACGGGGGATCAAGGCCTCGGTTGCCGCCAACATCCAGAAGGTCATCATGCCGATCGTCTTCGAGCTGGAGCTCGAAGTCACCGGCCGCCAGCGGTCCTACGTGACGCTGCTTCGCCGCAGTCTTCAGGAGATCACGTCGCCGTTCCTCAGCCAGATCGCCCGAGACCACGTGCAATTGACGCCTGTCGAGATCGCCATCAGCACGATGATCCGCAATGGACTCTCGACGAAAGAGATCGCCCAGTTGCGCTGCATCTCGCCGGCAACGGTCCGTCGGCATCGCGAGAACATCCGGCGCAAGCTCAGCCTGAAAAACCGAAAGGCCAATCTCGCTACCTATCTCCAGGCCTCGGCCACCAACGAATCGGCCGCTCCACTGGAGCCGGCCCCCTCCTACCCCGAATCGGCCGCCGAGGATCTGCTGCCGCCCGAGACCTGGACCCCCGAGGATTTTGCCGGCGGAA
>CAZDTD010000101.1:0-10166 GCA_964507995.1 uncultured Pirellulales bacterium | reverse complement strand
GCCGAGGATCTGCTGCCGCCCGAGACCTGGACCCCCGAGGATTTTGCCGGCGGAACCCGCAGTTTGCCCAAGTAAATCCGCGGGAAGATGGTAGAATAGCCGGGCAAGACATCAATCCCGTCATGAAGGATATCGAGATCCTGCGAGCCCACGCCTCACCTCTGAGCCGGATGGTCAGCATGAGACGCCAGGGCGAACAACTCACATTCCTTCATCTGGAAAACAAGGAATTCACCGACCATCCCGTCCTGAACGAGGACTTCTCGAAGAGCCGTTACTTAGAGAAGATCCTCCGGCTGCTCTGTGACACCCGGCCGAAGAACTACGAGCAACTGATCGCCACCGAGGGCGTCGGCCCCAAGACCGTCCGAGCCCTCTCGCTGGTCGGCGAGGTGATCTACGGCGCCAAGCCCTCCTATGAGGACCCGGCCCGCTACTCCTTCGCCCACGGCGGCAAGGACGCCACCCCCTACCCGGTCGACCGCACCACGTACGACCAGACCATCGCCACGCTGAGCGAAGCCGTCCGCCACAGCCGGATGAATCCCGCGGACAAGGACAAAGCCTTGAACCGCCTCTCGGGCACACGAGAACCATGACCCAGTCAACATCTGTGGACTTGAGAATATGCGGAGAAAGTCTATAGTGGCCCCCATCGTCCACGAGGGACCGATTGCTGGCGACGGATGGCGTCTCCGGGTCGAGACCTTCACGGCAAGCGTAAATGTGGGTCTATGCAAACGAAGACACTGAAAAGTGATTTGCTGCTGCTCGTCGCGGCGTTCCTCTGGGGCACGACGTTCGTCGCCCAGCGGAGGGGCATGGAACACCTTGGCCCGATGATGTACAACGCCCTGCGGTTCGCGGTGGGTGCGGCGACGCTCGTCCCCGTCCTTCTCATGCTTCGCATAAACGGCCAAACGGATTGCCGCCACCGCGGCACACGGTTTCTATTGTGCGGAGGCGTCCTGGCGGGTCTGGCTCTCTTTGGCGGCGCATCCATGCAGCAGATGGGACTCGTCTACACGACCGCAGGCAAGGCCAGTTTCATTACCAGCCTCTACGTCGTGCTCGTCCCAATCGTCGGGCTCTTTCTCGGGCATCGTTGCGGCTGGGCCGTCTGGGCGGGCGCGGCCCTGGCGGTGGTTGGTCTGTACCTGTTGAGCGTCAGAGAATCCCTCGCCATCGGACGAGGCGATCTGTTCGTTCTGATCGGGGCCCTCTTCTGGACCGTACACGTGCTGCTGATCGACTATCTCGCCAAGCGGGCCAATCCCTTCCACATCGCCTGCGTCCAGTTCCTCGCCTGCTCGCTCCTGAGCCTGCCGGCCGCCATCCTGTTCGAAGAGACGACGCTCTCCGGCGTCGCCGCGGCCACGATCCCCATCCTCTACGCCGGCGTTTTCTCCGCGGGCGTCGCCTTCACGCTCCAGATCATCTGCCAGCGCACCTCCCCGCCGGCGCACGCGGCCCTCGTCATGAGCCTTGAAACCGTCTTCGCCGCCCTGGCGGGCTACCTCGTGCTGCACGAGCGGTTCAGCCCGCGGGACCTGCTCGGCTGCACCCTGATGTTCGCCGGCTTCGTGGTCGTGCAACTGCCGCTGCTGCTCACACCTGGGCCAGGATCACCACGTAGTTCTTCCCGTACTTCTTCGCGCACTTCGGACAGGTGGTGTAGTAGCAGAACAGTTTCTTGATCTGCTTGCCCTGCGAGGCGACGAAGTCCCTGGTCTCCTGGATCCACCGGGGCACGCGCTGGTAGGGCCCCTCGAACACCTTGCTCACGAACGTCCCCGAGAGGGTGACGTTCTGAGCACCCGGGACTTCCTTGCCCACAGCAATGTAGACGTCCGCGCCCCACAGGGAATTCTCGTCGGAGAGCACGATCGCCTCGTCCGATTTCGCCCCTGCGGCCTCAATCTTGTGCATGTTCCGCACCATCACCGACCCAAAGTTCAGAGGAATGTGCAGGACGCTCCGAACGCGATCCTTCACAAACTTTCGGTCTTTCCAGGTGAGTTCCTTCTCATCCCAAGACCCGGGCTCAAATCGCGGACAACACTCCATCGCCTCGCTACCGGCCATAACAGCCCCTTTCGATCCAAAGACATCTGACTGCCGAGACATCCCTGCCGCTCTGTTCAACGGCCAAGGGACACATCAGGCGGAAATTCCACAATCTCCAGGTCGGCCAGATAGATCGCGGTGATCGTCTTGCCGCTCGCGTCCTTTTCGTGCGACGAGTACCACGACATGAGGGCATGAGCCGGATCGATCTCGACGAACCCGGGATACGAGTTGTCGCCGTCGCTGGGGAGTTCGGCGAATTCGTGCAGTTGATCGTTCACGAACCAGCACATTGAGGTCGTGGGCCCCTTGCTGCCCAGGGTCTTGCGGCCTCCCACCACGCAGCGATCGCCCCACTGTGTCAATAGCGGTCCTCCGATGTACAGATCGAGGTCTTTGCGCTCCCACGCCGTGTAGGGTCTCTTCGATCGCAGCAGTTGGGCGTTGTCCCTGCCTCGTCGGCCGATGGCGAGGATGCTCCCATCCGCGTCAAACTGAAACGCGGTCTCGTCGCCGTCGACCTCCTGGAAGAGGGCTCGGGTCCGCCAGATCAGACCGTCGTCGCTTTCCAGCAGCGCCGACTCGACCCTCGTTCCCTCGCCTTTCGGCCCCACCTGGAAATCCTTTTTTCGCCGACCACAGAGATACGCCCTCCCATCGAACGTGCCGGCCCGCCAGATGTAATGGCCGAACGTGCCTTCCAACAGGATGGGACCGTTCCACCGAACGCCATCCGTGGACCATGCGGCGTAACCAAGGTGTTCGTTCAGGTCGTAGTCCTCGGGCTTGGGCGACATGTCGCCGCAATACCAGGTGCCGGTGTACACGAAGAGCGTGTCCTTAAAGACTAGGAAATGCGGATCGCGGGTATCCCGTTTCGCAACGCTGAAACGGTGTGCCTGTTCCCACCGTCGGCCATCCGCACTGGAGAGAATGATGATCGACGCGGTGGGATGCACCATGTGACCGTCGGGACAACTGCGAAACGCAAGATAGAGCTTGTCGTGGAAGCGAACCAGGTCCGTGAACGCGTTGTGCTCCCCGTTGTGAAACACCCGGCGGACGTTGCCAACTCTCACCTGCGGCAGTTGGGCGGTCCTTGCCGGCGCCACCAGAGCAAAGAGACAACAACTCAGAAAAACGCCCCTGACGTGCGATCTTCGGTTCAATCCCCAAAACATACGACCCTCGAGGCAATTCATAGACATCCTCATTCATGCCGAACCGTCGCCGCGATCGAAACAACGAATGGCTGCCAGTCTATCAGGCGGCCCCATCCGAGGCAACCACCTGTCTGCGCGTGGTCAGATCGTAGGTATCTTTTGCAATCGCCAGTTGTTCGTTCGTCGGGATGACGAAGACCTTTACCGGGCTGCCGGCGGCGCTGATCTCGGCCTCCTGACCGCCCGTCCGCTCGTTCACGCGTGCATCGAAGTGGACGCCGAGTTGGGTCATGTTTCGACAGATGTGCTCCCGCAGGCTCACGGCGTTTTCGCCGATGCCGCCCGTGAAGACGATGGCGTCGAGCGGTTCGAGCACCGCCGTGTAGGCCCCGATGTACTTGCGGATGCGGTAACAGAAGACGTCGATGGCCAGTGCCGCCCGATCGTTGCCCTGCCCCGCCAGATCGAGCAGATTCCGGATGTCGTTCGACAGACCCGAGATGCCGAGCAGGCCGCTGTCCTTGTTGCAGAGCATCTTGAGCGACTGCGCGCTGTAGCCCTTGTCCACGAGATAGAACAGGATGGCCGGATCGAGGTCGCCCGAGCGCGTCCCCATCGGCACGCCTTCGAGCGGCGTGAAACCCATCGAGGTATCGATGGAATGCCCGTTCCTGACGGCCGTGATCGAGCAACCGTTGCCCAGATGGCAGGTGATCGCGTTGATCTCGTACTTGCCCCGGCCCAGGATCGCGGCGGCCCGGCGCGCCACGTACCGATGCGAGATCCCGTGAAAGCCGTAGCGACGGATGTGGTACTTTTCGTACAGATCGTACGGCAGCGCGTACATGTACGCCACTTTCGGGATTGTCGTGTGAAACGCCGTGTCGAAGCAGGCGACCTGGCTCACGCCCGGCAGCCGGTGCTCCGCAGCACGGATGCCCGCGAGGTTGGGTGGATTGTGCAGCGGCGCCAGGTCCGCGTATCTCTCGATCGAGGCGACGACGTGCTCGTCGATGAGCACCGAGCCGGTGAACTCCTCGCCTCCATGGACAACCCGGTGCCCCACCGCGCCGATCTCCGACAGATCGCGTACGACCCCCATCTCCTCGTGGACGAGCGTATCGAACATGAGGTCCATCGCGTCTTCCACATCGAGGGCGACAACGGAACTTTCGTGCACCTGATGATCGCGACAGTGCGTCAGCTTCGATACGGCCTCCCCCACCCGTTCCACCGCGACGTTGGCCACAACCTCGGCCTGGGGCATTTCGTACAGATAGTACTTCACAGACGAGCTGCCGGCGTTGATTACGAGGACCTTCATCTTCATGAAGCCTTTCAACGAACACCCGGTCATGTCCCCATCCGAGACGCTACATGAGCTGCCCCAGCGTCAGGATCACCGTCGCCACGATGTCGTCCACTGTCGCGCCGCGCGACAAATCCGTAATCGGCTTGGCAAAGCCCTGCAGGAACGGGCCGATGGCCCGCGCGCCCGCCATGTACTGGGTCAGCTTGTACGCGATATTGCCGGAATTCAGATCGGGAAAGATGACGACGTTGGCCTGGCCGGCGACGCGACTGGCGCCCTTGACCTTCTTGGCGGCCACCCTCGGAATCAGGGCCGCATCGGCCTGAAATTCCCCGTCGATCGCCAGGTCCGGCTCCTTCTTCTTTGCGATCGCCAGGGCCTGTCGGACCTTCTCCACGCAAGGTCCCGCGGCGCTGCCCTGGGTGGAGAACGACAGAAAGGCCACGCGGGGCTCTTCGCCGAGAATCCGCCGGGCGCTGACCGCCGAGGCCAGAGCAATGTCGGCAAGCTGCTCGGACGTCGGATCGATGTTCACCGCGCAGTCGGCAAAGAGAAAGGCCTTATCCTTCTGCCCCTGGAAATCCGGAATAATCATGAGAAAGTAGCTGGAAGGCGTCCGAATCCCCGGCAGCAATCCCACCGTCAACATGCCGGCCTGGATCAGGATCGACGTGGCGCTGGCGACCCCGCCGACCGCGGTGTCCGCGTCGCCGCAGGCGACCATCATGCCGCCGTACAACAGCGGTTTGCGCAGGACGTTCCGGGCCACCGAAGGAGTGATGCCCGGCCTGTGTCGGCAGTATTGCTCTGCGTAGAAGTCCAACTTCTCGCAGGTTCGCGGGTTGAGCGTTTTGACACCGTCGAGAGAGACGCCCGCGCCGACGGCCACAGTCTCGATCTGCTCCGCCGTGCCGAGGACAATGGGCTGGGCGATGCCCTCGTCTTTCAATCGCCGTGCGGCCTGAAGGACCCGCTCGTCCCAGCCCTCAGGCAGCGCCACCGAGAAATGCCGTTCCTTCGCCTTCGCCTTGAACAACTCGATCACGTCCATACACGCCGCTTTCCAAAACGTTGAAAATGCAGAACATGTCTGGCCTGTTTCGAAGATCTCCGAGGTCAAAGCCGATTGCCGTCGGCGTCCATATATGTCACCGGCAGGCCCAGGGCCTTGACCGAATCGTCGATCTTCGCCTTTTCACCCACGACGACCCACACGAGCGAAGCCGGTTTGACCGCCTGGGCGGCCGCCTGCCGGACTTCCTGCACCGTCATGTTGGCGATCTTGGCAGGGTATTGCTGGTAGTAGTCGTCGGGTAAATTGTACTGCACGATCTCCTCGACCGATCCTGCGACCTGGCCGATGGTCTCCCACGAGCCCGGCAGGCCGCGAACCACATTCAACTGCGTCTTGACGAATTCCTCCTCGGTGGGAGGCCTGTCGCCCGCGATCTCCTGCAATTCCTTGCGGACCTCCTGCATGGCGTCCGCGGTCTTGTCGCTCTGGACCGAGCTGTAGAGGAAGTACATCCGCTGGGCCTTGGCCGGCAGGATCATGCTCGATGCGCCGTAGGACCAGTGCTTGTCCTCGCGCAGGTTCATGTTCACGCGGGAGGTGAAGTCGCCGCCGAGGATGTTGTTCATCAACTGGATGGCCTCTTCCTGCGGATTGGCCCGCGGCGCCGCCAGGAAACCCGCGATGATGATGGACTGCTGCGAACCGGGACGGTCGATCAGGTAGACCTCCGAATTCGACTTGTCGGGAACCGCAGCGATGTTCTTGCCGGGGACGTCGCCGGGCGTCCAGGACTTGAACAGCTTCTCCAGGCGGGGCTTGATCTCATCAAGCGTGATGTCGCCCGTGATGACCAGCGTGGCATTGTTCGGCTTGAACCAGGTCTTGTGGAACTCGGCCAGTCGCTCGCGCGTCATGGCGGAGAGGGACGCCTCGGTGCCCGACCCGGTCAGCGGACAGCCGTAGGCGTGGTCCGAGCCGTACAACAGCCCGGGAACGACACGGATCGCCATCAGGATGGGCGTCACCTTCTCTCGCTGAATCCGCGCCAGCGTCTGCTGTCGGAGCCGCTCGAAGTCGCTCTGCGGAAACGAAGGATTCAGGACCACGTCGGCGAACAGCTCCAGCGACGGGTCGAGCTTGTCCTTGAGCGTGTTGAGATAGACGGCGCAGGCGTCCAGCTCGGCGCCGGCGCCCAACGACGAGCCCAGCATCTGGAGTTCCTCGCTGATCTCCAGGGCCGTGCGGGTCTTCGTGCCCTCGTCGAGCAGGTCCATGGCCAGCGATGCGGTCCCCGGCGAGGCGAACTGATCCGCCGCGTAGCCCGCATCCACCAACAGACGCAGATCGACGATGGGAACGCTGTGCCGTTCGGCCAAGACCAGCTTCAATCCGTTCGACAGCTCCGCGCGTTGAACGTCGGGGAACCGCACCTGCGGCGGCTCGCCCGGCTCGGGCAACTTCGAGCGGTCGGCGCCCGTCCCTGTCGCAGCCAGCTTGGGAAATGGAGTGATGTGCAAAACGTAGTCGCCATCGCTGAGCCAGTCAACCGCGGCCTGTCTCAGGTCCCTGGCTGTCGCCTTCTCCACGCGGTCGAGCGTCGTCTTGTAACAGTCGGGCGAGCCACCGTAGACCATGTTCGTAGCGAGGATGTCCGATTTGCCGCCGAAGCCGCCAATCCGCTCGATGCCGCGAAGGAACGAGGCGCGATACTGGTTCTTGATCCGCGTCAGCTCGGCCTTCGTCGGCCCGTCGATGAGGAATGTCCGCAACTCTTCGTCCAACGCAGCCTCCACGCGGCCGAGTTCCACGCCGGGCTTGGCGGTGGCGGTGACCACAAACAGACCGCCGATCTCGAGACAGCCGGCGTACGCACTGACGTCGGTAGCGATCTGGTCGTCGTACACGAGTCGCTTGTAGAACCGGGAACTTTTGCCCGAGGCCAGCACATCGGAGACCATGTCCAGATAGTCGCCTTCCGCGGTGCCCCACTGCGGGATGTTCCAGACGCGATAAATGCGGGCCTGCGGCACGCGGTCCTGCGCCGTCTGGCGGTGGGTGCCGGTGCGTTTGGCGATCCACGCCTCGTGCTTGGCAATCGGCGGTCCCGACGGGATGTCCCCGAAGTACTGCTTGACCTTCTCCAGAGCGGTCCCGGCGGTGATGTCGCCGGCGACGACCAGCACGGCGTTGTCCGGGCCGTAGTAGGTCTTGAACCACTCGTGCACATCCGCCAGCGAAGCGTCGTTCAGGTCCTCGATGGAACCGATGACCGTCCAGGAATACGGATGCTCCTTGGGATAGCAGGCGGTCTGGATCAGCTCCCTGGCGATGGCGTAGGGCTGGTTGTCGCCCTGGCGTTTCTCGTTCTGGACGACGCCCCGCTGCTCGTCGAGCTTCTCCTGCTTGACCGCGCCGAGCAGATGACCCATGCGGTCCGACTCCATCCACAGCGCAATGTCGAGCGCGGAGGTCGGCACGTTCTGGAAGTAATTCGTCCGGTCGTACGACGTGGTGCCGTTGAGGTCGGTGGCGCCGATCCGCTCCATCGCTTTGAAGTAATCGTCGTCGTAGTTCTCCGATCCGTTGAACATCAGGTGCTCGAACAGGTGGGCGAAGCCGGTCTTGCCGGGCTTTTCATTCTTGGACCCGACGTGATACCAGATGTTCACCGCGACGATGGGTGCCTTGTGGTCCTCGTGCACGAGCAGGGTCAGGCCGTTGTCGAGCACAAACTTCTCATAGGGAATGTCGATCTCGCCGGCGCGCACGCCCGCCACCATCACGGCGACAACCAACAGGTACAACGATAGCCTCCCAACGCATCCGTTCTTCATCATGACATTCTCCTTATGCCGTCCGGCCCAGCAGTCGCGAATCGCCTGGGGCCGCAAATCGTCCGTGTTCATTCGCTACGATCGCCATTATGCGCAAGGGAGCCGGAAAGTCAAGATTCGCAAACACAAGGAATACAGACTCATCCGGTTTAAGCGTACTTCGGTAGCTCCTGGGGCCAGGCCCCAGACCCCGAGATTTTGCGCGTTGAGCCAATAGCATGATAGGAGAGCGTCACGGCGTCAGGCGGTCTCTGGTCTTGGGCGTTGGGAGACTCGCTCTGCGGACAAGCAACCTGTCCCAGGCACGAGCCCGCGTTGCAGGAGGGCAGCGACCCAGCGGCATAGCGACGCGCTCACGTGGGGCATCGCTCTCTTGTCCAAATCATGTCATTGGCTCAGGGCGGAAAATCATAGCGAAACTGGGCCAGGAGATGCTTGAGTTTGCCGGTCTCCAGGGCCGGCGCGAACCCTTCATGAAACTGCTTCACAATGAGCATGTCGATCTTGCCCTCGTGTGTGAAGCTCTGGTGCAACTTGGCGGTGAAGAAGAACTCCGCCCGCCCCGCCGTACGTTCGAGCCACGACCGGGTCATCCGCTCCACCGGCGGCCGATAGAATGTGTTGTTGACCTCGATGCAGTCCACAAACGCGTTGACCTATTCGAGGTGGTCCACCTTCGGGTCTGTGTAAACAATCCCCTCCCAGTCGGGATACGACCACCCGGCGATGCCAATATGCACAGAACACACCATGGTCTATCCTCCCTATGACGCAACTTCGAAATCCGAATATCGAAATCTCTGGTTCTCACTCGATGCCGGTTCGGATACAGCCAATGACCTTGCCGAGGATGCGGACCTCCTGATCGAACTGCTTGATATAACGGGTCTTATAGCCGGCCCGGCGATTGGCGGGCTTCAGTGCGATCCGGTCCTTCCGGAGGAACACCCGTTTTACAGTGGCCTCGTCGTCGAGCAGGACGATCCCGATCTGCCCATTCTCGATGGTCGAGCCGGCATGGACGACGACGTAATCGCCGTCCAGGATCCCCTCATCGATCATGCTGTCGCCGGCGACTTGGAGCAGAAACGTTAGCTTGTCCCGTCCGAGCAGCTTCTCAACGGTTAGATAGCCCTGGATGTTTTCTTCGGCCAGAACTGGCGTCCCCGCAGCCACCCGGCCCAGAATGGGAATCTCCTCAATTTTCCTCCGCTTCCGGGCGTACTCCTCGGACAGGCGAATCCCCCGATGCCCACCCGCATCCACCAGGTAGCCCTTCTTGCGGAGGTAATTCACCAACTGATACGCCGCGTTCTGGGCCAGTCCGAAATGGTCCGCAATTTCCCGCTGGCTCGGCGGAACATTCTCCGCCAGTCGCGACTCGATAAACTGCAAAACCCGCCGTTGCTTCGCCGTTATCGGTTGCATGATCGACTCCTGGAATTCAGCCTCGACAATATATGTCCGTTTGACCAGTACGGCAACAGGAATCTTCTGCGATTGTGCGAATTCGCGGTACCGTGGAAATCCATGTCGGACTTGCGGATGCCAAACCTATCGAGGTCCAGGGCACTCCCGTTTTCCTACATTCCCCCTTCTCATCGATCACATCTCCCGATTGCAACTACAGTTCGACGCGTGTTCATCCGACTGCGAACGACTCGCCCATCTGTCAATGACCTTGCCCTGCCGGCGACATGAGGGTATAACATAGGGCAACGCGGGTCGTATGGATGGACAGGCGGCCTTTGGCAGGGGTGTGACATGAGCGGCAG
>CAZDTD010000100.1:0-13583 GCA_964507995.1 uncultured Pirellulales bacterium | reverse complement strand
GAGAAGTCCTCCATAACCCGGGCGACGGGCCCCTTTTCAGGATCGCCGAACAGGATCAACCGAGGCAGCGATCTGCCCTGTCGAACGCCGAGTTGACCTGATTTGCCGTTCAATGACCAGCTCCTTGGCCGTTTTGACTATCTCATCGGCAGTAACCCCGGCCTCCATGAGCTGGGCGGCCCGGGAATGATGTCCGAAAAAACGCCTCGCGGCGCCAAGTACGCGGATGCGACCCAGCTCGCAGCCCTTCGTCGCGGCCAGTTCCAGCAGGGCCGAACCGAAACCGCAGGCAAGAGAATGGTCCTCAATGGTAATGATCCGCTTGCCCTCCGTCAGCAAACTCACCAGGTCCTCGTCGATCGGGGCGGCAAACCTGGCGTTGATGACATCCGCATCAATTCCAATCGACTCAAGACGCTCGGCCGCCTCCAGGGCTTCGCCCAGCAACGTCCCATAAGAGACGATGGCCAGCGAAGAATCGGCGACCTGTCGCACCGCAACGCTCTTGGCCAGTTCAAACGGCTGCTCGGAGGCCGCTTCGAGGATGGGATGCGTGGGGACGGATTCCTTCGGATAGCGGATCACGACCGCCTGGTTGTGCGCCAGCGCGAACCGCAGGACCTCCTTCATTTCCACTGCATCCGCCGGAGCCGTCAGGACTACGTTCGGCAGCATCCGCAGATAGCCGATATCCATCAGGCCGTGGTGCGTCGCACCGTCGGCGCCCACCATGCCGGCCCGGTCCACGCAGAAAACCACCGGTAGACCCTGCAGCGAGACTTCCTGGAAGATCTGGTCGAAGCTCCGTTGCAGGAAGGTCGAGTAGATGCAGACAACAGGTCTCATTCCGGTCTTGGCCAGACCGGCAGCGATGTCCACCGCCGCACTTTCGGCGATCCCCACGTCGTAGAACCGCTCGGGGAACCGTTTGCGGAACTCCTGCAAACCCGTCCCGTCACACATCGCGGAGGTAATGGCCACAATCCTCTTATCCTGCTCGGCCAGGGTGGTCAGCGCTTCGCCGAAGGCATCTGTAAAGCTGGCGACATGGTTCTCGGTGGTGCATTCCACCGTGTTGTCGCCGTTGATCTTGAACGGACCGGTCGAGTGGAATCGGGTCGGCCCTTTGTCGGCAGGATTGAAGCCTTTGCCCTTCTTCGTGTAGATGTGCAGCAGAACCGGGTGATTGATCTGTCCCAGCGCCTTGAACAGGCGGATCAGGGACTCGATGTCATGGCCATCCACAGGACCGAAATAGGGAATGTTGAGGCTCTCGAACAACTGGCTGGGCGGGAACGTCATGCGAATGGTCTTCTTGACCCGCTCGATCGTCTCTTCCACGCTTCGTCCGATGCCTGGGAGATGTTCGAGGATATTCTTCGTAGTCGAGCGGAGCCCCTCGTACGTCTGGCTCAGGCGGACCTTGGAGAGGTATTTGGCGACCGCCCCCACTGTCGCGTCAATCGCCATGCTGTTGTCGTTCAGGACGATGAGCATCTGCCGCTTGACGAGCCCGAGGTTGTTGAGCGCCTCGAAGGAGACACCGTTGACAATGCTGGCGTCGCCAACGAGAGCGACGATCCTGGGCGAAGGCCGGACATTCGCAGCCGGAGGCTGGAGGCCGGAAGGCTGAGAGCCTGCGGGATCTTTCGTCCCCTGCTCCTTGGCGGTCTTCAACTGCTCGCCCAAGGCCATGCCGATGGCAGTGGCAATCGAGGTGCCGGCGTGGCCGACCGTGAACTGGTCCTGATCGCTCTCGGCGGGATTCGGGAAACCGCTGTTGCCTCCGGCGTGCCGGAGCCGCTCGAAACCCATCTTGCGGCCCGTGACGATCTTGTGGGTATAGCACTGATGGCCGACGTCCCACAGGAGCTTGTCCCGCTGGAAATCGAACACGTAATGCAGCGCAAGCGTCAACTCGACGGCGCCGAGGTTGCTGGCCAGATGGCCGCCCGTCTTGCTGACCGAATTCAATATGAACTGGCGGATCTCCCCGGCCAGTTGCTCCAACGCGGGAACCGAAAGCGTCTTCAGGTCCGCCGGACTGTTGATCTTTTCCAGGTACGTTTCACTCATAGACAAGACCGACCCTAACTAAGCGTAAACCGCCCTATTGTACCCAAAAGAAAAGGCGGATGGAGGGAAATCACGGCTGTCCCATAAAATTCCAGGTCCACCGGCCCCAGGAACCCTCCATGAGCGGCAAAACGCTATTCGAAATAGAAGCCGCAGGTGTCTTTTGTGATGTGCTCGGATTCTGTACGGGGGTACTTGCGACAGTTCAGCGGGCGAAGGGGATAGACGCCGCAATAACCCTTGCCGTCGCTGCCCGTTTTCAGGAACGCACAGACGTTGGGCAATTTGCAGCAGGCCCCGCAATTGATGCAGTGTCCCCGCCGGCGGTTCGAGACCGGCAGCAGACAAGTGAGCGTTCTCTTAATCTTCGCCATCCAGGTGTTTCGTTTTGTATCGGCCATCGGGTAGATTCCGGAATTTCAGTTTCGTTCAGAGGCCTCTTTATACGCCTCCGCCGGGCTCGGGTCAATTCGATCCCACGGCATCGAGCCCGAAAAAGGCGGATCAAGCCTGCTTTAAGGGGGAAAAATCTCCCTCTTCGATTTTTCCCCCTCAACCTCCGGACGCGTCGAGGGTCGGGTCGTTTCCATTCTTCAACGAAATCGAACGGAGAGATTTCGTTGAAGAATATAGGCCCGATCCGCCTTTTCCGGGCTCGGGTTTCATTCGGTACCGGAACAGAATGAAACCAAAGAGAATCTGCAGATAGACCTGGCTGGAGATCAACGTGTAGTTGTAGAACGAAAACAGGATGAGCAGCAGCAGGATGAGATAGAGATTCAGATACGGGAAGTACCGCCGGGCCCGGCTGCGAATCGCAGCAATCCCCCCTCCCAGGAGATACGGGACGATCGCAACCCCGAGGACCCCAAAATCCTCGTAGATGGCCCGCAGGTACGTATACACATTGGCCGGAAAAGGAACGTAAACAAACTCCCCGTAAACCGAGATGCTGGGCTGGCCGATCAGGTGGAGCCGGTGAAGCCATTTGAAGAAAGGAAACAGCGTTTTCTCCCCCAGACTGTAATCGCCCTGGAAATCGGCGAGGAACTGATCGAGCGCCGCGATTGGAGAGGCCAGATACCAGTAGAATGAGAACAGGACGCCGCGAAGGTTGTCCGCCCGGCCATACGTGGCACCCTTGTGCAACAGCAGTTCGACGACCACGAAGATGGCCGCCACCACGACGGCCGGAAGCAGCAGGTCCCGCATGGTGCGGCGTTTTTCGACGTCCGGCGCCGATGCGCCCGTCATGCAGTAGGCGAGTATGAGCCACAGGATGCTGACGGTCATATCGTATCGGCTGAGATTCATCAGAGAGGTCGCAAGGGCAACCAGGAGGAATCCCAGGAGATACGTATATCGCCGGGCGGTCGCGTCGACGCGAAGAAATACGCCGAGCAGGATGAACCCGATTGCGAACAGGCCGTTTGTCACGGCGATCAGCATGATCATCACACTCGTGTGAGACACGCCCAGCTCGATGAAGGTAACCAGTTTCAGCCGCAGCAAGGGGGGATTCGTCAACAGCTTCCAGAAACCGAGGCCACTGTCAGCGGCGATCAGCGTGACTCGGTAGAGAGTCAGCAGCAGGACGATCATGCCCATCAGAAACGTAAAACCGAGGGCCCGCTCCAGACGACGCGACGTCAGCGGCGCCGCGTTCGCACGAGGGAGGTCGAGCCTCCACCGCGTGAGACCTTCGAGTAAAGTCCACGTCAGATAGCCAAGCGGAAAGGTGACGAGATTGAGCAGCAGGACACCCACCGTCAGCGCGTGAGGGGACGGGAAGATCCCGGCGCCGACGCCGGCCAGATACAACGCCAGGGTCGTACCCCAGACGGACAGAAACAACATCAACGGATTGGCAAGGTATTCCATCATGGCCGAACGCCGCACCTCGTCAGAGGCGACAATTCTCGTCCACCGCCGATGGGGGCGAGGTTCTTTCGGCTGCGCCGCGACACAATCACACGGAAGAGCCACAGCCCATCCAGAACGACGTAATACGACGCGACCGCCAGAAGGTAGGGAAATCCGGTGGAGAGGAAGATCACGCCCCCCAGACCACACAAGATCGTTGTGGGCACGCATCGCGCCTCCCAGACTGGCATCCGCCCAGAGACCAGTCCCCGCCAGCGGCAATACATGTAGACCCTCCACGGCGCATCGAGGAGAAAGAAGATCGCGCACAGCCACGCCAGCGTCGCGGAGGACGCACGGGACACCAGGATCGCAAGAGGGATGCAGCTTCGACAGCCTTTTAGAAGGACGACGGTGAAAACCCTCAGACGGCTCGGCAAGGCAGTATGAAGACAGTAGATCGCCAGACACAAACCGAGCAGCCCCGCATAGATGACGCGAGCGGAACCTGTCAGGGGCAGCCACGTCAGCAGCAGCGCAACAACGCCCATTCGGATGGCGACGAACAAACCTACGTGGATGTGCGTCTTCGGCGAGATCCTGCGGGTGCTCGTGCCAGGCGGTTCCCGTTTCGCGCCCAGGTCGTTGACCAATCCGCCAATCTCATAGACGCAATAGAACATCAGAAAAGACAAGGGGATCAGGACCAGCGAGAACGCGTTTGAATCCGTGAACAGGCAGCCTGCCAAAGCAACAGGCAGCATCTCTCGAAAAAGAAAACTACAAAGCCCCGCCCGATGGAACCGGCTTATCGCGTAGTACAAGAACGGGATGTACACCCACTTGACGGTTCTTTCGTTGATCGAATCGACGTCCGGCTCGCTTCCAGGCGTTTCGTAATTGACGATGCAGTCGAACTGCCCCGACTCGACCCGCCACATCCGGCGCGCCGTGCTCGTATTCAGCACGATGTATCGCCTGGCGAAACGATTCATGAAGGCCGCATCGCCTGGATTGTCCGAATACACGGACGAATCGCCCTCTCCCGCGTTTGCGCCCATACGGCCCAGAACAACCTCCTTGCGGTCCAACAGATCGGATTTCAGTCTCCCCGTACAGACCCCGTTTGCGGTCTCCAGTTCGGACGCGAAGAAGTCCTGGACGCCCAGTCGCCCGGCAATCGCAGCAATGGGCGGATCGACGGCCGCGGATACCAGGACGATCCTGTTGCCCCGCCCCGCTTCCCGCTGCATAGCCTCCACAATCTGTCGGTTCAGCAGTCCCCCCGCCAGGAGGGCGTCGACGTACAACTCGGCCACTTCACGAAGTCTCGCAGCGGAGCATCCTCCCAACAGGGCGATCTGCCAGTTTCTGAGTCGGTCGCCCGAGACGACGCGACGCAGGCCGGGGAGGCGATGGAACAGACAGGCAGCCCGAACGAGAAGGAACAAGCCATAGCGGAACACACGGTCTCTTCTGAGAACGAAGCCGATGAAATCGGACGTGTTGTTCGTCTTCGTGATTGTGCCGCAGACGTCGAAAACGGCTATCGGCTGCATTCCCATCTTCGATCCCATTCTGGTCGTTGTGTCCTTGTGCCTGGCGGGCGGATCACGAGTCCGCGATGCTAAGGAACGAGTCCCCGGTTGTCAACGGCTTTGTCCGCACCGTCGGACACGTCCCGGCTGTTCTGCCGCACGGCCCACCAGGTTGCCGTCGTGACGAACAGTTCCGTCGTCAGCAAGGCGATGGCAGCGCCCCGATGCTGTAGCCACGCGCCCAATAACACGGCCAGGGTCAGATTGAGAACGGAAGCCGCGGTCAGGATCTTCGCGAAGCATTTCTCGAGTCCCACATTGACCATGATCTGGACGCCGAAGACATTGCTCAACCCGACGATCAGCGGTAGAAACGACAGGATGCGAATCACAGTGGCCCCTCCCCGCCACTCCTCGCCAAGCGCAATGCGGGCAAGCTGCGGAGCCGTCAGAAACAGGCCGGCGGAAATCACCAACGTGACGACGCTGAGCAGCCCCGCCAGCCGGGCGGCAAACCGCAGGGCCGTCCGTTTCGACTGCGAGGCCAACCGGCCGATATGCGGAAAGGTCGCCTGGGACAAGGGCACGATGAACCCACCAATGGTTGCTCGGACGACCTTCTCCCCGGTCGCGTAGTACGCCACGCAGACCGTGTCCGTGAACAGCCCCAGGACCACCACGTTGCCGGTCGTGTACAGGGTAATCACCAGTCTGGAAACGAACAGATGCCAACCGTCCAGAAACTCGCGTTTGAGCACAACCGCGGACGGAATGTGGAATCGGATCGGGAAGCTCCGCATCGCGAGGGCCAGAGCGGCCCCTCCGATGAGCAGCGAGCCGGCCGAAGACACGAGCGGGACGAGCAGATAATCGTCCGCGTTCCGAACGAGCACGATGGTGGCGGCGATGACAAACGCCTGGGCGAAGACGTTCAGCACGGCAATGTGTTTCATCCGCTCCAGACCCTGGAACAGCCACACCGGAAACAGCCACATCCCGACCACGCCAGCGAACGAAAGGTAGTACATCGGCCAGTCGGCCCGGAGCTTGGGGATGGCGAACACGATCGCCGAGAGTCCCGCGACGCCCAGGAGCGTCAGCAACAGTTTCAGGATCATCACGGCGGAGAACACCTCGGACAGTTTCGCCGGATCGTCGCGATGAACCGAAACTTCGCGTGTCGCCGAAAAATTGAAGCCATACTCCGTCAGGATCAGAAAATAGACGCAGACGGCGCGGGCCAGCTCCACGAGGCCAAAGCGGGAAAGCCCCAGGACGCGCGTCAGATAGGGAATCAGGATCAGCGGCGCCAGGTAACTCGTGAACTGAACGACAGACAACGCGGCGTAGTTGCCAATGACCGTGCGATTGCGACCCCAGGCGGCTTTGAGTGTGTTGAGCATCGTATCCACGGCACCGGGGCGACAGACGCCCTTCCATTGTCCTTCCGTCACTGCGGCCGACGGGCCGACGGGCAGCCGCACTGCGAATCACGCTGGCGCCGGCGATACTCCGACAGGAACGCCCCGAACACAGCCGCCATGAGGGAAACCACGAACGCCAGGCCGGTGTTCTTCACGACACCCTTGCGCATGGGGTATACGACGGGCTTCTCCCCGGCACGGGTATTCACCAGGACCAGGTTCTCCGTCTTGCGGATGTAGGATTTCAGGTAGTCCGAGAGCGCCCCCTCCTCACAGGATTGCAATTGCTCGTGAAGCGAGCATATGAATTGTCCCGCCGTGTAGTCGGTCAAGATGCTCTCTTCGATCCGGCTCAACAGCCGGCCGTTCAAATCCAGGGCCTGGAGGTAGAATTCGTATTTCTTGGCGTCGGCGGCCAGCGTCTCCTGCATGCCGATGATCCCCGACTGGACCGCACGAACCTGATAGGACAGGGGCAGAAACTCCCGGCTCTTCTCGATGTCGTTGAACTGCAGCACGATGCCGCTCTGCGACACCTCCTCGGCGGCGCCGACGGCGGCGAGTTTCTCCAGTTTTGCCTGTTCCTCTTGCAGGTCGAGCGTGAGGGTGAAACGGGTATCTTCGATTTCCGCCGCGAGCAGCCTGAATCGCTGAATCGACTCCTTCAAATCCTTCCGGATATCATAGATGGGAAGGACATTCTCGATGTTTCCCATCACGATCGCGGCTGCCTTGCGAACCTGCGGTTCCGAGTCCCCGACGACCTGGACGAACAATAGCTTGGCCTCAAATGCGCTGATCTGAGCGGAAGTGGCCGGATCGGTGGTCTGAAGCCGCCGGGGATACATCGGCGATACATCAAACCGGATCAGCCTGTCGAACGATTGCCGGAGCCGGGCCGTGTCCAGTCTTCCGGCGTAATCCGCCAGTCCCTGTTCCCGCAGGAGGTCAGCGATCTTGTCGAGGTTCTCCTGGCTGTAGAACCGCCGCTGGAGCACGGTGTACTGGCTCTCCGCCAGGGGACGCTCGTAGACGAACGTCGTTGTATACTTGCGGGGCCACAGCGACAACACCAGGGCCACGATCGCCGCCGGAATCATCGAAACCACAGCGATCAGGACTTTGTGCTCCCACAGCAGGCACAAGCACCGCAGGACTGCTGGCTCGCCGGCAGCCTCTCGCCCATCAGGGCCGGATTCGTCGAACCTTGACGTTTGGGACGGCATATCACTCATAGTCGACAACTGCGAAAGGGTCTCCAAGGCGGATACTCGCATCCCCCTTCACCCGCCTCGCGGGATCGCGTCGGGATGCAACGGGCCCACTATAGGCGTCCCCCACCTCCCTGTCAAGGCGACGGTTCGGGCGTTTACATTGACAGGCCGGCCGGCGGGTGCTACAATACTGAAAACGGCTATGGAGGGGCGTGATAAAAGGAGTTTGCCGCCACCGCCGGCTTGGCCAGTCCCTCCACAAGCATCTTCATAGGACGTCGGGACGACTCAACGGACACGGCATACGAAGGAGAGAAACATATCGCCAATCGACCTGCGGTTGTGATCGGCGCATGACCTTGCGCCGTTGGAAAGATGGAATTCTCTGAAAGATCGTGATTGCGCAGCCAAAACAGATGGGAGGGCTCAAAGATGAAAACGGAATTCCAGACAGCGACCCCAAGACAAGCACAGGGAACGGGATCGGCCGGGTCTCGACAAACGCCTGCACGCCGGTGGCGGACGCGCCACCCGGTGACCGTCGTCCTGTTGTTGTTGGCCGCGGCGGCCAGCGTAGCGACCGCCAAATCGATGTACGTCATCGCCAAGAGCGTCAACTTCGACGGGGACATCCCCATTTACGTCTACGACATCGGGACGGAAGGAAACCTGACCTGTCAGACCGAATTCGGCGTCCCGTTCCTCGGCGCCGCCATGGTCGGGATGGCCGTGGACTCGGATTCCGGGCACCTGTTCTGCACATACGATGACTCGGGGCAGGTCCTCATAATCGACGCCATAACCCCTGAATGGGAGACCGCCCTGCCGATTCCCAATGCCGTGGACCTGGCCGGGATCGCGTACGACCACGAGAAGAGACTCCTCTATTGCACCGAAGCCGGCGGCAAAACGCTGCATGTCGCGAAGTGGGACCCCGCCAAGGGTTCGCTGCTCGCGGCGTTGGGTTCGCCAGTCACTCTGGAAGACGCGATGGCGTATGGCATCGCACTGGATGAGTACAACGATCTGCTCTATGTCGCCAATGCCGCCCAGGGAATCACCGTATACAGCACATGGGACTGGAAGCTCGTGCGAACGTTGCACACAAGTCGAATTGCAACGGCCATCGCCGTGGACCCGAAGAGGGACTGCCTCTACTATGGAGGTGGCTTCTTCGGCGATTGCCACCTGTCCCGGTACGGCATATCCGACGGCATCACGGAAGAAACGCTGGTCGCCTCGGATGCCGGAGTCATGGGGCTCGGCGTCGATCTCGACACAGGCCTGGTCTACCTGACGACCGGACGGGACGATCGCACGGACGGCGGGGACCTGATGGTCTTCGACGAGACTCTCAAACCGCATCAACTGATCGAGGACCTCGAACGCCCGGCCGGCCTGGCCATCCCCGTGTATAGCACCAGTTTCAACCCCCTGCATCTGACAAAAACAGTCACGAGCGGATTGGGTGGCAAACCCAATGACAACGGCCAGTATTACATCGTGATCGGGGACGAGGTGACATACTCCATCTGCTTTGATGACGCCGGTTACGGCCTGACCGAGGTCTCCGTCGTGGACATGCTGCCTGCGGAGCTGGCGTTCGTCAGCGCCACAGGAGACGGCACGATCGGCCGCTACGATGCGGTTGCCCACGCGTACACATGGAACAATCCGCCCGTGACAGCCGACGCCACAGCGTGCCTGGAATTGGTTGCCCGGCTGCAACCGGACACGCCGCCCGGCCGAATCGTCACCAACCGGGTCACAATCGACAGCGACAAGACCCCTCCTTCGACGATCGGGGTGGACGCAGTCGCCACCGAGGCAACCTACGGCCCGCTCAACCTGCAGATGGCAGTGGTCTGTCCGGACGCTGGCGACGACGTTGCGTACGCCTACCCGGGCGGCGAGGTCACCTACCAGATCGGCTTCGACAACCGGGTCAACGACCACGCCGTCTCCAACGTGGTCGTCGTGGACGCCCTGCCGCAGCAGATGGAGTTCGTCGGTGCCACGGGCGACGGCGTCTTCGGCGAATACGACCGCGTCAGCCATACCTATACCTGGCGCTATTCGTCCCTCGGCGCCGGCCAGAGCGACTGCGTCGATCTCGTCGTTCGACTGGCCAAAAGCGTCACCACGGGAGCGATCATCACGAACTACGCCACGATCCAGAGCGACCAGACGCCGCAGGTGAGCCAGAAAGCGGCCGTGACCGCTGCGTATGCGCCGGTCGAAGTGACGATGACCGTCGTCAGCCCAACCGGCGGAATGGACGAACGAGATCGCCCGTGCGTGGGGGCGGGCGACCGCGTCACATACGCCTTCGAACTTCGTAATCCCTCCCAGGACGTGGCGGTCACGCAGGTGACGATCGTGGATGAATTGCCGCCGGAGATGACATTCGTTTCCGCCGAGGGCGACGGCGACTTCGGGACCTACGATGCGAAGACCCACACGTACACGTGGGTTTATCCCCTGCTCACGGCCGGCGGCGAACTCCGCCTCGAATTGACGGCACACGTGAACGAGACGGTCGAGCCCAGGACCGTCATCAGCAATGTGGTTGCGATCACCAGCAGGCAGGCGGCCCCCAGCCGGGCCCGCACCGACGTCGTGGTCTACGTCGCAGGAGCCATCCGGGCCCAAATGACCACGAAACCAACCTACGTTTGGCGCAACGAGCGCTCGACCACGCGGGAGTTGATGGTCGTCGTTCACCTGCCCGAGGGCTACGGCATGGACAGAATCGTGGATACGCCCCTCGTCCTGACGCCGGGCGACGCGAGGTCCACCGATATGCGGATCTACGGCTCCAACACACAGGGCAAGATCCTGTGCTTCTTCGACACCGCCCCATTGCTGGCGGCCACCAAAGGTTATGGCGAGTTCGCCATCCAGGTCACTGGGGAACTGACTGGCGGCGCCGGTTTCATCTGCGACGGGACGATCTCGATCCTGGGATCAGATGACCCATAACCTCCGACAAGAAAAGCACTTAGAGTTTTGACAAAAGCGCCCAATCGCATAAAAAAAGCAAGGACCGCGAATGGTCCTTGCCGGGAATGAGAAACGGAGAGGGCGGGATTCGAACCCGCGGTACCGTAAACGGTACACTGGTTTTCGAAACCAGCTCGATCAGCCACTCCGACACCTCTCCGTGCGGCTGTCTTACAGGGCCCGCTCACCCGGCGAATCGCCCGGTTGGCGACCCTGCGTGAGAGGCTCCCTGTAAGTATCGTCCATATTGTACCTTACATTCATCGCTCGGCAAGTAAAAACTGGCTCATCTGGTTTTCGGCGTACTTCCGTGATTTCGCGGTGTCGCACGACTGGGGACGCCGAGAGCCGTAGTGCAGGAGAGGATACACACAGCTCGGCGGCTGGATAGTGCTATGCTTCGCCCGCCACGTGTCCTCGCACCAAGGCACAAAGCCACGAAGGAAGACCCCGTCCTGTCCTGTGCGCCGCCGTGGTGGTGCAGCCCAATCTGTGTGAATCGACGAAATCGGTGGACAGGCGTAGGGTGCGTACCACGCACCATTCCGTCTGTACGAATCAGCGAAATCGGCAGATGGCCTCCTCCCGCCTTCCAGGAATATACCCCCCCCCGAGACCGAAAGAAAAGTACATGGCCTCGAATTGTCTCAGAATTCACCGAAAGCAGAGTTGCCTGTGTCGAGAAGGCGCTACCTGCGTACGGCAGGTAGTGCCCCCAGACAGGATGATAGCGACTCCGGACTTCCGGAGCGACGCCAACAGCGTGGGCATGGCATATGCGTATGACACGGCAAGCCGGTTGCTTCCTCTTGACAACTCGACCGGTTCCGGGCAATATGTCGGTAGGAATTGATGATGGATGAAGGATGATTGGCGATAGACTGAGAAGGCTGCGAGAGATCGAGGGACTGCGTAGGGTCGACATCCTCTGTGGCAAAAAAACGATACGGAATACCAGGAACGCTGGGATCGGCTGCCCATTATGGATACCCATAATAGGTGTCTGTCCCCTGTATCTGTCATATTCATACACGAGTCTCATGGAGGAGGCTCCTGGTGGTAACGAGAGAGTTGTTACTGTCACAACGGGAATATTCTCCGGTATCGATGGGCCACAGTTTCCATCCGATGGAGCATCACGGTCTGACCTCTTTGTCTATATACTTGAATATGATGGCAGTGGAGACATCAATACATCCAGCACGATTCAGAACTGGATTCAAGCCAGCGCATATGTGCCCTCGGCTCTTGCTATTGTTGATGAGAAAGAGAATATAGAGTGGACAGCAAGCCACTGTTCGATCACGATCGAGAATGTCGATTCCCTGTACACACCATAAGGAGATTACCATGAAGAATAGACTGGACCATAACCAGGTTCCCTGGCTTGTTCTCTCTTGGATGATTTGTTTGCCAGTTGTGACCCAAGCTGGAGCAACGGATCTGACCAGCTACAAACCATCTTGGCAAGTGGGGCAGACGTGGCATGTAGATGTACAAACGCTGACGCAGCCTCCGGCAAAACCCCAGAAAGAGTTGAAGAACTTCACACATAGGAAGATAACCCGTTGTTATGCATTCACGGTAGAGGCGGTTGAGGAGGTTGATGGGGAATTGTGCTACCGCATACGACCCCAGTGTGTGACGATTGACGGCAATGAGGTCAAGACTTTTCCGCAGATCGAAGGCGCCCCTCGACGTCACAGGACTTTCTACAAGCTCTTCAATCGTGTTGATGATTATAGTCTGAAGATGGTCCAACGCTTTGACGCACACACGGGGGAAATGGAGGTCTCACGCAAGTACCCGCGCGGGCCTGTCCAGGCTACGAGTTGGATGGGTTCTCTGCCGTTGTGCTTTCCAGTGTTTTCAGAAGAAGCACAGAAATATCAGCCGCCGGATCGTGCAGAACCGAATGCGCTTACAGCCCGTAAGGGGGATCAATCTTGGCAGCAACACAAACTCCCGAAGGATGTTTGGATGGTGAATGAGACAGAGAAACCCGCCTTGAACATCACTCTTGAATATCCCGGTACCAAGATGGTCGCGGAACGAGCAGAGCAGATATGGATTGAGGGGATGCCTTGGCCGATTCTAACCGAGTATAAGTACGGCCCCAATCCACCCGTATTGGCAAGACTCGTGCGAGTGAACGGTTCACCTGTTACTGCCATGCCCAAGCCACAGTCCAAACAGGAGTAGTCCCTTGCTTGGAGAATCTCGGCGATCCCGCCATTCGGCACTTGATTTGGGAGACCTTGTTTGAGGCACGATTGTGGGCGACCCCGCGCTGTCGCAGTCTGTCGGTCGCGGGGCATGGCGTGATGAGCGAGGGTGCTGACGCCATATGTTTCTCGTGGGAGATCTGCGAAAGACTTGCTTGTTCATGTCCCTGTTCGCTGATAGTGCCGCTGACTGTACCCCTTCCTTAGTACCAGTCTACTTGTTAGGATTCCCGACTTCAA
>CAZDTD010000099.1:0-13932 GCA_964507995.1 uncultured Pirellulales bacterium | reverse complement strand
GTCGGCACCGCTTTGAGTGGCCTGACGTGGTCGGCCGTCTCGGCGGCCGAGACGGGCGACCGGGCCGGCCCCCAGCGACGGGCCCTCGTGGTCCGGCCCATCCTGACCTACGAGATCCCGACGCCCAGGCCCCAGACGAGCTGGCGGTCCTGGGGCGGCATCCAGACTCCGCAGCAGGCCCAGGAGGAACTGGGCCGCATCGAGAAGGAACTCGACAAGATCAAGCAGCGGGCGGACTTCCCCGTCGAATTTCTCAAGCCCGTCGGGGTCCGCAACTCGCAGGAACTGGCGAACGTCCCCTATCTAAACCAGGCCGATGTCTGCATCGTGTACGCAGCCGGCGCCGGCATGAACCTCTTCGATGAAATCGGCAAGCAGGCCAAGAACACGCTCATCTTCTGCCGGCATAAGTCGGGGCCAGTCTACCTCTGGTACGAGATCATCAGTCCTCGCTATCTGCGCCAGCACACGGACGCTTTGAAGGTCCAGGGCGTCGACGAGGGCGACGTGATCGTGGACAACCAGGACGAGATCCTCTGGCGTCTGCGGGCCCTGTGCGGCCTCCAGAACACCCTGGGCACGAAGATCCTGTGCATCGGCGGACCCGCCGCCTGGGCCCAGCCTGCGGATGTGGTGCCGAACCTCGTCCGCGACGTGTGGAAGTTCGATATGCAGACCGTCAACTACGACGACCTCGGCAAGCTCATCAAAGAGGCGAAGAGCGACGCCGCGGCGGTCGACCGGGCGAAGGAGCGAGCCACCGCCTACCTCAAGGGCAAAGGCGTCAAGCTGGAGACGAAGCGGGAGTTCGTCGAAAACGCCTTCCTGCTGGAGCAGGTCTTCGTCGGGCTGCTGAAGAAGGCCAATTGCCAGTCGATCACGATCAACGGCTGCATGGGCACGATCATGCCCCTGGCGGAGACCTCGGCGTGCCTGACGCTGACGCTGCTGAACGACGCGAGGTACATGGCGTTCTGCGAGTCCGACTTCGTCGTAATCCCCTCGGGTGTTCTGCTGGCGAACATCTGCGGCAACCCGGTGTTCCTGAACGATCCGACCTATCCCCACGACGGCATCATCACGCTGGCTCACTGCACCGCGCCGCGAAAAATGAACGGCAAGGACCTCGAACCCGTCCGCATCCTGACGCACTTCGAGTCCGACTACGGCGCTGCGCCGAAGGTCGAGATGCACAAGGGCCAGGTCGTGACGAACATCCTGCCCGACTTCCTGCTGAAACGCTGGGTCGGCGTCAAGGGGGAGATCCTCGATGCTCCGTTCCTGGACATCTGTCGGTCGCAGATCGACGTCCGTTTCGCCTGCGACAGCCAGTTGCTGGCCGAGCGCATGCCTGGATTCCACTGGATGACCGGCTATGGCGATTACATGAAGGAAGTGGGTTATGTTTGCAAGAAGGTCGGGATCAAGTGGGAGAGCCTGACAACGTGACCGTTCAGGTCGCAGGCCCCGTGCTTTTTGTCAGCGACATTTCGGAGCCGGACCGGCAGCATGTCCGGCTCCGACCTTTTCACCGCCGGAGGCAACCTATGAAACAACCGCAATCGTTCGTCTCATCGTTCGTCCTGGTCTTCACAGTGGCTTTGTCGACCCAGGCGGCCACAACCGTTTACGTCGCGCCGAATGGGAACGACGCCTGGTCCGGGCTGACCGCGGCGCCGAACGCCGGGAAAACGGATGGTCCCGTCGCCACCCTCCAGCGGGCGCGTGACATCGTCCGCCAGAAGAGGACGCAGGACGATCCGCCACGTGTGATCGTAGCGGACGGCCGCTACCCCCTGACCGAGCCCTTTACGCTGGCCTCGCAGGACAGCGGCGTCACGTATGAAGCCGCGGCCGGAGCCCGGCCCATCTTCTCCGCCGGCAGAGCGATCCAGGGCTTCGAGCCTGTGGGCAACGGCCTCTGGCGGGCTCGCGTGCCGGGCGTGGCCGAGGGCCGGTGGCGATTCGAGCAGTTGTTTGTTAACGGCCAGCGGGCCGTGCGGGCCAGGACGCCCAACAAATTCTATCAGTACATGGGCGAAACGACCGAAACGCCCCTCGAGGGCAAACCGGGCCAGTTCGTCCGAACGACAGCGGTGCCCGCCGAGACCCTGTCGCCGTTGAAGGGGCTGAGTGAAGCAGAAATCCGCGATGTCGTGCTGGTCGCCTACCACAAATGGTGCATCACGCAGCGGCGTCTCCAAAGCGTCGATTTCGAGAAGAACCAGATCGTCACGACCGGCGAAGCACTCAAGAGCTATTCCGGCTGGCCGGCCGGCACGCGGTTCCATCTGGAAAACTTCCAGGTCGCCCTCGACGAGCCGGGCGAATGGTTCCTGACCCGGGACGGGATGCTTTACTACAAGCCCCGGCCGGGCGAGGAGATCGGCAACGCCGATGTGGTCGCGCCCCGGACGATGAAACTCGTGGTGATCGAGGGACAACCGCAGGCCGGGAAGTTCGTCGAACGCGTGACATTCAAGGGCTTGAGCTTCCAGCACCAGGGCTACACGCTGCCCGAAGGAGGATACGAACCCTACCAGGCGGCCTACGCCACCGAGGCGGCCGTCATGATTGACGGGGCCCGAGATTTCGCGATCCAGGATTGCGAAGTCGGCTGTGTCGGGGAATACGCGATCTGGTTCCGCCGGGGATGCCAGAACTGCCGCATCGAGCGGAGCTGCCTGTACGATCTCGGTGCTGGCGGCATCCGGATCGGCGAAGGCGAGATTCGTCCCGACGAAGCTTCCCGCACGCACCACGTCACCGTGGACAACAACATCATCCGCGCCGGCGGCCGGATTCAGGCCGAGGGCGTGGGCGTCTGGATCGGTCATAGTGCCGACAACGCTGTGACGCACAACGAGATCGCCGATTTCCTCTACTCAGGGCTCTCCGTCGGCTGGCATTGGGGGTACGGCGAGAGTCTCGCCAAACGCAACAACCTCAGCTTCAACCACGTGCATCATCTGGGCTGGGCGGTGCTCAGCGATATGGGCGGGGTCTACACGCTGGGGCCGTCGGAGGGCACGGTCGTCAGCAACAACGTCTTCCACGACATCTACGCCTACTCTTATGGCGGTTGGGGGCTCTACACCGACGAGGGCAGCACCGGCATCCTCATGGAGAACAACCTGGTCTACAACACGAAGACCGGCAGCTTCCACCAGCACTATGGCAAGGAAAACACCATTCGCAACAACCTCTTCGTCAACAGCATGTTGCACCAGGTTCAGGCCAGCCGGGTGGAGGAACATCTGTCGTTCACGTTCGAGAAGAACCTCGTGTACTGGCAGACCGGCCCCCTGCTGGCGGGACCGTGGGACAGAGTCAAAGTCAACATGGACAACAACTGCTACTGGAACGCCGCCGGCCAGGAGGTCCAGTTCATCGGCCTGACGCTGGACCAATGGCGACAACAGGAAGGTCACGACCAGCATTCGATCATCGCCGACCCGGGCTTCGTCGATGCCAAGAACCTCGACTTCCGTCTGAAGCCCGATTCCCCTGCCCTGAAGATCGGCTTCAAACCCTTCGATTACACGAAGGCAGGCGTCTACGGCAACACCGCGTGGATTGCGAAAGCCAACGAAGCGAAGTATCCGCTTCTGGAGTGGCCGCCGCAAGCCCCCAAGGGCGCCGAATAGCCGCGTTGGTAGTGACGCCGTAAGGCGTTATCTTCCCTATGCGTGAAGATATGCCTTACGGGCACGCTACGAACCGCTCAGAGTTCGCAGTAAGGACGATAGGTACATACATGGCATGGGATGCAAGCGCCCATGCTACTTGTCGGAGAGCCAGGAGGGACCGTACTTGGTGTCCACTTTCAGGGGGACGTCGAAGGGGATGGCGTTGACCATTTCTTCGGCGATCCACTTGGCGTGCTGCCCGACCTCCGCGACCGGGGCTTCGAAGACCAGTTCATCGTGGACCTGCAACAGCATCCGCAGGGGCAGTCGCTCGGTCTCGATCCGGCGGTGGACCCGGATCATGGCGACCTTGATGAGGTCGGCCGCGGAACCTTGAATCACCGTGTTGACCGCCAGACGCTCCGCCTGGGCCCGACGGCCCTGGTTTATGCTCCTGATGTTCGTGATCGGGCGTCGTCGGCCGAGGATTGTTTCTGCGTAGCCGGTTCGCTTGGCCTTGGCGACGCACTCGTCGATGAAGGCTCGGATCGAACTGTAGCGGGCGAAATATCGTTCGATGAAGTCGCGGGCTTCCGCGGTTGTCATGCCGATGTTGCGGGCCAGACCGATGGCCCCCTGCCCGTAGATGATGCCGAAGTTGACGGTCTTGCATCGCGATCGCTGCTCGCTCGTGACCTGATCGAGCGGCACGCCATAGATTTGCGATGCAACGAAGCGATGGATGTCCTGGTCGGCCGCGAACGCCGCTCGCAGGGTCTCGTCTTTCGAGAAATGGGCCAGCAGTCGTAGCTCGATCTGGCTGTAGTCGGCGCTGAGGATGCAATCGCCCTTGTTTTGCGGCACAAATGCGCCGCGAATCCTGCGGCCGAGTTCCGTGCGGACGGGGATGTTCTGGAGGTTCGGGTTGCTCGACGACAATCGCCCGGTGGCGGCCACGGTCTGATTGAACGACGTGTGGACCCTGCGGGTCCGTGGGTTGACGAGGGTCCCGAGCGTATCGACGTACGTGTTCTTGAGCTTGGCCAGCGAGCGGTATTCGAGGACCATGCCGGGGACTGAATGCTGGTCCGCGAGCTGTTCGAGGACCTCCGCGTCGGTGCTGCGGGCGGCCTTGCCAATCCGCGGCGGCTGAAGCTTGAGGCGATCGAAGAGCAACTCCGCAAGCTGCTTGGGGGAATCGATGTTGAAGACCGCACCGGCCTCCCGGTAGATCTGCTCGGCCACGTGACTGAGCGCCTGGTCCAGTTCGCCGGACATCTGCCGCAAGAGGCCAATGTCGATGGAGACGCCTGCGTACTCCATCTCGGCCAACACCTCGATCAGCGGCATCTCGACCTCGTGGAACAGCTTGTTGAGACCGGGTTCGCGTTCCAGCCGGTCCTTGAGGCACAGGTAGAGCTGATACGTGATGTCGGCGTCTTCCGCGGAATACTCGCACGCCGCGGTCAGGTCCACCAGGTCGAACGTGAGCTGGTTCTTGCCTTTGCCCAGCAGCGAGACGATGGGAATGCACTCGTAGTTGAGGAAATCGAGGGCCATGTTGTCCATCGAGTGGGACAGCCGCTCCGGGTCGAGGACGTAGGAGGCGACCATCGTGTCGAAATAGATCCCGCCAAGCGGCATCCCGGCGTTGCGGAGGACGAGCATGTCGTATTTGATGTTCTGGCCGATCTTGCGGATCGATTCATCGGCCAGGATCGGTCCCAGTTCCCGACGGACTGTTTCGATCTTCAAATGTTGCGCCCCGAGCGGACCGCGAACGGCCAGATAGAACGCCCTGCCGGACTGCCAGCAGAAGCTCAGGCCCACGAGTTCCGCCCGCATCGCGTTGATTGAGGTCGTTTCGGTATCGACCGAGATGAGCTTCTGGCCCTTGATCTCGGCCATGAAGATCGCGAACTTCTCGGGCGTATCGACGAGCGTGTATTCATGGGACAGCGTTGCGGCCGATCCACGGACGCTGAGATCTCTCGTCGGCATCGTTCGGGGCGAGTTGCTCGCAACCGGAGCCACCTCGTTCCTGGCATCGAGTTGACCCAACAGGCGGCTGAAGCCAAGCCGGGTGTAGATTTCCATCAACTTGTCCCGGTCGGGCTCCTTGACGGCCAGAGCGTCGTAATCGAAGTCCATCGGGACATCGCAGTCGAGCGTCACGAGTCCCCGGCTCATGTACGCCAGGTCCCTCGAGCTGCGGAGGTTCTCGCCTCGCTTGCCTTTGATCTCGTCGGCGTGGGTGTAGAGGTTGTCGAGGTCGCCATACCGGCTGATCAGTTCGCGGGCGGTCTTCTCGCCGATCAGCGGCACGCCAGGGACGTTGTCGATGGCGTCGCCCTCCAGGGCCAGGCAGTCCACGATCTGGCGGGGCATGATCCCCATCTTCTGCTTCATCGCATCGGAGTCGGTGATCTCGCCTGTCTTGATATCGTAGACGCGGATGCCGCTGCCGATCAGTTGCAGGATATCCTTGTCCTTCGAGCAGATGAACACGTCGAAACCGTCGGCCGCCGCTTTTTTCGCCAGCGTGCCGATGATGTCGTCGGCTTCGTAGCCGTCCAAGCACAGGACCGGAATCCGCATCGCCCCCAGGATTTCCTTGATTCGCTCCACCTGGACGGGAAGTTCCTCCGGCATAGGCGGCCGATTCGCCTTGTACTCGGCATAGACCTTCGACCGGAACGTCGGGGCCGCGGAGTCCATGGCCACCGCGATCAGGTCGGGCTTGTTCTTCTCGATCAGTCCCAACAGGGTGGTCGTGAAGATATACGTTGCCTTCGTCGGCTCGCCCGACGGGCTGCTGAGCTGCTGCCTCATCGGGGCAAAGTGCGCCGCGTAGATGTGAGCGTGACCATCGATGATATACAATGTCTTCGCCATTTTCCCCTTCATGTTGAACGTCAAGAATCAACCACTGGTGCGACGAGGCACCGATCTCCCATACCGCCTGGCTGCGTCCTCTCCCTGTGTCAAGACGCTGTCACCCCTTGTGAGGAACTTGGAGACAACGAATGCCACGTCATTCTCATAGCTTCGTTGCGAGGCCATCCTGAGTCGCTCACAGACCCAATCGGAGTCGATGAGCAGCCAATTCCTCGACGTGAAATGGCGTGACAGACCCTCGGAGTCGCTCTTTCGAGCAACATTGCCAGCAGCCAGGCAGAGTTTTACGCGAGGTGAGCGGGCACAGGCACCAACAGCCTGTAGTTGTTTCGCCAAACGCTTGAGGACAACAGATCGTAGACGGCCGTCTGTGAACAACTTGTAACGGTTCTCCGGTTCAAATGTCCCGTCGCGAAAGATCACTCCTGTTGAATCGAGGAAGGATTTGCACTCGACGGCAAGAAGTTCGTTTGTCGATCCCTTGTATGCGACCACGTCAAGCTCCCATCGCGGCGAGGTCGGCCGGCCGATTTGATGCTTGTCTTCCTTCGTCAGGTTGACTTTGAAATTCGGCGTTGTCCAGTAACCATCGTGGCGTAGGAGTATGGATATCAGGGCCTCAAATGCTTCCATGCGCGCATCTCCCGCTGAGAATCCGTTCAGCCGTCTCTGTTACCCCAGTATCTTATCATACTCTGCATGGCTTCCAATCCAGAACCACAGCAATCCTTCCGGAACTTCAACGGCAAGTGCCCGATAGTGGAGACCTATTCGCACCGCGCGGTATCTGCCGATTCTCTTGAAGTGTAGTGAAGGGTGAGCGGTGTCCCTCTTGAGCAGGTCATAGCACGCATCGGCCAACTGCTGAATCTGCCTGGGCAGTCGACGATAGCACGACCAGAAGTCGGGCGATGCGAGATGCCTCAAATCTGTTCGGTCCTTCCCGCCTTGTGATCCGCAAGGGCCTTCTCTGCAAGCTTGTCGAGCTTGCCCGCGATGGCATCCTGTTCGATCTGCTCATCCCACACTGCGGCGTCATATTCCCGAAACCACTTCCGGAAGGCTGCAAGCTCACTGGAAGTGAGTTCCTCGATTTCTTTCTCCAGCCGCTGAATCTTTGTCATGGACAACCTCGATGCACACCATAATCACTCTGCAACGTTCGCGTCTTGTTCGCTCACTCCCAAGATCATAGCATAACACCTCGTGAAAGACAATGGGCCTTGGCGAGAAACGACTTATCCAGAGGCGACTCGGGAGGGCAAGATTGCCGTTGCCGTCGTGGGGAAACTGGGGTATCTTGTGACTATCGTGCGGGCCGGTGGGCCTTGGGATTTACGATTTATGATCGACTATTTGCGATTTTTGCAGGGCGCCACACAGGGCTTGATCGCAAATGGCAAGTGGATTCCCGCCTCGCGGGAATGACGGGAGGCAGACGCGATGCCGCAGGATATGGAGCAGCTTTACCAGCAGCGATTGAACCGATATGTCACGGCGATGCGGAACGAGAAGCCCGACATGATCCCGATCCGGCCCTTTGTGGCGGAGTTCACCGCCAAGTACGCGGGCTTCACCTGCCAGGACGTGGCCCACGACTACAACAAGGCGTTCGAGGCCGCCGTCAAGACGGCCAGGGACTTCCAGTGGGACGCGGTCGTCGCGAACATGATCTACGTCTGGACCGGTCTGGCCCAGGCCGCGGGACTGAAGTACTACGGTATTCCCGGCGTTCACATCCCTGCGGACAAGGGTTTTCAGTACAGAGAGCCGCGTCAGGAAGAGGCATTCATGAAGGAGGATGAGTACGATGCGCTGATCGACGACCCGACTGGTTTCCTCTACAACACCTGGCTGCCCCGCGTTTCGACCGAGATCAGCAAGATCGGCGAGGTCTCGACCTATCGTAACAACCTGGCCTTAGTCAAGAGCGCGATGGCGATGATGCAGTACTTCTACGCCTTCGGTCCACAAACGGCAAGGCTCCGTTCTGAATGCGGCGTCACGGGCGCCATCGCAGGTATCTTCAAGGCCCCTTTCGACATCATCGCGGATAAGCTGCGAGGGTACCTCGGACTCGTGAACGACATGCACACGCAGCCCAAGAAGGTGCTCCAGGCCTGCGAGGCCCTCATGCCGCACTTGGTCAACGTAGGTCTGACCACCTGCGACCCGGGCAAGCTCGCCCCCATTGGCTTTTGGATGCATCGCGGCTGTGTACCCTTCTTCAATCCGCAGCAGTTCGCGTCCCACTACTGGCCGACGCTCAAGCCGTGCATCGAGGAGTTCTGGAAGAACGGACACCAGACCCTCTTCTATGCCGAGGGACGCTGGAAGTACCATTTCGACACGTTCCGCGAACTGCCCGACCGCAGTATCGTCTTCCACTGCGACCAGGATGACATCTTCGAGGCCCATCGCAAGCTGCACGACAAATTCGCTCTCAGCGGCGGCATCCCGAACATGCTGCTCAGCTATGGGACCCCCGAGGAGGTGCGGGACTTTGTCCTGCGGGTCATCAAAGAAGTGGCGAAAGACGGCGGTTACATCATGGACGCCGGGGCGATCATGCAGGACGACACGAGCATCGAGAACTTGAAGATGATGACGCAGGTCTGCCGCGAGCACGGCGTCTATTCCTCGGGTTCGTACAAAACACCGACTGCGACGCCGCCGTGCGAGTTGCCATCGTCGGTCGAGTCGCGCAAGAACGTCAAGGGCATGGCCGGCCGGCCCGCGCCGAGGGTCAAGCCGGGCGCGTGCTTCCCGTGGGAAGAGCGCGTCAAAGACCTGCCCGAAATCACAGGCGACAAGGCAATGGTCCAGCGGATCTGGGAGGACATCGATGCGCTGGGCAATTCGTACATCTGGCAATTGCTGCTGTCGTTCTGAGCCGTTCGTAGCGACGCCGTAAGGCGTTCCCGGAAGGGTCTGAAATATGAGATCGGAGCAGACCGACCAACAACAGGGTGGCACGGCCATGACTTGACACAGGAGAAGACACGCTCAAGCTTCGCTTGGGCGTGGCACCCAACCGGGGTTTTCCCAACTGGGCGTATGCTTGGGCATCAGGGCCACAGCCAGTTGGGACTTCGCGGCAGAGAACTCAAGGATAGGAGAATTTGGATGAGCCGTGGGGTTGGACGCAGGACCTTCTTGAAGCGAACCACGATGTTCGCCGCCGGTGGGGTTGCCCTGCCCTACCTCGTTCGTCCTTCATCGCTGGGCATGGCCGGGACTGTCGCCGCCAGCGAACGCATCACGCTCGGCATGATCGGTACAGGCGGCCACGGCCGGGAGATGAACCTCAAGACCTTCCTCGGCCAGCCCGACGCCCACGTGGTCGCAGTCTGCGACGTGGACCGGGAACAACGGGAGATCGCCCGCGGGATGGTGAACGATACATACGGCAACAAGGACTGCGCGGCCTACCGCGACTTTCGCGAGGTCCTGGCCCGTGCCGATATCGACGCGGTGATGATCTCGACGCCGGACCATTGGCACGTGCCGATCGCGATTGCCGCCGCCAAGGCGGGCAAGGACATCGAGTGCGAGAAGCCTACGCTGACCATCGCGGAGGGCCGCCGGCTCGTCGAGACGGTGAAGCGGTACAATCGGGTCTTCCAATGGTCTACCGAGGATCGCGCCGTCGATGTCTACCACCGCATGTGCGAGCTGGTCCGCAACGGCCGGATCGGCAAGGTCCACACGATCAAGGTGGGCCTGCCCAGCGGTCCGGACCAGCCGGGCGATCCGACGCCGATGCCGGTGCCCGATGGTTTCGACTACGACATGTGGCTCGGCCCCGCCCCCTGGGCCCCCTACACGAAGGGCCGCTGCCACTGGAATTTCCGTTGGATCTTCGACTATTCCGGCGGCCAGCTTACCGACTGGGGCGCGCACCTGCTCGACGGTGCCCAGTGGGGCAACAACACCGAGCGCACCGGCCCGGTCGCGGTCGAAGGCCAGGGCGTATTCTGGAGCGACGGCCTGTACAACACCGCCAGGGAGTATCACATCGAGTACACCTATGCTGACGAGGTCAAGCTGTTCGTCGATTCGGGCGAGCCGAGCCTGCGGTTCGAGGGCAGCGACGGGTGGATCGGCAATGTCGGCTGGCGGGCCCCCTTGCAGGCCGAACCCGCTTCCATCCTGAAGTCCGTCATTGGGCCCGACGAGGTTCACCTGTTCACATGCCCCCAGGGCGAGCAACGGAACTTCCTCGACTGCGTCAAATCCCGACAGGAATGTTATTTTCCGCCGGAGATCGGGCAACGGTGTTTCACCATCGCGCACATCGGGAACATCGCCATGCGGACCGGCAAGAAGCTCCAATGGAACCCGCAGGTCGAGCGGTTCACGAACGACGATGAGGCCAACCGCATGCTCGGCCGGGCCATGAGAAGCCCGTGGGATTTGCTTTAAGGAACGGTGAGAATGCGAAAGGATGTGGCTATGACGAAATGCGACAGATCGATTACGGCAGCCATCGTCGTTCTGGCCGTTTGCGCAGTCCCGGTGGTCAGCAGGGATTGCAGCAGATGTCATGCAATGCAGCTCACCGGCGACGACTTATCCGCGTGGCGGCAGAACACGGGGCAATGGGCCGTCGTTCGCGACGCGACACTGGCCCCCGGCAATGAGAAGCTGCTGGCAACCGAACCGGGAACCGGGGCCATCTTCAACGGCCCGGCGGGCAAGACCGTCAACTTGTTCAGCAGGCAGGAATTCGGCGACGTGCGGGCCCACGTCGAGTTCATGGTGTCGAAGAACTCGAATTCGGGCGTGTACTTCATGGGCCGTTACGAGGTCCAGGTGTTCGACAGTTGGCAGAAGCCCTCCGAGTACCCGGGCATCGAGTGCGGCGGCATCTACGAGCGATGGGACGACGGCCGCGATCCGAAGGGCTTCGAGGGATATTCCCCGCGCGTCAATGCGTCGAAGGCCCCAGGCCAGTGGCAGACATTCGACGTGGTCTTCCGGGCCCCCCGCTTCGACAAGGCCGGGCGCAAAGTCGCCAACGCGAGATTCGAGAGCGTGCGACACAACGGAGTCCTCGTCCACAGCGATATCGAGCTGACCGGCCCCACGCGAGCCGCGGCCTACAACGATGAGAAACCGCTCGGGTCGCTCATGCTCCAGGGCGACCACGGCCCGGTGGCCTACCGCAATCTCTGGGTCGCGCCCGCTGGGCCGAACCCCTTCTTCGCGATGGATACCGCCAGCAAAGACGCAAACCACACCACCGCCCGGCAGCAGACACAGATGCTCAAAGAACTTGGCTACGCCGGCATTGGCCCTGGCTACGAAGGGGTTGGCGCGTTGACCGAGATGCTCAAGGAACTGGATTCTCGCGACTTGCAGCTCTTCGCGATCTACGCGGGAATCAACATCGATCCCGGTGTGCAGGCTTACGATCCGTCGCTCAAGGAGGCCATGAAGGTCCTCAATGGACGCAATACGATCCTCTGGCTGTTTGTCCAGAGTGCGACGCACAAACCCTCGGCGTCGGAGGGGGATGCCCGAGCGGTCGAAATCCTTCGTGAACTCGCCGACGCGGCGCAGGGGCACAAAGTGCGAATCTCGCTGTATTCGCATTGTGGATTCTGGCTGGAGACCGTGGAGGACGCCGTACGCATGGCGGAGAAGGTGGGCCGTCCGAACGTCGGCGTTACATTCAATCTCTGTCACTGGCTACGAGTGAGCGAGAACCGCGACGCCAAGGCTGCGATCGAGAAGGCGATGCCGTATCTATCCGTCGTGAGCATCAACGGCGCCGACGCCGACGGCAAGGACTGGAAAACCTTGATTCAGACGCTCGATCGCGGTACCTTCGATGTGCGTGGGTTCCTGGAAACCCTGCGGAACGCCGGCTATACCGGTCCGATCGGCTTCCATGGCTACGGCATCTGCGGCGACGCCCAGGACAACCTTAAACGCACGATGGCTGCCTGGGAGAAGCACTCCCAGGTCTTTTGCGGCGATGTAAAGATGTTTGGCGAGCCGAAGAAGACTCAGTGAAGGGGCGGCCGCGGGTGTCCCATAGGCCCTGTAGGACTGATGGAACTGATACGACGAATAGGACGAAGGATGGATACTCTCAAACTTCTGCGCGATTACTTTCCGACCGCGGTGTACACGGGCAAGTGCCTCGTGTTCATCAGCGAGAACTGGCGGGTCGAACTCACCGAGCACAAGGATAGCGACTACACCAAAGCCCTCTCGCAACCCTCGATCATCCGCGTGAGGATCTTCAAGCGGGCGTTGAACGGCGAGTTCGCCGCCGGCTTCTACGAGGATTTCCAGTTGCCCTCGCTGGGCGAGTTGGCCGAGCAGATCGAGAAGTACGTGCAGATGGCAATCGGCGCCAACCTGCGGGAAATCGTGGAGTAAGCTATGCCTGTCCCCCTCATCCAGGAAGACGCCGACGGCGTGGTCTTTACCACGAAAATCGTCCCGGGCAGCAGCAGAACAGCAATCTCCGGCGTCCTGGACAACATGGTCAAGATCAAGGTGGCGGCCCCACCCGAAAAAGGCAAGGCCAACGAGTGCCTGATCGCCTTTCTCGCCAAACAGCTCGGCGTCAGGAAGAATGCAATCGACATTCTGTCCGGCCAGACGAATCCGGTCAAACAGGTGCGCGTAGCCGGCGTATCGGCCGCCGCACTCCTGGAGAAGTTCGGGCTGGGGCATTGAGCCCGCAGGCAGCGAGTTGTGTCCGCAAGTTACTCGGTCTGCTCGGGTAACTGTTTCACCTTGATGTTCCGGACGGCGCCCGTGGTCATCCAGGTGGCAATGCCCAGCGGCTGCGAGGAGTCGACCTCGACCCGAATGCCGATCTTGTGGTCGGCGGTTTCGAAGTTCACAAGCTCTTCGCCGTCGAGCCAGGCCTGGATGCGGTCGGGCACGACCCGCAGGCGAACGAAATACCATCTGCCTTTCTCAAAATTCATGAAGCGCGTGGTCTGGTTCTCAGACGCATCGTAGTAGTCGATGGTGGACAGACCGCAGACGCCGCCACCCCAGCCGCCGAGAACGAGCGTACACGGCTTGTCCGCCACAGGGAACGTCAGGCCGCAGAAGAAATCGTTGCCTTCGACCCGCATGGCCTCCAGGGTGATCTCGTAGTTCATCCGCACGACGGGGCCCGACCAGGTGATCCCGGTCATGTAGTTGCCCATGTTCATGTAGATGGCGCCGTCCTTGACGTAGACATCGCCCTGCCCGCCGAAATCCGTGGGTTTCCACTGGCCGAGTGTCTGACCGTCGAAAAGGCTGACCGGCTCACCGGTCTGGGCGGCCGGCGGTTCCGCCGGCTTCGTTTCCTGCGTCGCCTGGACTTCGGGGGTTTGGGCGGGTTCGGTCTGTGTTTCTTTCGTGGACTGGCAGCCCCCCAGGAGAAGGC
>CAZDTD010000098.1:0-13967 GCA_964507995.1 uncultured Pirellulales bacterium | reverse complement strand
CGGGGGTTCGAATCCCTCCTGCTCCGATCCCGTTGGACGCTGGCGCCTCCTGTCAGGCGCCGCAACCGCACGGAACGACGCAGCACAGCCCTTCCTGCGGTCGGCGACGACGCCCCTTCCAGACGAATTCGCCGCCGACCGAATCGAACAGACACGACAGACCGTTGAGCATCAGTTGTCGAGGATTTCCTCGGCTCGCCCTTCGTCCACTTCCATGATGTAGCGAAGACCGGTGATCTCGGCCGCTTCCGGCGTCAGCGCCGCGACATCGTCGCGAGACATGTACTCGAGCGAGAACTTGCGGCAGCCGGCCATCAGTTGACGCAGGCCCTGGGCCAACCGCTCGTAATATGTGTACAGGCCGATGGCGCCCGCGGGGAGTTTTTCGAACTCGCCGTTGCCGAATTCCTTTCGCAGTTCGCTTGCGGTGACGAAGATCTCGTCCCTCGTGGAGCCGAACCGCTCGACGTAAACCGGGAGTTGGTGGGCGTCGATGGCCCGACCGATGGTCTTGCCGACCATGGCCGCAGCGACCGGGCCGCGGGCCATGCCGATCAGTTTGACGTAGGGAGCCCCCAGGGACAGGCCCTTGAAGATCAGGTCTTCGAACGTGAAGCCGCCGCCGACCGCAATCGCCGGCAGGTAGCGGTTCTTGTCCGCCAGCCGCTTGGCGTAGGTATGGAGCAGCGAATGCAGGTAGATCGGAGGCACGCCCCACTCGTTCATCATACGCCAGGGGCTCATGCCCGTCCCGCCGGAGGCGCCGTCCACCGTGAGCAGGTCGAGTTTGCATTTCGACGCGAAACTCAACGCGCGGGCCAGATCCGCAGGCCGATACGCGCCTGTCTTGAGGAAGATATACTTCGCTCCGGCCTTGCGAAGCTCTTCGATCCGCTGGGCAAACGATTCCTCGGACACCATCCCGACGCGGGAATGCCGCTCGAATTCCTTGAAGTGGCCGTGCTGGAAGGCTTCGATGACGGCGGGGTTCGTCGGATCCGGCAGGACGATGTACCCTCGCTCGTGCAAGAGCTGGGCCTTCTTCAAATCCCGAATCTTCACTTCGCCGCCGATGTTCTTGGCGCCCTGGCCCCACTTGATCTCGACGCACTCGACGCCCAGCTCCTTGATCGCGTATTCCTGTGCGCCCAGGCGGGTATCTTCGACGTTCGCCTGAACGATGATCGCGCCGTAGCCGTCACGCTGGTAGTCGCGATAGAGCTTCACCCGTCTCTTGAGGTCCACAGTTTCGATGACCCGGCCGTTCTTGATGAGGGCCTGGTTGTCCATGCCGGCGACGTTCTCACCGATCGTCAGCCCGGTCCCGGCCAGGGCCGAGCCAGCCGCCAGACCTTCCCAGTTGTTCTTGGCGATGTCGGTGGAACCGATCCCGGAGATCAGCCAGGGATATCGGAACTTGATCCCCTTGTCGTGGCCGAATCGGACTTCCAGATTGACGGCGGGAAAGATCGCCTTGTCGCTGTCCGCCTCGATCCCGTGGGCGCCGACGCACGTGCCCATGATGTTCAGGTGCGAGTAGTCCACCGGGTAGCGTTTTTCCGCGGCGGTCGTGATGACGCCGAACGGCTGGGGATAGATCACCTCGTGGCCGCGATAGGCGGATTTGCCGATCTCGCACATGCCGATGCAGCCGTCTACGCAGGTGACGCACATGCCCGAGGAGGGCGTCACGGAACCTTCCGTTCGGTTCTTCGTAAGGGTGGCGGCAGACGAATTCACTCTCGAAAGGGACATCGCAGGGTACCTCCTTGGGTTCCTCTATGGTTTCTTGATCTCACAGGCAACGCACGGATTCATGTAACACATCATGTCGTCGAACGGCTCCTTCTCCAGGCATGGCGGGCTGAGGTTGGCGCAGCCGCCGCAGATGGCCTTCTCGGGCTCCGTATACGTGCACCGCAGCGAGCAGGCGGGACAGACGTAGAGGCAGCCCCCGCACTGCCGACAGACGTCGGAGGGCACGTCGAAAGGCGTCCCGATGCTCCGGTTCTGTCCTCTGCCGCGAAAGCCGATGGCCTTCGCCATCATCTGCTCCTCGCACATGTGCACGCACCGGCCGCAGAGGATGCAGTCTTCGTATTCCTGACGGAATCGCTGCTGTTTCACCTCGTACTTCGAGGCGAGGTCCTGGATGGTCTTCGACTGGGGGCAGGACGCCAGCAGCAGCTCGAGGATCATCTTGCGGGCCCGAACGACCCGCTTCGAGGCGGTTCGCACCTTCATGCCCTGCTCCGCCGGATAGGTGCAGGAGGAGACGAGCTTCGCGCCGGAGCCTTCGCCGATCTCGACGACGCAGAGCCGACACGCCCCGTAGGGGTTCAGTCCCTCCATGTGGCACAGCGTGGGGATGGGGAAGCCCAGGAACTTCGCGGCGTCGAGAAGGGTCGAACCCTTCTCGACGGTGACATCCAGTCCGTTTATCGTAAGCGTTATCATGCTGTCTTGTCTCCAACAGCGGCGTGCTGCGAGCAGGCCGTGTGCCCATCCTTCGTGAAGGCGAGGTCGCATCGAAGGCACCGCCGGGCCTCCGCCCTGGCCTGTTCCTCGGACAGGGACCGCTCCACCTCGTTGAAGTTCTTCCGCCGCCCTTTCACAGGCAGCGCCGGCTGGACCGCGCGGGTCGCGTGCTCCAGTTCCTCCTCGCCGACGACGGCCGGTTCGACGAACACGGTCGGCAGTTTCGGCTCGGCCGGAACGAGCAAGGGCTCGCCTTGCAGGTAGCGGTCGATGATCTTCGCCGCCTTCTTGCCGGCGGCAATGGCGTCGATCACGGTGTTCGGGCCGGTCACGAGGTCTCCGCCGGCGAAGACACCTTCCCTACTCGTAGTGAGCGTCTTGGGATCGACCTTGACCCGTCCGGATTTGTCCACGTCCAGGCCCATCGCGGCCAGACAGCCGCTCTGCGGTCGTTCGCCGATGGCGACGATCAACGTGTCGAGCGGCAGCGCGAACTCGGTTCCCGGCACCGGGACCGGCTTGCGCCGGCCGCTGGCGTCCAGCTCGCCCAGGCGGTTGCGAACACACCGGATGCCGACCAGGCGTCCTTCCCGCTCGCAAATCTGCACGGGCGACACGAGCGTCTCCAGCGCGACGCCCTCGCGGAGGGCCGCTTCGATCTCCTCCTGGCGGACGTGAATCTTGACCGGTGAGACCAGCGTCTCGATCGTCACGCCTTCTTCCAGGGCGGCCTCGACCTCTTCCTCGTAGGCGGGCATCTCGTCGCGGGTGCGCCGGTACAGGAGCGTGACGCTCGTGACCTTCTTCTGCCGCAGCGCGACACGGGCGGCATCGACCGCGGAATTTCCGCCGCCGACGATCCCGACGCGTCCATACGCCAGCTCCTCGCCGCGGAGGTTGAACGCCTTGAGGAACTGTATGGAGGGATAGACCCCCTCCAGATCTTCTCCTTCGAGCTCCAGCCGCCAGCTTTCGTGCGCCCCCATCGCCAGGAAGACCGCCTGGAATCCCTCGGCGAAAAGTTCCTGGATCTTGGCGTCCTTGCCGAGGACGACGCCGTGCCGGACCCGGATGTTGTCGTTCATCAGAGTCTTGATTTCTTCGCGGACGATCCGTCTGGGCAGCCGGTAGGCGGGCAGCGAGCAGGCGAGCATGCCGCCGGACTCCTGCTCCGCCTCGATGAGCGTCACTCTGTGTCCGAGGAGAGACAGGCCGTGGGCGGCCGCGAGCCCCGCCGGGCCTGCGCCAACCACCGCCACCTTCTTCCCCCGGCCGTTCGTCCCGGACCGTAACTCGGGGCGGTACACCGCCGGGTCCACGCGGTCCGTGACGAACCGCTTCATCGCGCGGACCGCGATGGCTTCGCCCCCGCCGACGCCCAGACTGCAACGATGCTCGCACTTGCGGTCGCAGACCCTGGCGCTAACAGCCGGCAGCGGGTTCGCGTCGCGAATGACTTGATACGCCTGTTCGTACTGCCCCTTCTCGATCAGGGCGATGTACCGCCACGGCTCGGTATCCACCGGGCAGGCCGCCTGGCACGGCGCGCCGACTAAGCTCTTGCAGACGAACGCGTCGCAGCGTTTGTCCTCGATGTGCCTGCGGTATTCCTCTCGGAAGTACTTGAGGGTGCTCAACACCGGGTTGGGAGCGGACTGGCCCAACGCGCACAGGGTCGTGTCTTTGACGACCCGGGCCAGTTCCTCGAGCAACTCCAGGTGGCCGGGCGTTCCCTTGCCGAGGGTGATGTCCTCCAGCAACTCGTACATCCGCTGCGTGCCCTTGCGGCAGGTGAGGCATTTGCCACAGGACTCGTCCTTGAGGAAGTTCATGAAGTACCGGGCGACGTCCACCATGCAGGTGTTCTCGTCCATGACGATCATGCCGCCGGAGCCCATGATCGAGCCGACCTTCATCAGACTGTCGTAACTGATGGGCAGGTCGAACATCGAGGCCGGGATGCACCCGCCGGAAGGACCGCCCGTCTGGACCGCTTTGACTCGCGTCTTGCCGATGGGCCCGCCGCCGATCTCATGCACCACTTCCTTGATCGGCGTCCCAAGCGGGACTTCGACGAGCCCGGTATTGCGGATCTTGCCGACCAGGGAGAAGATCTTCGTGCCAGTGTTGCCCTCGACGCCGATGGCGGCGAAAGCGTCCGCGCCGTGCCGGATGATGAACGGCACGTTGGCCAGCGTTTCGACGTTGTTGATGCAGGTCGGGGCGCCGAAAATGCCCTTGGCAATCGGGTACGGCGGCCGCTGCCGTGGCTCGCCCATCCGCCCCTCGATGGACTTGATGAGGGCCGTCTCCTCGCCGCAGACGAAAGCCCCGGCGCCGCGGACGACCTCGATGTCGAACGGAATCCCCGATCCGAGGAGATCGTCGCCCAGCAGGCCCATGCCGCGAGCCTGCCGCAGCGCGATTTGCGAATGCTTGATCGCCAGGGGATACTCGCTGCGGACGTAGATGACGCCGTGCGTGGCGCCGATTGCGAGAGCAGCGAGGGTCAGACCCTCGATGATCGCGTGCGGATTGCCCTCCAGGAGACTGCGGTCCATGTAGGCGCCCGGGTCCCCTTCATCGGCGTTGCACACGATGAATTTCTTCCCGCCGACCCTGGCCGCCTGGCGCGCCAGTTCCCATTTCCTGCCCGTCGGGAAGCCCGCTCCCCCCCGGCCGCGCAGTCCCGACCGCTTGATCTCCTCGACGATCCACTCGGGATTCGAGCGGTCGAGCGCCTTGAGCAGGGCTTCGTACCCGCCCTCGCGGATGGAGTCGAGGATTCGAATCGGATCGATCCGCTGGTTGGTGCCGAGGATGATCCGTTTCTGCCCCTTGAAGAACGGGATCTCCTCCTGGCAACTGCATTTGTGAGTCGTGCCGGGCTCGCGATAGAGCAACTCCTCGACCACTTCGCCTTTGAGCACTGCGTCGATGATCCGCGGGACATGCTTCATCTCGAGCTTGGCGTAGAGGGCGTGTCCCGGCTCCACGACGATGAACGGGTCCATCTCGCAGAAGCCCAGGCAGCCCGTGATCCGCAGCGAGAGGCGATCGCCGAGGTTGCGCTCGATGATCTGCCGCTTGATGATGCGGATCAGATCGTTGGAGCCGCTCGCCTGGCCGCCGGTGCCAGCGCAGATGATGAGACACGGTTTCCCGGTCCCCGACCCGCCTGTGACCGTGCGGCAAAACTCCCGGAAATCGCCTGTCGATTTCATCCTTTCCGTCATGCCTTCGTCCCCTCTCTGGAAGCGTCCTGCGTCGGCGTCACGAGATCGAGCCGGTGTCCCGGACATCCACGCCGGGCGCAGACGTGCAAAACCGCGTATTTCCCGGCCGTCATCATCGCCATCGTGGCGCCGCACTCCGGACACCCCGATCCGCCGGCGAGGTCTCCACCGCAGTGCGGACACGAGAGGACGGTCAAGGTCCCGTCCGCGATCCCGTCGTCACAGTGCACGTCGGCGCTCCCGTAGAAAGCGGACAGATGCACGACGTCCGTTTTCCCTGCGACGGATGCGGCGAACCGGATGGACGCATGGCCCTTCATTTCGTGCTCGGCATCCATCAGGGACCGGCCGCACAGGGGGCAGCTCACGCTGATCGGGAACACCCGGTGGTCCAGGCCGTCGCCGGATTTCGCAAAGCCGCTGCGGGCCTGTTCCAGGATGTGCGGCGCCCTGGCAGTCGTGACATGCCGGAAGTAATGGTCGTCCACGACCACCGTCGGGCCCAGCGCGCAGGCGCCGAGGCAGTTCACCGTCTCCAGGGAGAACTCCTTGTCCGGCGTGGTTTCGCCGGGCCGGATGCCCAACAGCCGGCTGAACTCCTCCGCGATCTTCGGGGCCCCCCGCACGTGGCAGGCGGTGCCCAGGCACACGGATACGAGGTGTTTGCCCCGCGGTTTCAGGCTGAAGGCCCGGTAGAACGTGACGACGGCGTAGATGTCCGTCAGAGAGTCGCCGGTCGCTTGGGCGATCCGGCGCAGGGCCTCCTCCGACAGATACCCGTACTTCGCCTGGACCTCGCTGAGAATCGACAGCGTGCCTCCCAGCGAGCCGTGATGCCGGGCGACGATTTCCTCAACTACATGGTCTTCCATTGGAACCTCTTGTCGGCAGGGAACAGCCGCCGCGATGCGGCGACATCTCTCTAACTAACAGTATTCCTCGCAGTGCCAGACACCGCCGGGCGAATCCTGGAGCGCGCAGGCCTTGCGATTCGCACAGTCACAGCACAGTCCCATCGCCGTATCGAGGGCGGGTTTTTCTTCCGCCACGACCGGATCGGGGTCCGACGCCATTTCGCGCGTCGCCAGGTCGTCGAACTCCTCGCACAACAGCACGGGAAGCCGGATGCCCTCGCGTCGGGTGCATATGGAACGGTTGTTGCAGGTTGAACATAAGCCCAGAGACTGTTCTCCCGATGCCATCGCGGCAACCTCCCTTTTCTGCACTTGCCCGAAGGAATACGCCCGTGACCGACGATCCCGACCACATCGCTGCGCGGGACATCATTCGGCGTGGCCGCACAACCACGCCTTCCTGTTCTGACACAGACGTTCGTGTACCAAGCAATCGTTGTGCCAGTCGGGCAATCATCCCCCACTCCCCCACGTGGTTTCAGCCGTAAGTGCCGCAGGGACATCGCGTTGAAGATTCTTGCCGGCCGGCATGCAGGAGAAAGTCACTCGTTGGAATCCGGCGAATCGCGGCGTCGATGGCGGGGAAAATTGGACCACTGGGGAGATTTTCCCCAGTCCAGGACAGACATGGAAGCTTGCCCCTACGAATCCAGGTGGTATTCCACGATCTTCTTGCGCAGGGTCTTGCGGTCGATTCCGAGAATCTGGGCAGCCCGTGTCTTGTTGGCGCCGGCATTCGCCAGGACGTTGCGAATGTGGTCCGCCTCCACCTCGGCCAACGTCCGGTCCACGCCGGTCGTGCGAAGGGCCGAGAATCGGGCGAAGGACGGCAGGTCCGGGACCTCGATCACCCTGTCATCGTGCATGACGACGATCCGCTGGACCGCGTTCTCCAGCTCCCGCGCATTGCCCGGCCAGGCGTAGTTCTGCATCGCCGCCATCGCCTTCTCGGAGAACGTCGGAATCGCTTTGCCCAGTTCGCCGGCGAACTTCTCCGCGAAGTGCCGGACCAGCAGCGGGATGTCGCCCCCTCGGGCCCGCAGGGGCGGAACCTCGATCGAGACCACGTTGATGCGATAGTACAACTCCTCCCGGAACATGCGGCTCTGGATGAGACTCTGAAGGTCCTTGTTCGTGGCCGCAACGATCCTCACGTCCACCTTTCTGGTGCGCGAGTCGCCCACCATGCGAACCTCCTTGTCCTGAAGCACCCTCAGGAGCTTGACCTGCATGGCGATGCTCGTCTCAGCGATCTCGTCGAGGAAGATCGTCCCGCCGTCGGCGGTCTGGAAGAAACCCGCCCGCGATTCCTGGGCGCCGGTGAACGCGCCTTTGACGTAGCCGAACAGCTCGCTCTCCAGGAGGCTTTCGGGGATGCCGCCGCAGTTGACGGGCACGAATGGAGCGGAGGCTCGCGCGCTGCTGTAATGGATCGCCCGCGCGACGAGTTCCTTGCCGCTGCCGCTTTCCCCGGTGATCAGGACGGTCGCCGAGGTCGAAGACGCCTTGCGGATCGCCGCGAAGACCTTCTGCATCGGACGCGATTCGCCGATGAGGCCGTAAGTGGAGCCCGATTTTCGAGCGGGGACTGCTATCGCCTGGCGCCTTTGCGCGAGTTTGCCCAACACGCGACGCACCGCCGCGAGGAGTTCGTCGTCGGTGAATGGCTTGGGCACGTACTCCTCGGCCCCGCTTTTCACGGCCTCCACCGCGCTGTCCACGGTCGCATAGCCGGTGATCATCATGACCGCGGTGTTCCGGTAGTTCTCCCGGACGTGGCGGATCAGGTCGATGCCGCTGATCTTGGGCATCTTCAGATCGGTGATGACCAGATCGACGAGCGTACCGTCGAGGAGGTTCAGCGCATCGACGGCATTGGAAGCCGTATAGGTCGTGTAGCCGGCCGCAGTCAGATTCCTTTGGAGAACTTCGAGCGTACTGGGCGTGTCATCGACGACGAGGATCGTCTCTTTCGCATCGGATGAATTCATGGTTCCGGCATGTCCTCCCGGCCAAGGGTTGGATCGATGGGCAGTCGAACGGTGAAGGTGGTTCCTTCGCCCGGCGCGCTCGCGACCTCGATCGTCCCTCCATGAGAGGCGACGATTCCGTGGACCACAGGCAGGCCCAAACCGGTCCCCTGGCTCACCTCCTTCGTCGTGAAAAAGGGCACAAACAGGCGGTTCAGCACCTCTTCGGTCATTCCGACTCCCGTGTCTTCGACGGTGCAGAAGACCTGTCCATCCTGCACGCGGGTCTGCACGATGAGTCGCCCCCCGTCCGGCATGGCCTGAACGGCGTTCACGACCAGGTTGACCAGCACCTGGGTCAATTGGCCGGCGTCGGCCGCCAGCATGGGCACCTCGGGACACAGCACGCAGGACAGCTCGATCCCTTCTTTCTCGAAGTGGTGTCGAAAAAGATCCATGGCCCGCACAACAACGTCGTTGAGATCCACGGGGCCTTTGAACGTAGGCGTCCGTCGCGCAAACAGCAGGAGTTTCTTGATGATCTCCCTGGCATGAAGCGAAGCGGTCACGATCTTGCGGATGTCCTGCTTTGCGTCCCCCGGCATTCCCGGATCTCGTTCGAGCAACTGGGCAAAGCCGAGAATGCTGCTGAGCGGCTCGTTCAACTCGTGAGCGACACCCGCCGCCAGTTGCCCGATCGTGGCAAGCCGATCCGCGTGCATGAGCTGCTTTTGCAGGTGGGCCCGTTCTTCCCCCGCCTCCCGATGCTCCACGAGGACGGCGATCTGTCTGGCGATGGCGTCCAGCAGGCTCCGCTCGTCCTTCAGGAAGGGCCCCTCGTCCAGGACCGGCCGGGTCTCCCGGTAGGCTACGCTGACGATGCCTCTGCGTTTTCCGCCCACGATCACTTCGGAGGTCTGCTCATGGCAGCCCTTCTCGAAGCCGGATGTCTCGTATTGCCGGCCATCCAGAACGATTCGCGCCGATGCGATTTCCGGGTATTGCCATGCCGGCGGTATGAACTCGACAATGTGCTGAAACAGCGAATCGGGCGGACCGAGGGTCCCTTCGAGCGTCTGATTGATGTGGTAGAGACAGCTCAACTCCTTCGCCCGCTCGCGAAGCGCCCGAGCCGTCCGGCCCCTGGGCTGCGCAATCGTCCGCCTTTTGCTCGCCGTTTCTTTACCCATCCCGGATCGCCCTGTTTACGCAGTCGTCGTGTGGTTCTCCATCACAGCATTCCGTCTGATGCCGGCCCTTCGCAGATCGTCGCATGGGCCGTGCGGAATCTTTTTATCATAACGGCCGGCATTCGAGACAGCAAGTCCGCGTCACAATCTGGAGACTGATTTGTCGACGCTTTGCCACAGGCGTCTGTGCGTCTATCGGTCCAGCGACCGATAGTTCACGCCCAAAACGCGCAACCGGGCCAGGTGGTCCCCAAGCCGGACCAGAAACTGTTCGTAGTTGCGCTCTTGTCGCGGAGACCAGAGGACTTCCGCCAGCGCGACGGATCGCGGATAGGCCATGTAGTCGCGGTGTTCGCGCGTGGCGATGAATTCCCCCCACAACTGGCCCTGCCCGCCGAGCACGCGGCCCGCCGGATCGGCGTTCAACGCCGTCGGAATGGGTTCATACGCGTAGACTTTCTCCAGCGGGATGTGTCCCCCGATGGCCTTGGGCTCCGTCGCAGGCGGACCCTGGCAGTAGTCGAAGTACGTATGCGAGGTCGGCGCCATGACCACGTCGTGTCCCGCCTGGGCCGCCGCGATTCCTCCAGCTTCGCCCCGCCAGCTCATCACGACGGCGCCCGGCGCCAGGCCGCCCTGGAGGATCTCGTCCCAGCCGACCAACTGGCGGCCGCGAGACGTCAGGAACACATCCATCTGCCCGATGAACCAACTGTGGAGTCCCTCTTCGCCCTGGAGGTTCCGTTCGCGGATCATGGCCTGCATCTCCGGGCTCTGCTTCCAGTGGGCGATGTTGGCCTCGTCGCCTCCGATATGGATATACCGGCTGGGAAACAGCTCGATCACCTCCGCCAGCACGTCCTGCATGAACGCGACGGTCTGCGGGCGCGGCGCCAGGACCCGCTCGTTGGCGGTCCATCGCTGCGAGGGATCGAGAGCGTCCAGCTTCTCGGGGTACAGGCCAAGGACCGGATAGGATACGATCGCAGCGCCGGTGTGGGCCGGCATCTCGATCTCCGGCGTAATCGTGACATGGCGGTCCGTAGCGTAGCGTACCAGCCGGCGAATCTCGTCCTGCGTATAGAAGCCGCAGGACTCGGAGGCGTTCTGTGACTTCGCGTCGGAGGCCTGCTGCATCTTCGTGAAGTCCATGCAGGAACCGATCTCCGTCAGGCGGGGATACTTGCGGATCTCGATCCGCCAGCCCTGATCGTCGGTCAGATGGATCTGCAGACGGTTGAACTTGTGCAGGGCCATGACATCGATGAACCGTTCGACATCCTGCACCGGAATGAAATGCCGGGCGGGATCGATCAGGAGGCCCCGCCACTTGAATCGCGGACAGTCCACAATTCGCACACACGGCACGGTCCATTCGGCGACGACGACGCTCTTCTCGCTGAAGATAGCCGACGGCAGCAACTGTCGCAGCGTCTGAACGCCATAGAACAATCCCGCGGGTCCGGCCGCATGAATCGCAATCGACCGCGTCGTCACGTCCAGCTCGTAGCCTTCGCTGCCGAGGCGGTCCGCGAGCAACGCCTCGATCCGCAGTCGGATCGCGCCAGAGACCGTCGCATCGCCGACAAGCCGGAGCCGATGGCCCATCGCCGGGGCAAGCAGGTCGATGAGTTTCGAGGCCTCCGCCGCCGCGTCCCCTGCCGCAACGACGCGAGTCGACGGAGAGATCGTGAAGGAGCCTTCGCGAGGCTCACAGGCGACCGGCGAGGGAATGACGCTCATCGGTCCGCCTGCCCCCTCCGCCGTGACTGTCGCGCCCAGGCACGTGAGAACCATCGCGATAAAGATGTGAACCACGAGTTGACTGCGTCCTGCATACCCGCACATTCGAACCTCCTGTGTCATCGCGTTACGGCCAGAGTTCGTCCTGGAGCCACTCTGCGGCCAGGGTCGCCAGATCGCGGAAATCGACCTCGCCATCGGCGTTCAGGTCGGCCGCGGAGGCGGGTCTCTCGAAGAGGCCCGCGCCGTCGGTGGCTACGTAGGCGACCTCGGCCGCCGAGAGGGCATAGTTGTAGATCTGCACGTCGTCGATCAGGCCGTCGTAGCCGCCGTACCAGCCGGAGCCGATCTCGAATGACGTGATGCCAGTGATCGGCGCATCCGTTCCGGTCAGACGGTCGTAGAGTTCGCCGTTGAGGTAGATCTCCATGCAGCCCGTCCGACCATCGGCGACGGCGCGAATGTCCTTCGTAAAGGCCCAATGGTTCCAGCGGCCGGTCCAATCGGATTTGTCCCTGTGCCGCCCGGCCAGGCAGTTTTCAAACGACCACGGCGAGCCACAATCCCAGCGGTAGCGCCCGGGATCGCGCCAGCAGCCGAGATGGATCGCGAGAGTCGGGTTCGACAGGCCGTAGGCGTAGTTCGAGCAGAACAACGTATCGTTCCGATGGCCCGAGTCGTCGGCCTTCTGCCAGAACGCAATCGTGATCGCGTCGTGAATGCTTTGAAAAACCGTCGATGCTTCCGGGATCGTCACAGCGTCTTGCCGGCCGTCGAAATGGATCGCCTGCCCATACACGCCGTCCTCGAAAGTGCACTGGCCCTCGATGGCGCCATCCGCCCGGCCCATTCGGTCCTTGACGTTGTCGTCGAACTCGTACCAGACGACCGGTTTCTTCTTCGGCCTTTTCGTCTCCAGCGTTCGAACGGGTCCATACCGCCAGTCGGCCGCGAGCCGCTCCAAGTCCTCGAAATCCACCCGGCAATCGGCGGTCAGATCGCTCTGCGGCCGGTCCGATTCCGGGCACAGGCAACCAGACAATTCGATCTCAGCGATGTGGAGCACCCCCCAGCAGTAGCCCTCCGGCGAACTCGATTCCAGTGGACGAACGCCCAACGTCACGCCGTGGACCTGCGTCAGATCGATCCCCGACAGATCGTCGAGCGGCGCTCTCCAGGCAAACCACGGCGGCGCGTCCTCGATCTCCGTGACGACGGCCTCGGAGAGGACCTGCGTGTGGACGCCGTCGGTCACCGCGACATAGAACTCGCAGCCCTGGGAGTTGGGCAGGTCCCCACGCAGCAACAGTTGGATCGCGCGGGCGCCGCCCCTCGTCCAATCCTGGCCGGTCTCGAAGGAACGCGACAGCGATGAATCCGCAAACCTGTCGTAGTAATAGTCAAACACCAGAGACTGCTGGCAGGCGTCCACGCTCTCCTGTTCGAGGGTCAGGTCCGCATAGCCGGCGGGCCGCCAGGCCTGCCACAGAGAGGCGGGACCATCGTACGTCTCGAAGTCGTCTATCGCAACGTGGTCGGCCACCGTGAAGGACCACACATCGCCCGGCCAGACGGAGTTCGCGTCCGCCGGTCCCAGACCGTCCACGCGCCAGTAGTACGTCCCGCCAAGTCGCAATCCCGGCGGATCGAACGTGTTCGCATCAACCCCGAGCGGGCCATGCCGAACCGCCGGGTCCCCCGCTTCCACCTGCGCCTTTACATCGCTCAGGTACAGCACGCACCGCTGCGCCGAGGAGCCGGGCGACCAGGCCAATCGCACGTTGGGATCGATCCGAACCGCCCCGCGGATCGGGTTGGGACTGCACGCAGAGACGCCGCCATCGTGCGACACGCGGGCCTGCGCGTAGCCCAGGTCGAAGCCGGGCGACTGGCCGCCCATATCGAGAGCCACGATGCGGATCGCCCTGGGCGCAAACGGCAGCGCGACGCCCGCCAGGTCCGCCTCGGCGTAACTGAGTTCCTGCGTCATCGCGGACTCGATGACCAGTTTGGTCAGCAGGCACTCCCGGTCGCCGCCGTCCGTCACGAACAGCAGCGCCTCTTCGCCCGCCTTTCCGGTCTCCGTCACGACGATGTCGGAGCCGTCGCCGTCCACGATCTCGCCGGAGAAGGCCAGTTCCACCCAGTGATCCGTCGGGATGGTCACAGCCGATTCCGCCGACAGAGGCGGCCCCACCAGCCATCGTTCGGGAATCGCACGGGCCGGATAGCGGCCCAGCGCATCGATCCCGGTCCAGCAACTCTCATCGGCGTCGTATGCGTCGAGGACCCCGCACGGATACTCGAAGCCGCCCCATCCGCAGCGAGCGCAGAAAGCCAGCGCGATCCCAGCGACCAGCCCTATGCTCTTTCGCATCGCACGTCTCCGACTTTGAGCGTCCTTCGAACCGGCATCCGCATCCCATGCCTGCCGCA
>CAZDTD010000097.1:0-14135 GCA_964507995.1 uncultured Pirellulales bacterium | reverse complement strand
GTGTTCGCGCTGATGCCGCGGTGATGCGCTGGCGCATCCGGGCAGCCGGTGGCATGCAACTGCCGGTCGCACACGAGATCCCTCGGCGTTCCCATTGACCCGCCCGCAGGAATGGGTTAGAATCCGGGTCACGTGTGAAGGGGAATTCGATGCAAGCGGCAGTCAGTTTCCATAACCTACGCCATCGGGCCGAGAGGGCCGAAGCCCAGATCAATGCCGGAACCAGCGACAAACCATTGTGCGCAAAGGCTTTAGCGTGCCTTTGGTGGGAAATCCCCGCATCTTATGCGGTCCGTCCAATTACTGTTAGGCGTCGCAGGGACATGGCCGCACCCATACCGTCGAACTTCGTGGGCAGGGAAGACTACGTCATGATTCTGAAAACGACTCGACGAGGAGACTGAGAATGCTCACCGATATCTTCGCGTATCGCTACTTGGATCAGCCGATATGGGCGGAGTATACCGAGGTGGAACAACGGCTACTCAACCAAGCATTCGGTATCGTCAAGGACGCATTGCCCTACTACACGTCGAAGGGCAAGGAGAACGAGGAGAACAAAGATAAATGGAAGATGCTCCACGACAGGCTGGCGCGTGAGCTCGGCGTTGACAAGCTTTCAAGGCGGACCTACTGCTGCACACTGCCGAATGCTCATGGGCAGGAACGGCCTGTGTCAGGTGAATTCTCCTGGGAGCAGGTGTGCGATAAGTTTATCAACGAGAAGTATGCAGCTCAATGCGACGCCGACCGCTTCATCAAGGAGAGGATCAGTTTCGTCGAGCTCGCTCTGAGGCTGCGAGGCGAAGAGGTCGCACGCGCTAACTCGCCGCTCAGCGCAGCTTCGGCTCAGGCTGTGATGCGCGATGCGCCCCCACGGCCAGGCCTTCGCTTTCCTGGCAGTGCAGTAGATGGCGTCAAAGCCTGGAACGCGAGGATGAATTCGGTGTTCGAAGGTCAGGTAACCGAGTTGAATGAGCGTTTCCGTCGAGCCAGAGCGCCGCTGACGTACCACAACGGGTTCATCCAGTTTGCGCGAGATCAGCAGATCGAGAAGCACATCGCTAAGCCGTTCTGGGACCTTGTGGCAGCCCCACCATGGAAGAACGTGGACATTGACATGAAGGAGGCGCTTGACCGCCGGGACTCCAACGACAAGGACCCAGCGATCTTTGCAGCCAAGGCGCTCGAAAGCGCCATCAAGATTGTGTCTGACGCGAAAGGCTGGACGCGTGGTACGGAGAACGGCGCGGCTCAGTACGTCGACAACCTGATGAGCAAAGCCAATGGTAGCTACTTGGCCGCATGGGAAGGCGAGATGCTCAAAGACTACTTCCGGAAGGTCCGGAACCCGGTGGGTCATGGACCGGGGTCAGACCCCATGCCCGAGTTGACCTTGCCACAGACGGACTGGGCGATTGAAACGGCGATGTTTTGGGTACGTACCCTGGCCAGGCGGTTGTGAGGGTGACCCCCTAACCCGGTACTGGAGCCGACGCCCAGTAGTTTCCGCTCCTGCATCGCTCCAGCTATTGGGCGTAACTCACCGCTGGCGATCAAGCGAGAGCGAATCAAGTGGAGGCCAACAGCGACGTAATGGAAGCGAATCCTGAGCCGAAACCGAGCGTGGTTGAGGCGATTGTGGGGCTGTTGTCTTGGGAGATCATCTCATGATCCGAGCAAACGGGAAGACCCTGCGGCGTTCTCCGAGGGGCGGTTGGCTGGGCATCATGGCGACCGTGCTCCTCGCGTCGCGTATCGCCGTCGCTGGCGGGGAAGGGGTGTTCGATGTCCGCGAGCACGGTGAATACCGGGAACGCACACCTATTCCTCATGCCGGTCCGAACCGTGCTTCGCGGGGTCATCCGGCTTTTGCGTACTTCTCCTTGGACAGAGATTCCGGCCTTCGGCCGGGAGTTTTTCGCTTTGGAGCCACCAGCCGGAGGGATGCTGACGCATACCCATAACCCTGCAGGGCCGCCCGCTATTCCGCTGGAGGCCCGAAAGCGCCAAACTCCCCCCACACGGCCGCTTCGGACGTGTCTCCGTCAGTTCCCACTTGGTGTTCCCGGCGTACCATCCAGGACTTCGGCCGTTCGGAGTTCCGCATTTATGCGGGTCGGACCCGTCTTCCCGCCGGAAGGCGGAACTCCAAACCCCGCAACAACGGTCATGCACCCGTGGAGTTCTGTTGCGCCGACTATCGCAAAGAAAAACGGCCCTTCAGGTGATCTTGAAGGGCCGTTTGTGAAGTGGCGTTCTTTATGTCGGCAGTTCCGTCGCAGTCGCGTGACTGGAACTGCGTGATTCTGTGTCACTCACCAGAAGATCACATAGAGGACCAGGGTCAGGATCACGACGCCCACGCCTGCGAGCTTCGCGCCGGGCGAGCTCGTCATGTCCATCTTCGGATTCGTCGGCAGGACTACCGGCTTGGGCAGCGGCTTGAGGATCGTCATCACGGTCAGCACGGCCAGGATGATGCCGAAGCAGATGGCCATGCGGTTCAGGAAGGCGATTTGGGCGAGTTTGCCGGCGATTTCCGTTTGGCCGAAGCCGGGGATCTTGTCTGCCCATTTGAGGGCCCCGTACAGAATCGGGTTCAGCACCAGCCCGACAGTCCCCGCGTGGCGAGGAGCGCGATGCACGAGCAGTCCGAACAGGAAGATCGACAGGATGCCCGGCGAGATGAAGCCCTGGAACTCCTGGATGAAGGTGAAGATGCCGCCGAATGCCGGGCTGTCGAGCTTCGGGGCGATGTAGATGGCGATCAGCACGAAGACCACGATGCACACACGACCGCAGGTGATCAGGGCGGACTGGGAGGCGTCCTTCTTCACCTTGCGGAAGATATCCATCGTAAAAATGGTCGAGGCGGCGTTGAGCATCGCTGCGATGGAACTGACCACGGCGCCGAACAAGGCGGCCAGGACAAAGCCCAGGATGCCGCGATGCTCGGAGACGAGATTGCGGATCAGGGTTGGGAAGGCCGCATCGAAGTCATGGCCAACGAGCTTCTGAGAGATCTCGATGCCCTTGGACTTGGCCGTGGCGATGAATTCCGTATTCCTGGCGACGAGGGCGTCCGGGGTGAGAGTCGTGGCCGCTGCGGAATCGAGTTGGACCATCGCTGCGTTGTGCGCGAACATCCCGGCGGCGGTCTCGGCATTCAGTTCTGCGTAGGCGGGCGTGAACTCAAAGACGATCGGCTCTTTCTGCTCGAAGGATTTCAGCGTACTGGCGTTCTTGCGAGTTGCCTCGTTTTGCAGGTCCGCGTGGAAGAGGTTGAACGCGAGGATGCCGGGGATGACCACGAGGAAGGGAATCAGCAGCTTGAGGAACGCGGCGAACACGATGCCTCGCTGGCCCTGCGCCAGCGATTTGGAACCGAGCGTGCGCTGCGTGATATACTGATTGAGGCCCCAGTAGAAGAAGTTCGGAATCCACAGGCCGATGACGAGCGCCGTCCACGGGATGGTGGAATCCGTGATTCCGCGGACCATGTGCAGTTTGCCGGCCGGCAGGGCGCCCTGGTTGATCGCAATGAACCGGCCCCAGGCGCCGGTATTGGCAAGTTGCTCGGCCGTGACGTTCGGGTCCGCGGCTGTGGCGACCAGTGCGGCGGGATCCGCCTGGCCAAGCGCACGCATCGCGAAGTACATGACGAAACCACCGCCGACGATGAGAGCGGAGCCCTGGATCAGGTCGGCCCAGGCACAGGCCTTGAGCCCGCCCGCGAAGACGTAGATCGCAGCCGCGATGCCGATGATCCAGCAGCCGACGACGATATTGCCCAGGTCCAGGCCAAGGAGGCTCTGGCCCTGGAAGTACACGCAGATCACCTTCGCGCCGGAGTAGATGACGGAGGCCGTGGGGACGCCGACGAGGATGATCATCGTGCAGATCGCCATGATCGTGCGGGCGAACGTGTTGTAGCGATATTCGAGGAACTCGGGGATCGTGTAGATGCCGCTCTTGAGGAACGTGGGCAGGAACAGGAAGGCGACGACGACCAGCGTGATGGCCGCCATCCATTCGTAGCTGGCGATGGCCATGCCGAGCCAGTCGGCTGCCTGGCCGCTCATGCCGACGAACTGCTCGGTGGAGATGTTGGCGGCGATCAGCGAGAACCCGATCAGCCACCAGGACAGGCCCCGGCCGGCGAGGAAGTAGTCTTCGCCGGTCTTTTCTTTGCGGCTCTTGGCCAGACCGATGGTTACGACGGATACAATAAAGACGACGAATACGATGACATCAAGAGCAGTTACCGACATACCAGATCCTTTCTTTGCATGTCCGCCCAACGCTGCAAATTCTGCACGATGCACATGGAGGGGCATTATAGCCCCTCAGTCACCTGCTGCAACAAAATCCTCGGTTCGGCGGAGCCGGCACGATGCAGGGTGCGTCCTATAACAATCGCGTGACAGGAGTTGGCGACCGCATGTCCCCGCAGGACGATTCAAGAGGGGGGGGCTGTTCTGAACGCCTCGGGCAGGGCCGCGACGATGTCTGTTGCCATCAGGCTGATCTGGCCGAGCCGACTTGCGGCGATGTCCCCGGCCAAGCCGTGGAGGTGAACGCCGAGGATGGTCGCATCGAGGTTACTCAGGCCCTGGCCCATGAGGGCCGCGACGACCCCGGTCAACACGTCGCCCGAGCCGGCGGTGGCCATGCCCGGATTGCCGGTTGTATTCACGTAGAGCTGTTGGCCGTCGGTAACCACCGTGCCTGCGCCCTTGAGCGCGACGACGGTTCCGGTTTCCTGCGTCATTCGAATGGCAGTTTGCTGTCTGTCACCGGGCATCTCCTCTCGAAAGAGCCCCGACCACAGTCGTTTCATCTCGCCCGGGTGAGGTGTCAGGACGATATCCGCCTTGCGTTTTTTTTGCCAACTGGAGAGTCTACTGAGGTTGTTCAGGCCGTCCCCGTCAATCAGCAGCCGCAAAGCCTCCTGGCCGAGCAGGGCCTCAACGACCGATCGCAACCCCACGCTTTGACCCATGCCCGGGCCGATAGCTACGACGTCGTTTTCCTGCGCAGCGTCAAGGATTGTGCCGAGGGCCTTTGCAGAGATTCGGCCTTGACTGTCCTCGGCCAGAGGAATCGTGGTGTAACAGGGTTCGATGGCTGCGACGATGGGCAGGGCGCTCCCGGCGGTTGCGACGCGGACGAGTCCGGCGCCGGCTCGCAACGCCGAGCGGCCGGCCAACGCCGCAGCGCCGGTCATGCCGACGCTGCCGGCGACGATGAGCACCCGTCCGAACGTGCCCTTGTGCCCCTCCATGGGCCGAACCGGAAGTGGCGGGATGGTGGTGATGACTTCCATGTCTGATTCCGTCTGCAATCTCAGTCTGTCGTTACACGGCTTGGTCGATCTTTCGATTGATGATCGTCGCGGTGATCGCTGCGGCAAAGCCGTTGTCGATGTTCACGACCGTGACGCCTGCGGCGCAGCTATTGAGCATGCTCAACAGGGCTGCGATCCCGTGGAAGCTCGACCCGTATCCGATGCTGGTTGGGACCGCGATGACCGGGCAACTCACCAGCCCGCCCACCACGCTGGCCAGGGCCCCCTCCATGCCCGCTACGACGATCAGGACGTTCGCCTCGTTCAGCCTGGGCACGTACTCCAGGAGTCGGTGCAGGCCAGCGACGCCCACGTCGCAGATCAACTCCGTCCGCTGGCCCATGATCTCGGCGGTGACCTTGGCCTCCATCGCTACGGACAGATCCGCCGTGCCGGCCGTCACGATGGGCAGCACGCTCTTCGACTTCGGCAGATCCTTCTGTTCCAGCGTGATCGTGCGGCCCAGCTCATCGTACCGGGCGTTCGGAAACTTGCCTGTGCCCGCGAGGGCCGCGAAGGTCTCGGCTTTCGCCCGCGTGGCCAGGACGTTGTTGCCCCGCGAGGCGAGCGACTCGAAGATGCGGATGATCTGCTCGGTGGTCTTGCCCGGACAGAAGATCACCTCGGGAAACCCCTTGCGAAGCTGCCGATGGTGGTCCACCCTCGCGAAGCCCAAGTCCTCGAACGGCAATTGGCGGAGCCGCTCCATGGCGTCCTCGACTCCGACCTGGCCGCCCTTGACCTGTTCCAACAGTTGTCTCAAATGTTCCGGTTGAATAGCTTGGTTTCCTTCAAGAGATTCCAATCCTGTCGCAGCCCGCGCCCGGGTGTCATTCCCGCGAAAGCGGGAATCCATCAACCGTCGCAGGCTCCTGGACCCCCGCTTTCGCGGGGGTGACAAGTCAGAGACGGTGTGCTGTTGCCTCTTCACGGCACCAGCGGCGTCCCTTCACCCTGTCGAGCTCGGCTCCAGCGTCAGCGGCGCAAACAGCCCGGCCTTGTACTTATGATAGGCCAGCGAGGCGACCATGACCGCATTGTCCGTGCAATACTGCTTCGCGGCTACCAGCAGCCGGCGCGGAGGCCTGCTCCTGTCCGCCATCTTCTGCATGGCCTCGCGGAGCGTGCCGTTGGCGGCGACGCCGCCGCCCATGAGAATGGTCCTGGCGCCGATCTGTTCCGCGGCCCGTTTGGTCTTTTTCACGAGCACGTCGATCACCGCGGCCTGAAACGACGCCGCGATATCCGCGATCTGCTGGACGCTCATGGAGCCGACCTGGTCCTGACCCTGCATGTCCTGGCCCCGGCAGTGGTAGAGGACCGCGGTCTTCAGGCCGCTGAACGAGAAATCCAGCGATTCCCGGCCCATCATGGACCGCGGGAAGTCGATGGCCTTGGGGTTGCCCTGTTTGCCGAGCCGCTCGATGATCGGCCCGCCGGGGTAGGGGAGCTTCAGGATCGTCGCGACCTTGTCGAACGCCTCGCCTGCGGCGTCGTCGATGGTCGTGCCCAACAGCCGCAGTTCCAGGGGTGACTTGGCCTCGTAGAGGCAGGTGTGCCCGCCCGAGACGATCAGTGCGACCGCAGGGAGTTCCAGACTGTCTTCGCTGAGCATCGCGGATTGCAGATGCGCGTGCAAGTGGTTGATCGCGATGAGCGGCTTGTGCCACATGAAGCTGAGCATCTTGGCTGTCGTGACGCCTACGACCAACGCGATGGTCAGGCCCGGCTGATTGGCCACCGCGACCGCGTCGATCTCGTCCTTGCCGACGCCGGCCCGGTCCAGGGCCTCGGTGACGACGGGAAGGATGTTCTCGATGTGCGCCCGGGAGGCGATCTCCGGCACGACCCCGCCGTACTTCTCGTGCAGCTTGGTCTGCGAGGCCACGACGGACGAACGGATTTCCCGCCCGTCGGAGACGACCGCCGCCGCAGTCTCGTCGCAACTCGTCTCGATGCCCAGAATATTGACTGATTTCTGTTCCATAATCGTGATCCGATCATAGTCGCATCCGTCGGGCGTGTCAAACATGCGCCGTCGGGCGAGTACGGATCCGTAAGACGAATGCGACTCATGGGACCGATGGGCTGGTCACGGCTCGACGTCGAGCCGAGGTCTCACAAGCCCGGCAGTGTCGTTTTACACTACCTGCTGTCGGCAGGCGGTGTGGGCAGGGACGCCGGGCAAGTGGCGGTGTGGGGGGGCAGTTTGGGGAATGGAAACTGTTGCGTGGTTTGGAGTTCCCCCTTCAGGCGGTTCCGGACCGCGTAAACGCGGAACTCCGAACGCAGATTTCGCCGCAGACGTGGACACATTGGCTTGGCAGGCTTAGAATAAGCCTGTGATTGTGTGTGATTGACATGGCTCTGGATTGGAGATGAGCATGAGCAGAGTGGATGACGCAGTGCAATGTTTCTGTCGTGGAGCGGCGTGTTCCCAGGCGATCCTCGCCCACTACGGCCCGGCGGTTGGATTGGCGGCCGAGCAGGGGGTGAAGCTGGCCTCGGGCTTCGCCGGCGGGATGCGGCTGGCCCAGACCTGCGGTGCCGTCACCGGGGCTTTTATGGTCCTGGGCCTCAGACACGCGGGTCCCAACTGCGACCAGCGCGACGGTCGCGAGAACGTCTACGCCGCCATCCGTGAGTTTACCACGAAGTTTCAGCAGCGAAACCACGCGGTTGTCTGCAAGGAACTGCTCGGCTGCGACATCAGCACGTCGGAAGGCGCCCGCCGGGCGACGCAGGAGGGGCTCTTCCGAACCATCTGCCCCAGATTGGTCCAGGATGCTGCCGAGATTCTCGAAGAGATGCTCTGAAGAACCAGATTCACCACAGAGACACCGAGGACACAGAGAAGAGCGATTCAGACACGGATTGGGCGATAGCGGTAGGGTGTGCTTCGCACACCGTCATCCGTGAATGGAAAGGGTATGCATATGAGCGGCGTTGGCTTCGTGATGATTGTGAACCTGGCCGTGGCCGGGATGAACAGCGGAGCGGGGGACTTCCGATGGAGTTATCGCCCGACGGTGGTGGAGGCTCGGACCGCGGGGGGATGGGACTGGATTTCTGTGAAGGACCCGTCGATTGTGCGGTATGGGGACAAATGGCACCTGTTCTGCACGGTGCGGGGGCCCCAGCGGTCCCATGCGATTGTGTACCTCAGTTTCAGCGAGTTCAGTGAGGCGAATCAAGCCGAGCGGCATGTCCTTTCCTCCCATCCGGGGTATTTCTGTGCCCCGCAGGTGTTCTACTTCACGCCGCACAAAAAGTGGTATCTGATCTGCCAGGCGGCGGACGACGCCTGGGGCGAACCCGCGTATCGGCCGGCCTTCTCGACCACGACGGAGATCGGCGACCCGAACTCTTGGACGAAGCTCCAGCCGTTGTATGACGCCAAGCCGGAGAATGTCACAGGCTGGCTGGATTTCTGGGTGATCTGCGACGACTCGAAGGCGCATCTGTTCTTCACGTCGCTCGACGGCAAGATGTGGAGGGCGGAGACCTTGCTGGCCGAGTTCCCCAAGGGCTGGTCCACGCCGCAGGTTGTGCTCACGGCCGATATCTTCGAGGCCAGCCACACCTATCGCCTCAAGGGACAGGACAAGTACCTCACGCTCGTCGAGGCCCAGAACGGCCATGGCTGGCGATACTATAAAGCCTACGTCGCCGACCGGCTCGACGGCGCTTGGCAGCCTCTGGCTGCCGGGAGGGACGATGCCTTCGCCTCCATGCGAAATGTGACGCCCAAAGAGGATCGCTGGACCGACGTGGTGAGCCATATCGAGCTTCTGCGGAGCGGCTTTGATGAAAAGCTTGAAATCGACCCGGCGAACCTTCGACTGATCTTCCAGGGTGTCCTCGACAAGGACCGCCAGGGCAAAGCCTACGGCGAAATCCCCTGGAAACTCGGCCTCCTGGAGTCGACGCAGTGAGTCGGGTGGATGGAGATTGAGAGAAAACGAAGGGAGGTGCCATGCTGTATACGTGTGCTTGTCGCCTTTATCAAGCTGAGCCAAGGAGTGAATACTATGGCGGAGAGCAGTCGTCGGTCGTTTACGAATCGAGAAGCCTGGCGGATGTGGCTGGTGGAGAATCATGCCAAGGCGGAAGCGATCTGGCTGGTCTTCCATAAGAAGCACACGGGCAAAGCGGGTCTGACCTACGACGAGGCGGTCGAGGAGGCGCTGTGCTTCGGGTGGATCGACGGCATCCTCAAACGGATCGACGACGAAAAGCACATGAATCGGTTTTGCCCACGCAGGACCAACAGCATCTGGTCTGAGCGAAACAAAGAGCGGGTCCGCGAGATGATCGACATGGGACGGATGACCGAGGCCGGCCTGGCGAAGGTGCGGGAGGCGAAGCAGAACGGCCAGTGGGACAAGGCCTCGCAGAGAGAGGATACGACGGTTGTCCCGGCCGAACTGGCGGCGGCGCTGGCGAAGGACGAGCGGGCCCGGCTGAACTTCGAGAAGCTGGCTCCCTCGTATCGCAGGCAGTTCATCTACTGGGTTGGCATGGCCAAACGCGAGGAAACCCGCCGCAAGCGTGTTGCCGAGGCGGTCAAGATGATCCGCCAGGACAGGCGGTTGGGGATGAAATAGGGATTGTGAGAGTGCATGAGAATCGAGTTTGGTGAATACGTGATTCGGGACTGGGCCCGCGGCGACGCCGGCTCGATTGTTCGTTACGCGAACAACCGCAAAGTCGCGATGTGGCTGCGGGACCGCTTTCCCTCTCCCTACACCCTGGCGGATGCGGAGGTCTTTCTCGGCAGGGTGGCGAATCAGGATCCGCGGATGGTCTTTGCCATCGCGACCCGGCGGGAAGCCGTCGGCGGCATCGGACTGGAATTCGGGGAGGACGTCCATCGCTTCACGGCCGAGCTGGGCTACTGGCTGGGCGAGCCCTTCTGGGGCCGGGGGATCATGACCGACGCGGTTCGGCTGTTCACCGCCTGGGCCTTCGAGCACCTGGCGGTTCATCGCATCCACGCAGCCGTCTTCGCGGGGAATGATGCGTCGGTTTGTGTCCTGGAGAAGGCGGGCTTCGAGCGGGAAGGCCGCCTCCGCGCCGGAGTCTTCAAGAACGGTCGGATTCTGGACCAACTGCTCTATGCAAAGATTAAGGAGGGAATCGGGTGATGGGGGAAATCACAGGGGGATGCTCATGCCGGCGATGAACTATGATCGGGTCGCGCACCTGTACGATGCGTACGTTCAGACGGAGTTGGATATCCCCTTCTTTCTGGAAGAGGCCAAGAAGACCGCAGGAGTGGTGCTGGAGCTGATGTGCGGGACGGGCCGGGTTTCCGTGCCGCTGCTCGATGTGGGAACCGATCTGACCTGCGTCGACAGCTCGGCCGAGATGCTGGAGGTCTTCCGAGGCAAGCTGCAAGACAGGGATCTGACGGCGGATCTCATCGAGGCGGACGTGTGCAATCTGTCCCTGAACCGCCGATTCGACCTGATCTTCATTCCATTCCACTCATTTGCCGAGATCACCGACCCGGCCCAGCAACGGCAGGCCCTTCGAGCCATCCGGGCCCATCTGTCGCCGACCGGCCGATTCATTTGCACGCTGCACAACCCGCCGACGCGACTGAAATGGGTAACCGGGGCAAGACGCAAGCTCGGCGATTTTCCACTCCCGAATGGCCGTCTGCTCACCCTGTCGTCCATGGAGAGCTATGATCCTGTGTCCGAATGCGTGGACGGAACGCAGTTCTACGAAGTCCGGGACTACGACGGGTCCATCGTTGCGACAATGGACGTGAATCTCCACTTCCGTCTTCATTCCTTCGAGGAGTTCCAGTCACTGGCGGAGGCGGCGGGTTTCACCCCGATCCAACTGTATGGGGATTACTCCCGTGCCCCGTTTGAGCCGGACAAGAGTCCTTTCATGATCTGGGTTCTCCGTGCAAGACGCGAAGAAACGGTGTAACATGGGTGAGCGTTAAGTGCTGAGACGTGCCGGGCAACAGAGCGGCCGGCGTGTCGTGGCCGTGTTCGGAGATGGAGGTAGACTCATGTCCAAGGCAGGTACTTGTGCGGGAGCGATTCTTCTGTGTGTGATGGTCTACCCGTCACTGGCTGCCTGTGCCACTGCCGGCACAGCGGTGTCGCAGCCGGGACGGATGAAGTGGACCCACTTCACGATTGCCGCCCCACTGCCCGGATCGGCCTGGGGGACCGGCGGGCTTCCGTTGGTCGATCTGGACGGCGACGGCGATCTGGATGTCGTCCTGTCGAGGCGGGAGCCGAAGACCGCCTACTGGTTCGAGCGCAAGGACGACGCCACTTGGATTCGACACACGATGGGTGAGTCCGAAGGGCTGGCGAACGCCCTGGGAGCCGCGGCGCTCGACATCAACCAGGATGGCCGGCTGGATATCGTCTCAAACCAGGTATGGTTCGAGAATCCCGGCGGTCTGATCGAGAGTCCGGATACTCCATGGCCCATGCACGCCTTCGCAGGCGGCGGCCACGATGTCATCGCGGCGGACCTCAATCGCGACGGCCGGCTCGACATCGTGACATATCACGGCACAGTCGTCTCCTGGTTCGATCCCGCAGCCCAGATGAAGCAGACCGATATCGGCCAGGGCGAACAGAATCACGGCGGCGTTGCGCCTCGCGGCGCAGGCGACCTGGACGACGACGGAGACCTCGATGTCGTCATTCCGCGGTACTGGTTCGAGAATCCGGACAACGGACTCGGCGTCTGGCCTCGGCACGAGTGGCCGCACCTGGCGGTAGAAAACGCCTCCTATGGCACCAGCATGCGGTCCTGGATCGTCGATCTCAACGGAGATGGGCACAACGACATCGTCTACAGCGACTGCGACACAGGGCTTTCGCATGTGTACTGGGTCCAGAACCTGGGCAAGGGGGCCCGCTGGGAGAGACATCCGGTTCCCGACCCGCCCACCGCGCCGGGTGATGTCCCCGGCACGGGCTCGTTCCACTCGCTGGGCGTTGCGGATTTCGACGGCGACGGCAATCTGGACATCTTCGCCGGTGAGCAGGAAGACCCGGACACGTACATGGAATCGAGCGGCAAGCTGGCCATGAAGCCTCGCGGATTGAAGGAGCGGGGTGTGATCTGGCTATCCTCGGGCGGCAGGCAACCCACGTTCTCGCCGGTCGTGATCCAGATCGATAATCCCGGCTGGCACGACGCCCAGCTTGGCGACGTGGATCGGGACGGCGATATCGACATCGTCACCAAGGTCTGGAATAAGGACGGGGCCGCGTATCATGCCGATTACTGGCGGAACGACACCCCGCGTCGGTGAGGCAGCGTCGCAGGCGGAAGAGCTTCGTTTGTATACGATGAGCCGGGGAAGGCCGCCTCAGCATCCCCCGGCTCGTTTGTTTCTGTCTCAATGGCCCCGCACAAGACTCAGGGCATGAATGCGTACCATGCGATGCACTCGTAGGTCCAGATTGCGGAGAAATTCGCCATGACGTATTCCTTCTCTGCCTCATCCATCGTGTAGAAATGTCGGCCGAACACGTCGGACCAGAATCGGTACACGGGATAGGTGTTCTCCGGCTGGTAGTCCGTCGGATATGCGTAGAAGGCGATTCCCTCGAGGCTCCAGACCGCGGAGAAGTTCGCGACGACGTAGTCCGCCTCGTACCTGTCCGCTGTGTAGAAGTGCCCGGTCAGCACGGGCGACCAGAATCGGTACACGGGAACAGCCATCGTATCGGTGTCGTCGGCCATTGCGGCGAAGGCGACGGTCTCGTACGACCACACGTCCGGGTAGTTTGCCAGGATGTACTCCGCCTCCGCCTCGTCGGCCGTGTAGAAGTGTCCGGTGAGCACGGGTGACCAGAAGCGGTAGACGTTCACCAGAGTGGGCTCCTCGGGCTTGGGCGCGATATAGTTGATTCGCAGTACGACGCTTTCCAATGTGGCCCGCATGCCGCTCAGGCTGGTCTCGTCGATGTCTATGTAGAAGCATATCTCGCCGTTCGCCCACAGATCATCGAGCGCCTCCGCCGGCAGGTCGAAGGTCGTGGTGGACCACATATTCTCGTAACCGTTGATCTGGTGGTTGCCGTCTTCGTCCTCGCTTACCCAAGAGACGGTCGTAGGGGACATCGTGGCGCTGTTCAGCAAGCCCAGTCTGACGCCTTTTGTTTGAGCCAGCGAAGTCGTCCCCGGTTCTTCGGCCAGGGCGTAGATCACATCGTCTTCGCCGAGCTCCACGTCGATCCCCCATGCGACGATCGTCACGGTCGCCGACTCGATGCCGCTCGCTTCGTCCGGGATACGGTCCGAAACAACGTGGGTCCAACCCCAGTCCTCGTTGGACACTCGGCAATACGGCCAATGGTCGAGAATCACGCCCGGCTCGACAAACCAGACGCCCTCAGTCCAGCTATTGTCTTCATAATCCATGGTGTGCTGAATCGTCACGATGTCGGCATTCACCACACTGGCCAAAAGGAGGCTGGTCATCAACACTGACATTTGGATCGTTTTCATCACTTGTCCTCCTCCACTGAAACCGTTCCTCTGTGCGGCTACCCTCATCCCCCACGACCGGGATGGCCGCTCCGTTCTCTCGTCGAAATCATCCTGTGGTTGCGGCTTCCCTGGTTCGCGTGCGATGTTCAATCATGCACACGTCGTAACCACCCCAATTTGTGTATTTTAACACTTCCCCGGAGGCAAGTCAAGTGGAATGTGGAAGATGGATCAACGCAAACGGACAGGCGGCGCTGGGATTCGAACCCAGGAATAACGGTTTTGCAAACCGTCGCCTTTG
>CAZDTD010000096.1:6863-14351 GCA_964507995.1 uncultured Pirellulales bacterium | reverse complement strand
CGCGAATACGGATTGAGGCTCCCCACGCGACAGTACTGTTCCACATCGACCGTCGCATAGGAGGCGATCAGGTTCCCCCGCAGTTCCACGCTCGCACACTTGCCCTCGGTCCGCAGAACTCGCCCATCCGAAAGGAACGAGATGCCCGAGACCGCCTCGGAGGCGTCCAGTCGCTCCTCGTAGACATCGAGCAGATAGTTGAACCGGTCCTCGCCTTCTCCCTCGACAGCGAAGTGGCACAGGCCCTCCTGGAGATAGCGATCCATTTCGTTCGTCGCGGTCGGTCCGCCGACGATGACCATCTGCTTGCCCCGCGCCGCCAGATGGCGAAGGACCGAGGTCAAGGGATGATTCGTCGCAAACAGGTCGGTGTACACGGTCAGACAGGTCACACCGACCATGTTCGGCCGCAATTCATCGAGCTGCTCATCCAGAACGCCGAGCCACGTCTGGGAATCGAAGCGGCCTTCCTCCGTGATCCGTCGAAGCACGTGGAGATTCAGATCGAGAATCTGGATCTCGACGTCCCGTCCGGACAGGGATTCGGCCAATCGCTGGAGTCCCGTGGGCGGATAGGCGTAATAGCCTCGGTTGCGAATCACCTCGGGGTTGATCGTCTCGAAGAGGAACTGCGGCGCCTGGACCAGGAGCAGTCGCTTGCCCGGGCCGAACCGCGCCCGGAGCGAGGCGGCGTACGCCTTCAAGGCTTCGTTTTCGTTCACGTTGTTCTGGGGCTCAGTCATTGTCACGCCACTGCGTAAGTCTTTCCTTCTCCAGCGTCGATGGGCACGAGGCACCCGCCCATCATGCTCGCCGCGTCGGAACAGAGAAATGCGATCAGCGGCACGAGTTCCTCGGCGTCGGCCAGCCGGCCGCGCGGCAACCGCTCAGCGATGAAACGATTGACCACCTCGGGCTTGTTGACCTTGAGCCGCTGCCAGGAGTTGCCGGGGGCGTTGAAGCCGCCGGGCAAGATGCCGGTGACCACGACCCCGTGGGCGGCCAGATGATTGCCCAAGCTTCTCACATAGGCGGCCAGGGCCGCTTTGGCCGTGTTGTATCCCACGGAGGCCACAGCGTCCGTGGACGCGATCGATCCGACGTGCACGAGATTGCCCTTGCCCCGCTCCATCATGGCCGGAGCGACGAGCCGATTGATTTCAGCCGCAGCAGCCACATTGAGAGAAAAGAGCTTCAGCAAGTCCGTCGAAGAGATCAGCGGCTCGCGCAGACCAAGCCCGCCTCCAGCCACATGAAGCACCGCGTCAATCTCGCCGAGAAACGCGGCAGCCTCCTGCACTGCATTCTCCAGGACCCGGGCATCCGTCAGATCGACGGCAACGGCCAGATGGTCCGCCGCACGGCTGCACGAGGCCCGCACCTCTTCCAGCGTCTCTTTCGAACGGGCCATCAGGACCAGTTTCGCCCCCTGCTCGGCGAACGCCCAGGCGCAGACGGACCCCAGCCCCCGGGAGGCCCCGGTGATGAGAATCGTCTTGCCCAGCAGCGAAAACATGAAAACCCCTTATACCGTGTTCTGCAAAATGGAAGATTAGGCCTACTTTGGGAATGAAAAATCTCTTTCTTCGATTTTTCATTCCCAAACAGCAACAACTCAATCGAGAATGAATCGAGCCAATTCTTCAAGGAAATCGAAGAATAAGATTTCCTTGAAGAATATAGGCCTAATCTTCCATTTTGCAGAACTCCACTTTACACAAACATCACATGATCCGGGTCCGTGTCCAGATACTCCAGGATCATCTTGTTCTTGTCGTTCACCACGCAATGATGGCGGCAATGCTTCCGCGGATCGATCCGGAAGAATTGCGATTTGTCCGACAGCCAGGCATCGCGGAATCGCCGGTCGCGGATGGAGCAGATCAGTCCCTCGTCCAGGTTGTAGGCCTTGTCGTGGCACGAGTAGACGTTCAGATCCGCGCCAATGACCGGATTGATCTGGATGTAGGGACACCAGCGATAGGATTTCTGGAACGTGGTCAGTTGCTCGCCGTAGCCGTTGAAGACCTCGAATCGCTCGCCCGCGAAATCCGCTGTGGCCTTGGCGATCTGCTCGCCCACCGAAGCGAAATACGGCTTGTGATAGGCGTTGCACTCGTCGCCGTCGTTGCTCACGATGCACGGCGACACCTTGACGCTGTCGGCGCCGGCGTCCCGAATCTTGCCGATCATTTCGTACACGTGTCCGGCGTTCGTCTGATCCACGATGAGCACCACGCCCATGTAGCAGGCGCCGCCGAGCTTTTTGAATCCATCGAGGTTGCCCATCACCCTGGCGAACTCCTTCTCGGAGACGCCGCGGTATTTGGCGTAACTCGGGCCGTCCCAGCCGTCCAGGGAGACGCGAATCCAGGTCCCCTTGTGCGCGAACAGTTCCGCGATCCGGCCCTTGAGACCCGACCCGTTGGTCAAGGTGGCGAATCGAATGCCCTTGTCCGCGAGGGCCTGGACCGTTTCCGCCAGGTGCGGATAGCACAGGGGCTCGCCGCCGCCGCTGAAGGTCACGGCCTTGACGCCCATATCCGCAAAGTCCTCCACAATCTCCAGCATCTTGTCCCTGGGGATCTGGTCCTTCGCGGTCATGTCCTTGCCCAGTTGGATGTTCTCCTTGCGGTACGCGCAATACCAGCAGTTGTGACTGCACACGTTCGTCGGCTTGACGCGGACGTGCAGCGGCGGCAGGATCGTCGGAACGCTCGCAGGCAGCGAGTCGATCTTGTCCTTGTAGTGGAACACCTTCATTTTCGTGTACAGCAAACCCATGCGTCGATCCTTCCTCAACCTCGAACCAGGTTCAAGGATTCAGCCGTCGTAAATGCGTAATCACCCGTGTAGCCCGTCTCGCGGAAGACCTCCTGCCACTCGTCCACGTGCAGGATGGTCGTACCGAGCAGGGTCCATTCCTCCAGGAGTTCGCGTCCCTCGCGGGTCCTGTAGGCCCCGAACGTCACAAAGCTTTGTCCCCTGCCCACCCGCTGGATCTCGCGAAGGGCCTGCATCACGCCGCGGAGGTTGAGCATGTAGATGGAAGCGTAGGCCATGACGAAGTCGAACTCGCCATCGCCGAACGGCAGCTCCTCATAAGACGCCAGGAGCAGATCGGCTTTCACCGATTCCATGGCGCATTCCAGCGGATAGGGATGATTCTCGATTCCCTGGACGCGGATGCCGGGCAGGGCCTGTTTCAGATCGTGCAGGAAGAAGCCCTTCTTGCAGCCCACGTCGAGGACCGCGGAGTTCAGGGTCAGTCCGTAGCGGTCCGCGAGGCGGGGGACAATCTGGGCCCAGCGGCCATCGTATCGGAATCCGCCGTAACCGTTCTCACGCCGGCCGTCGTAGTACTCCCCATCCAGTCCCGCGGCCGCCATTCGGTGTCGAATCGTGCGGAAGCCCTTCGTCAGGACCCGCCGGACGTTGCTGTGAGGATATCCGATGTCGAACTCCTGCATCATTTGTTCAGAATCTCCACAGGTTCGACGATCATGTTCTCACGAAATTCCTCGCGGCCCAGGAAGGGATACAGGTCCTCCATGGGCTTGGAGACGATTCGCCCATCGGGCAGCTTGAGCGAGGAAACCCTGGGAATCAGAGGCTGCTCCGGCGGCATCATGATCTCGCAGATGTACGGCCCCTCGTGGGCCAGGACCGCGTCCAATCGTCGCGTCAGCACGTCCTGATCCGCGATGCGTTCGGCCTCGATCCCGTAGGCCATGGCCAGCTTGACGATATCGGGACACGTCAACCCGCTCGACGGATCGGAGCCGATGTACCGGCCGAAATGGTTCTGCTGCATCAGCTTGATTGTCAGGTATCCCTGGTTGTTGAGCACGAAGACAATCAGCGGCAGCTTGTTGTGTACAACCGTCTGGAGTTCCTGGATGTTCATCTGGAGGCCGCCGTCGCCGGTGACGAGAATCGTCTTGCGCCGGCCCTGGGCGAAGCACGCTCCGATCGCGCCGGGCAGGCCAAACCCCATGGAGGAGAACCCACTCGACGTGAACAGCCGCTGGCCGGCCTTGGTCCGGAACGTCTGCATCGTGCAGGTGAAGCTCGTGCCCATGTCCGTGACCACGACCGCGTCGGAACCGAGTTTCTCCGAAAGCTGGTCCACGAAGTGGAACGAGTTCACCTTGTCGCGGTTGGCCCGGTACTCGGGCAGGCAGACCGGGTACTTTGCCTTCCACTGACGGCATCGCGTCCGCCATCCATCGACCGCGAGAACGAGTCCATCGCCTTCGACTCTGGCCAACAGAGTCTCCAGGAATTGTCCGGCGTCCGCGCAGATCGGCAGATCGGGCCGCAACGAGGGCTTCTTCAACTCAACCTCGTCGATATCGACCATGATCTTCCGGGCCCCGCGGGCGAAGAGCTTGTAGTTGTAGCCCACCTGCGGGATGGACATCCGCGAGCCGACGATGATGACGAGGTCGGCGTTCTGGACCGCGAAGTTGCCCGCCCGATCGCCCATGATGCCGCTGCGACCGACGTAGTTTTCGTCCGCGGTCGGAATGATGTCCGATGTGGTCCAGGAAGACACGCACGGAATCCGCAAACGCTGGACGAGTTCGCGAAGCGAATCCTCCGCGCCCGCGAGTCGGACGCCATAACCAAAGATCAGGACCGGCCGCTTCGCCTGCGAGAGCATCTCGACGCACTGGCCGACGAGCCCGTTCAGGACGTACTCGGTGCAAGGCTGCGACGGCTCCTCGGGCGTGTAGCCGCAAAGCTCCTCGGGGTTGACGAGCTTGTTCTGGATATCGAGGGGGACATCGAGCCAGACCGGCCCGGGCCGGCCGGTCGTCGCCAGGCAGCAGGCCTTCTCCACGTGATAGCGGATCGCGTCGGGATCGGTGATCGTCACGGCGTACTTCGTGATCGGCCGAACGATGTCGATGATGTTGGCTTCCTGGATGCCGAATTGCCGCAGGCCGGTATCGCCGATGAGCGTGTCGCGTGTGACCTGGCCCGAGATGAAAATGGTGGGAATCGAATCCACCCAGGCGCCGTAGACGCCGGTGATGGCATTGGTCCCGCCGGGCCCGGAGGTAACCAGGGTCGCGCCGGGCGCCCCGCTGATGCGGGCGTATCCCTCGGCCGCCATGGCCGCGGCCTGTTCGTGGTGCGTTGCGATGTACTCCAGGCGGTCGCTGCCGCCGAAGGAGTCCACAAGGTGCATCGCGCCGCCGCCGCAGACGCCGAAGACGTGACGGACGCCGAGGTCCGCGATGGTCGATGCGATGTAGTCGGAAATCTTCACCACCTTCTTCTCCTGTTCGATGGTCAGCACGGTGACTCCCTCGAAATCTTCGCCTTTCGTGTTCTCCTGAAACTCCGCAAAGGAAGCGACCCGCCCAACCTCCATGAACGGGTTGGCGCACTCCCTGGAAGAATCGCGGCCAATCACCACCACCAGCGACTCCGACGAAGGGCAGTTACGATCTCCGCGGAGGACGCCTTTGCGAACCGTGAAGACCAGATTCTGGAACGTCCGGCGCAGGCGTCTATCCCCTTCTTCCGGCTCCTGGAGCCTCAAGACCTCCGTGGGATGGGGGACCATGTGGTCGGCGCCCTCGTAGGTCGCGCCGGCTCGGCCATAGGCGTCGCTCATCCGGCACAGGTCCTCCTTCAGCGGAGGCGACTCGATCTCCATCACCCAGATGCCGTTCTCGCTCACCGGATCGATAGGCAAATCGCTCGCGGCCTCGGTCGAGTGAAACGCGCCGGCCTCGATATTGACCACGCCCATGCGACTCAGCGAGATGCTTCCCTCCAGATGGTGGAACTTTGCGTCGCCCGAGAGCAGGATCAGCCCTGTTCGTTTCCGCGGATGGCAGTGCATCGAGGTCCTGCGTTTGCGGACGATCTGGAGCATCCAGATCGCGACATGTTCGTTTTCGAAGACCAGGTACTCGTATCCCCAGGGCTTCTTCACGATCACATCGTCGTAGGGCGCGCTCTGCACGGCGCACCTGGCGGCCCCATCGGACTGCCCACTGTGCTGTTCGTCGGCGGTTTTTCTTGTGACTGTGTGAATCATGGTTGACTCTTGAGGGCTGTGACGACCGCCTTCATGAAGTCGCCGTTGTTCTTGTAGTGCGGGGCGGAGATCAGATTCCCGTCGATGACGAGATCCTGCTCCAGGTACCGGGCCCCTGCGTTTTTCAGATCGTCGGCGATGGACATGTACCCGGTGACCTTGCGTCCCTGGACGACGCCGGCGGAGATGAGAATCCACGGGCCGTGACAGATAGCCGCGACCAGCTTGCCGGCCTCGTTCATCTCGCGGACGAACCGCAGGACCTCGGGGCGGATGCGAAGCCGGTCCGGCGATTCGAATCCGCCCGGCAGGATAACGCAATCGAAATCAGACGCCTTCAGATTGTCCGTGGACATCGTCGCCCGCGCGGGGACGCCGTACTTGCCGATCATGTTCTGGCCGCCCGGCGTGGCCACGTCCAGGCGCAGGCCCTCCTCCAGGATGCGGTAGTATGGATACACGAACTCCTCGTCCTGGAAGTTCTGCGCGACGATGATGACGACTCGTTTCATAGCTTGCTCCTGCGCCGGGACAGCTCTTCAATGGCCGCCGGCAGCTCGTGCAGGGTGGAGACCGAGACCACGTCGAAAGTGCTCCAGTCCCTCACGCCGGAATTGCGTCCGATGAACCCGATGCCCGTATCCATCGCGGCCTGATAGTCGTTCTGCGAATCCCCCACATAGAGGCAGGCTTCGGGGTCCCAGTTCTGCCGGGCCAGCAGTCCCTCGATGTTCTCCTTCTTCTCGCTCGGCGACCCGAGGATCTCGCGGAAGTATCGATCGATTCCACGAACCCGGCACACCTCGCGAAGTTCCTGCTGATCCGATCCCGAAATGACGGCAAACTCGAATCGTCCCTTGTGCTCCGCGAGGAACTCGAGCGAGCCCTCGACCGGCCTGGCCTCGATGATCTTCTCCATGACGATCCGGGAGTATTCGCCCGCCAGCGAGGCGACCCCTTCTTCGGAAATGGGCCGGCCCAGGATGTTCTCGTGCAGATGGCGGATCTTGCCGTACCGGGACAGGCCGCCGTTGGCGCGGACGAAGTCCATGAACTTAGCCATCACGTCCTCGGGGAGGCCGCGGAACAGCTCGGCAAAACCCCAGAACCGAATCTCGTTGCTCTCGGCCAGGACGCCGTCAAAATCGAAAATGATGTACCGGTATTCCATGCTTCTCATCAGATGAAATTCACGTGCGCACGCGGGTGCTTCAACTCCCAGAGGTACTGATTGATCTTGTCCATCCGGCAATTTACGCGGCACGTGTCCGAATCCAGCTCATTTTCCACCCATCGCATGCACTGCATGCGGCATTCCCCCTCCCAGATCTGCGCAAACGTCTCTTCGTAGATGTTGCCGTAGTTGAACCGGTCATCGCCGAGGAAGTTGCTGCATCCCCAGACGTTCCCGCCCGCGTCCAGATAGGACC